>JBKJJC010000099.1:0-3009 GCA_046598245.1 Rhodoferax sp.
GCAAATTGCGTCCCCCGTGGGGGGAAGCGACCCGCGCAGCGGAGGAGCGTGGGGGCTCTGATTTGCCGCGGGGCCGCCCCCAAGGCAAATTGCGGCCCCCTTGGGGGGAAGCGACCCGCGCAGCGGAGGAGCGTGGGGGCTCTAACTGGTTAAGCTATTGGTCATGACCACTAGTACCTTTTTGCCCCCCTGTGTTGCGCCAGACGCCGTGATCCCCGCCTTGCAACAGCAAGGCTTTGCCGTACTGGATGCGCAAAGCGTTGCCGCTCTTGCCGGGTTGTCCTTGGCCGACCTCAACGCCTTGCTGTCCAGTTGGAATGAATTGCCGCCTGATCTGTACCTGAAAGACGGTGGCCGTTACCGCCGCCGCCGCCACGCCAGCTACCAGGTGACCGCAGAGGCGGTGCAGGCCGTGCCGCACCGCGCGCATTGGCAACCGCTGGATTACAACGCGCTACACGGCGGCATGCAGCGTTGGTTTGAGCCGGTTGCGCAAAACACGGCGTCGTTGGTGGCGTGGGACGCTGTGTTGCAAACGCTGGGCAAGCTGGCCTCCCAGCTCAGGGGCGCTCAAACTTGGTTTGTCGAAGCCCACCAGTTCCGCATCGACACCACCGACGGGATTGGGCGCCCCACGCCCGAAGGTGCGCACCGGGACGGTGTGGATGTGGTGGCGGTTTTTTTGGTCGGGCGCGAGGGTGTTAAAGGCGGCGAGACCCGTGTGTTTGAAGCCGATGGCCCCAATGGCCAGCGCTTCACGCTGACCGAACCCTGGTCTTTGCTGTTGTTGGACGACGCGCGTGTTATCCATGAGTCAACCCCCATCCAACCTATCGAAATGGCCGGCCACCGCGACACGCTCGTCGTCACTTTACGTGCCCATGGATTCCAAGACGATAGGCCACCTAAAATAAAGGCAGAGCCGGACTAACCGGTCAAACGAGGAAACCTATGTCGTGTTCGCCGTCCGAGCTACAGAAAAAGAGCGACGAATTTTTATCCAAATGGCAAGCCTGTAAGGACCATCCGGGCATAGACGGCTTTGTCGAATTTGCCGTGGCCGTGTCGAGCTTTACCGAGTTTTTGGATGCCAAGGGCCTGCCCGGCCTGCACCAGACAGCCCGCGCGCTGGAGCAGCAAGTGTTGTCACAGTTTGACCGCTGGAACAGCGACCCCATTCCCGAAGCGCCCTTGGGTGACCTGGATGGTCAAATCACTGAATTCAGTACGCGCATTGCCGCCTTTTTGTATGACAAAGGCGACCACAATCCCGAGCGCCGTTTGCACCAGGAGAGTGAAGTTGCCACCGACTTGCTGCCGGTCAAAAAAATTTGGTTGGTCACAGCGGTCCCCGATGCCTGGGCCGAAGTGGTTACCCAGGCGGGCTACTTCAATATCCAGGTCGAAGTCTGTGGCCCGGTCTACGACCAGAAGGCCACCCAAGACCCAACCATTGTTCTGGTCGACGCCAATGGCCTGCAGCCCACGTCCTTCATCGTGCGGGTGCAGGCCTTGCGCGGCCGCTTTTCGGCCAGCAACATCGTGGGTCTCAACCTGCCGTCTGATTTTGAAGGGCTCAAACTCGCCCTGCGCGTCGGCTGCGATTTTTGCTTCCCGGTGGGTACGCCGCAATCTGCCGTCATGGCCCGCATCGTCAAGTTGTGTGGCAACGAAGAAGAGCCGCCGTACCGTGTGTTGGTCGTAGAAGATTCCAAGACCGCCAGCACGCTGATCCAGCGCACGCTGAAGGAATCTGGCGTGGAATCCATGGCCATTTCCAACCCCCAGGACGTGTTGACCGCGCTGGCCAAGTTCCAGCCCGATCTGGTGCTGATGGACATGTACATGCCGGGCTGCACCGGTGTCGAGGTGACCCGCGTGATACGCCAGCACGAAGAATTTTTGTCGACCCCGGTGGTGTATTTGTCTGCCGACACCAGCATCGCCCTGCAGGTGGACGCGCTGCGCCTGGGGGGCGACCATTTCCTGACCAAGCCGTTTAACCCCGTGGTGCTGAATGCAGTGGTCAAAAGCAAGATTGACCGCTACCGCATCCTGCGGAGGTCTATGTACCTGGACAGTCTGACCGGCTTGTTGAACCACACCACGTCCAAGCAGCGGGTGGAGGCTTCGATCAACACCGCACTGGCAGACAACACGCCGCTGTGTGTTGCCATGATTGATATTGACCATTTCAAAAAGGTCAACGACACCTATGGTCACCCCATGGGCGACCAGGTGATACGCAGTATGGCTTGGCTGCTGAAGCAGCGGTTGCGTAAGACGGATGCTGTGGGGCGTTACGGTGGTGAAGAGTTTTTGGTGATCTTGCCGCAGGCCGATGCCGAACGTGCTCACCATTTGCTGGACCGCATCCGGGTCGACTTTTCACAGTTCCACCACCCGGTGAAGTCGAGTTCTTTTGCCTGCACCTTTTCCTGCGGCATTGCACAACTGACCCCGGGACAGAGCGGGCAGGCCCTGATCAAGCTGGCCGACGAAGCCTTGTATAAGGCCAAACACCAGGGGCGTAACCAGATCGTTAATGGTTAAATCGGCCTTTAGCCCCCGTATTTGTTCACTGTTGTGCTACTAATACTATAGCGTTTTCAACTACATGCGCTCAAAGATGGCGGCAATGCCCTGTCCGCCTCCAATACACATGGTCACCAGCGCGTAGCGGCCTTGAATGCGTTGCAGTTCATACAGCGCCTTGACCGTGATCAGCGCGCCGGTGGCGCCGATGGGGTGTCCCAGTGAAATGCCTGATCCGTTGGGGTTGACCTTGGCGGGGTCCAGGCCCAGGTCGCGGGTTACCGCGCAGGCCTGGGCGGCAAAGGCCTCATTCGCCTCAATCACGTCCAGGTCGTTGACCGTCAATCCGGCTTTCTTCAGCGCCAGTTGTGTGGCCGGCACCGGGCCAATACCCATGTACTTGGGGTCTACACCGGCGTGCGCATAGGCCACCAGGCGGGCCAAAGGCTTGGCACCGCGCGCCTTGGCGGCACC
>JBKJJC010000009.1:0-9993 GCA_046598245.1 Rhodoferax sp.
CCAAATCGCTGGAAATCATCCACCGCGAGATGGACATCACCATGGCGCTGTGCGGCAAGACCAACATCGCGCAGGTGGACAAAAGCATCTTGTTACCCGGCAGCTACCCAAGCTGACCACACACTAGCTCGGCCTGCCGCTGCGCGGCCCAAGAAAATACCACAGCACCAGACCCAGAACGGGAAGTAAGACGACGGCGATGATCCAAATCAATTTCTTCTCATTAGAGGCTGAGCTTTGAATGATATTGAGAATGGCCCAAATGTCCCCTGCGAGCACCAGCAAACCAATGAGTCCGTTGTATCCAAATTGCATGATTTCAAGTTCCTAATATGTGTGGCCCGAGTGGTCAATGTCTGACCATCAGGCAATGTAACTCGAATGCACGGTTGCGTGCAGTTATCCGACCGTTTGCAGCCGCTCCATCTGACCAGTTCTCGACATGCTCGACTAACATTCGAAACTTCACCACCAACGATTGGGATGCGTGCCATGAAAGTTTCTTTAAGTCGTTCGCAGATCCCCGTGAATGAAACCTGGAACCTTGATGATCTGTTCGCATCCCACGCAGAGTGGGATGCTGCCTTCGAGTCGTTGGATGCGGACCGCACCGGCATCAGCATGTACCAGGGAAAGCTCGGGCAGGGGTCTGCCACTTTGCTGGAATGTCTGAATGCGGTCGAGGCGCTGTATGTGCGGGCCACGCGCGTGTTCTTCTATGCCAATTTGCGCAATGCCGAAGACGGGACCAACCCGCAAAATCAGGCCAGGGCGGAGCGACGCGCATCCTTGGTTGCACGCCTAGAGGCGAGTACCGCCTTTGTTGAATCAGAAATATTGCTGTTGCCCGACGGCGTTGTGGAGCGCTATCTGGCCGAAGAGACCGGACTTTCGAGCTATAGCGTGTACTTGCACGACCTGCTGGACGTCAAGCCACACCGACTGGGGGCCGAGGCTGAGCAGGTGCTCGCATCTGTCGGGGCAGTTCTGGGTTCGCCGGGCATGGTCTACAACCAATCCAAGGCCAGTGACATGCAGTTTGCATCGTTTACCGATTCGGCCGGCACCACCTATCCCAACTCCTTCAACTTGTACGAATTTACCTATGAAGTACATGCGGACCTCGCAGTCAGACGTGGCGCCTGGAAGTCGTTTGGCGATGGTCTGAAGGCATACAACAACACCTACGCTGCGACATTCGCAACGGAAGTCAATAAAAACGTCGTGTTGGCGCGGCTTCGCAAATACGGCAGCACAGAAGAATTCTTACTGCAAAACCATAAGATCCCGGTCAGCCTTTACACCAATATCCTGCAAATCATTTTGCGCGAAGTGGCTCCGCATATGCAGCGATACGCCCGGCTGCGGCGTCGTGTTCTGGGGTTAGACAAACTGCTCTACTGCGACATCAAGGCACCGCTAGACCCCGGCTATGACCCCAGCGTGAGTTACGACGAAGCGTGTGCGTTGATCCTGGATGCGCTTGCGGTCATGGGCCCAGAGTATTGCCAGTATGTGCAGACTGCGATCAGTCAGCGCTGGGTAGACCGGGGCGACAACATTGGCAAGTACTCGGGAGCCTTCTGCGCCTCACCTTTCGGTGTTCATCCCTACATACTGGTGACTTGGGCCAATTCCATGCGGGACGTGTTCATCCTGGCCCATGAACTTGGACATGGTGGGCACTTCAACCTGGCCATGCGCCACCAGCGGTTGATCAACATGTATCCGGCCCTGCCCTTTGTGGAAGCACCGTCGATCATGAACGAAATGCTGTTGGCCCAGCATATTCTGGCGAAACAGGATGATCCACGCATGCGACTTTCAGCCATCATGCAGGTGCTGGGAACCTACCACCACAACTTTGTCACCCACCTGCTGGAAGCCGAATTGCAGCGGCAGGTATACGCCAAGGCGGAGGCGGGGCAGTCCATCACCGCCTCTTTTCTCAATCAGACCAAAGGCGAGATTTTGGCGAGTTTTTGGGGTGACACCGTTGAGATAGATGATGCTGCCCGCATGGCATGGATGCGCCAGCCCAGCTACTACATGGGCTTGTACCCCTACACCTATTCCGTCGGTCTGGTGGCGTCAACGGCAATGGCCCTTAGGGTCCAAGAGCATGGCGACCTTGCAGTGCAGCAGTGGTTAGACGTTTTGAAAGCGGGCGGCACCCTGCGGCCGCTGGAGTTGATGCAGGCTGCAGGCATTGACCTGTCAACACCTGCCCCGATTCACGACACGGTTGCCTACGTTGGCCGGCTGGTCGATGAACTAGAACGCGGGTTCGTCAACTGAAGGATAGACGTCAGGTTGCTCGGACGCTGTTCCGATGCGGTAAAAAGGTACGAATGGGAGCGTTGATTTGCGTCTGTACCGCCAGGCGGATCGTAAACATCCGCCACCGCCCCAAAAAATGCGGGTCTTTTGCGTTAGGATCAATTTCTTCCCAGCCACGCAAAAAGGAGCCTCCCATGACCCAAAGTAAATTCCGTCTGGTGACCCGCAGCGACTTTGATGGTCTGGTCTGCGCGGTGCTGCTCAACGAATTGGATTTGATAGACGACATCAAATTCGTCCACCCCAAGGACATGCAGGACGGCAAAGTCGACATCACCAGCCGCGACATCACCACCAACCTGCCCTATGTTGCCTCGGCACATTTGTCCTTCGACCACCACGAGTCGGAGACTATTCGCAACACGGGCGAGCGCCCCAACCACATCATCTCGGCCCACGCGCCATCGGCGGCACGGGTGGTGTACGACTATTACGGCGGCGCCAAGGCCTTTCCCAATATCAGTGAAGACATGATGACGGCCGTGGACAAGGCCGATTCGGCCCAGTTCAGCCACGAAGAAATTTTGGAACCGACCGACTGGGTGCTGCTGAACTATCTGATGGACTCGCGCACCGGACTGGGCCGCTTCCGTGAGTTCCGCGTCAGCAATTACCAGTTGATGATGGACCTGATCCAGTACTGCCGCAACCACGGCATCGACGAGATCCTGCAACTGCCCGACGTGATTGAACGGGTCGACCTGTACTTCGACCACGCTGCACGCGCCCGCGAACAGATCGAACGTTGCGCCACAGTGCACAAAAACCTGGTGGTGCTAGACCTGCGCAACGAAGAAACCATCTTCGCCGCCAACCGCTTCATGATTTATGCGCTGTACCCGCAGTGCAATATCTCCATCCATGTGTTGTGGGGCGTGCAAAAGCAAAACACCGTGTTTGCCACCGGCAAATCTATTCTGGACCGCGGCAGCAAGACCAATGTGGGCGAGCTGATGCTGCAATATGGCGGCGGCGGCCACAATGCGGCGGGCACCTGCCAGGTCGAGAATGAACAGGCCGAGGATGTTTTGGGAGCTTTGATCAACCAGATCAACTCCGATGGTTGACCCCGGTGCGGCGCATTGCCCACCTGGACATGGACGCGTTCTATGCGTCGGTGGAACTGCTGCGCTACCCCCAGCTCAAGGACTTGCCGGTCGTCATCGCAGCGGGGCGCCAAGCCATACAAGACGCGCTGAAGGTGTTGCGTGCGCAAGACCTGGCCAACGCCGACCCCTCTGAGCCTGAACCACCCTGGGACGAAGCGGCCCAGCGCGCAGCCCTCAGGCGTATCCCGATAGACGCCTTTGCCCGGCTACACAGCTACACCGGGCGCGGCGTCATCACCACCGCCACCTACGCAGCCCGCAAGTTCGGCATTGGCTCGGCTATGGGGCTCATGAAGGCGGCCAAGCTGTGCCCGCAGGCCATTTTGCTGCCGGTGGATTTTGAGGAATATCGCAAGTTTTCACGCCAGTTCAAGGCCATCATCACTGAGATTGCGCCGCTGATGGAAGACCGGGGCGTGGATGAGGTGTACATCGACTTCACCGATGTGCCCGGCGGCCAGCGCGAGGGCGGGCGGGTGCTGGCGCGACTGATCCAGAAGAGCATCCTCCAAGCCACTGGCCTCACCTGCTCAGTCGGCGTGGCGCCCAACAAGCTGCTGGCCAAGATGGCCAGCGAGTTCAACAAGCCCAAGGGCATTGCCATCGTCCATGAGAGTGATCTGGAGACTTTGATCTGGCCGCTGGCTTGCCGCAAGATCAACGGCATCGGCCCCAAGGCGGATGAGAAGCTGAAGAGCCACGGCATAGAAACCATCGGCCAGTTGGCCGCCAAAGACCTGCAATGGCTGATGGACACCTTTGGCCAGCGCACCGGTGCTTGGATGCATGCGGCGTCCCACGGGGTTGACGACCGGCCCATCGTGCTGGAGAGTGAGCCGGTCAGCATCAGCCGCGAAACCTCTTTCGAGCGCGATTTACACGCCGTGCGCGACAAGGTCGAATTGGGCACCATATTCACGCGCCTGTGTGAACAACTGGCTGGTGATCTGCAGCGCAAGGGTTATCTGGGCAAGACCATCGGCATCAAGATCAAGTTTGAAGACTTCACCGCCGTCACGCGCGACATCACGGTAGAACACCCCATCGACGATGCCAAAGAGATACGCCGCGTGGCGGGCCTGTGCCTGAAGCGCGCACCCCTGCAGAAGCGGCTGCGCCTGCTGGGCGTGCGTGTGGGGGCGCTGCACAAGCAATCCAGCGGCGATGATTTTGAGCCAAATATGCCTCTATCCCCCGTGAAACATAAGCAGTATGCTATCAATTCAGAAGCGACGACCGATCAACTATTTTGAACTCAGGTTGTAGAAGCACTGAAGACCGCACGGGGCACCACATACTTCTTGACACCAACTTACGTCGAACTTACATTGAAATCCCACAGTGGGAGATTCCAATGTTGACCTGGCTTGCACCGGCGGTTCCTATTTCCGAGCTTCACCGCATTCGCAGGTGGCATGTAGAGAATGCCCAGGAACATCCGCTGGAACTTCAGCTCTGGGACGCCATCATTACCTGTTGGCTGATGGGCTGGGTGGGTTGGTTACCCACTTTTATTCTGGACGCCTGGTGGGCAAGCCCCCTGTGTGTACTGGGTATGCTGGCGCCCAGCTTGTACATCAGCTGGCGCACCCGCGCCCACAACCGGCATACGTTGCGCTGCGAGTGGATCAAGGGTTGATCCCCTGTTGCCGTAGGTGACCGGTGGGCGCAGCAAACTGCTTTACAGTTTGCCCATGACTACCTCTACCACCCCCCTCTCCTGCTTCTCGCTGACCACCAGCAACCACGTCGCCCACTTGGTGCTGAACAAGCCCGAGGCGATGAACACCATGCACCCCACCTTCTGGCGCGAGCTGGATGCGGTGCTGACCCAACTGCACCAAGACGGCAGCGCACGCGCCCTGGTCATCAGCAGCACCGGTAAGCATTTCAGTGCCGGCATGGCACTGGAGACTTTTGCCGGTGCCATCCAGATGGACGATAAAAGCCCCGAAGGCCGCGCCGCCATCTTTGACATGCTGGCCGACATGCAAGCCACTTTTACCAAGCTGGAGACGCTGCGCATACCGGTGATCGCGGCCATACAGGGCGGTTGTATTGGTGGTGCGGTGGACATGGTCACCGCCTGCTGCATTCGTTATGCCACGCCACAAACCTTCTTCTGCATCCAGGAAATCAACATCGGCATGGTGGCCGACGTGGGCACGCTGCAGCGCCTGCCCAAGCTAATTCCTCTGGCCGTGGTCAAGGAAATGGCCTACACCGGCCGACGCCTGGGTGCCGACCGCGCGTTGCAATACGGCCTGGTCAACGCCATTTTTGACACCGAAGACGCCATGCTCGCCGCTGCGCTCCATTGCGCCGCCGAGATCGCGGCCAAGCCGCCAGTTGCCATCTGGGGCACCAAGCAGGCCATCCACTACGCACGCGACCATTCGGTGGACGACGCGCTCAAGCAAATGGGCTGGCTGCAGGGCGCCATCTGGAGCAATCGGCATGTAATGGAGTCGGTGAAGGCCATGAAAACCAAAGGCTCGGGTGACTTCCCGGCGCTGCATTCGCTCACCCGCTTTGTGGATGTGGGTCAGTAGGCGTTCAGCACAACCATTGCCTGGCCAACTGGCCGGGCTGTGAGCCGCAATATGGTAAAAACGTGCACAAAACGTGCACGGAAGTGTGCATTTGGCACACATTACGAACACACAGTGCACCCCATGCGCAGCACAATTTCCACACCTTTACCGCTGTGGAGTACCTGCCATGAACATCACCGAATCTCTTTTGTTTGCCCTGAAGGCCCATGGTGCGACGCGCATCTTTGGCATTCCGGGTGACTTCGCGCTGCCCTTCTTTCGCATCATCGAAGAGTCGGCCATCCTGCCACTGCACACGCTGTCACACGAACCCAGTCTGGGGTTTGCGGCCGATGCGGCGGCGCGCATCAACTGCGGCCTGGGGGTGGCCGCCGTTACGTATGGCGCGGGTGCGCTGAACATGGTGAATGCCGTGGCCTCGGCCTATGCCGAAAAGTCACCACTGGTGGTGCTCTCCGGCGGACCCGGCAAGGGCGAGGCCAGCTCGGGGTTGCTGCTGCACCACCAGGCCAAGACGCTGGACTCGCAACGCCAAATTTTTGAACAAATTACCTGCGACCAGGTCCTGCTGGATGACGCAACACGCGCGCCAAGCGACATTGCCCGCGCCTTGGCCAATTGCCTGCGGCAATCGCGCCCGGTCTACATCGAGCTGCCGCGCGACATGGTGGGCGTGGAGTGCCTGCCGGTGCAGCCCCAAGCCATACCCGCCGTCGACACCGACAAGCTCGACGCCTGTGTCGACGAAATCCTGGGCCGTCTGGCCAAGGCGGCTGCGCCGGTGCTGATGGTGGGTGTAGAAGTACGCCGCTTCAAACTGGAGGACAAGGTGGCCGAACTCTCGCGCCGCCTGGGCCTGCCCGTTGTCACCACCTTTATGGGCCGTGGCCTGCTAGCCGAGGCCGATGCGCCGTTGGTGGGCACTTACATGGGTGTGGCTGGCTTGCCCGAGGTCACCCAATTGGTGGAGTCATCCGACGCCCTGCTGATGCTGGGGGTTATCGTCTGCGACACCAACTTTGCCGTCTCTGAAAAAACTATCGACATGCGCAAAGCGATTCTCGCTTTTGATGAGCAGCTCAGCATTGGGTACCACAGCTACGCCAACGTACCGCTAGCGGCCTTGGTCGACCACCTGTTGGCACGTGTTGGTGCCACAGAAAAGCACTTTACCGTGCACCGCCAACACTTTCCGCGCGGCCTGGTGGCTGACGGCGAACACATTTCACCCAAGGACATTGCCACCGCGGTCAACGACCTGATGGCCACGCACGGGCGCATGCCGATCGCATCGGACGTGGGCGATTGCCTGTTCACTGCGATGGACATCGACCACACCGCGTTGGTAGCGCCAGGTTATTACGCATCCATGGGTTTTGGCGTACCGGCCGGTCTGGGCCTGCAAGCCGAGACCGGACAGAGGCCCCTCATATTGCTGGGCGACGGCGCCTTCCAGATGACGGGTTGGGAACTGGGCAATTGCCGACGGTATGGCTGGGACCCTATCGTACTGGTCTTCAACAACGCGCGGTGGGAGATGCTGCACACCTTCCAGCCCGAATCCAAATTCACCGACCTGGACGAATGGGGATTTGCCGCCATGGCCCCCAGCATGGGCGGCGCAGGGGTGCGGGTGCACACACGGGCCGAACTCAAGGCGGCGCTGGACCACGCCTTTGCCACACGCGGCCAGTTTCAACTGATCGAGATCATGATTCCGCGCGGCGTGTTGTCCCAGGCGCTACAGCGCTTCGTAGCCGGCGTGAAACGTTTGAATACAAGATAGCTGCCGTCCAACGCAAAAAGATACCCTCTTTATGGTGTGTACAAACGGCAAAAATCGTGATTAGATTCGCAATGGTGTCCGGTTTGCGACGCAAAGAGGGGTTTTTGCATGCAGAAATATTCAGCTATGGCGCCAGGGCAGAATCGTTTGCCCGATTTGGCACATAGCCTGCCTACTTTCTGCCTCGCCAAAGACGCTCAAAGCCGCTGCCTGCTGATCCACAAAGATTGCACCTGCGCCAGCACCGGCGCTTACCCGCTGCACAGCCCAGACCAGGCCTCCTTGCAAGAGGCTGCCCTGCACACACTGAGCATTTTGGACAATATGCTCGATGGCGTGTTGACCATCAACAAGCGGGGCCAGATCGAATCGGTCAACAAGGCGGCCATCAAACTCTTTGGCTACACCGCCGAAGAGTTGTTGGGCCACAGCGTGGGCATGTTGTTACCTGAGCCCTACAGCGGCGAGCACGACCAGCAAATGCAGTTGTTCAAGCACGCCGGATCCAACTATTTGGTTGGCACCCCGTGCGAGATACTGGGCAAACGCAAAGACGGCAGCATCTTCCCCATCAGCCTGTCGGTCTCCAAAATCGCGCGGCCGGGGCGACCCACTTTTGTCGGCGTGATACGCGACATCACCCAACGCCGCCAGCAAGAAGAAGAAATCCAGCGGCTGGCTTTTTACGACCCGCTCACCCAATTACCCAACCGCCGCCTGCTGCTGGATAGGCTCAAGCAGGCACTTAAAACATCGGACCGCTCGGGCCACCGCGGCGCGCTGATGTTTCTGGACCTGGACCACTTCAAGCTGCTCAACGACACACTGGGACATGACCTGGGCGACGCCCTACTCAAGCAGGTGGCCACCCGTCTGACCACCTGTGTGCGCGAGGGCGATACCGTGGCCCGGTTGGGGGGTGATGAATTTGTGGTGCTGCTCGAAGGCCTGAGCCCAGCAAGCGCCGAGAGCGCGGCCGACGCCGAGGCAGTGGCCAACAAAATCCTCCATGCGCTGGGCCAGCCCTACACCCTGCGCTGGCACCACCACGTCAGCACGCCCAGCATTGGCATCGTCATCTTCAAGGGTGACCAGGAAAGCTCCGATTCTCTGCTGAAGAAGGCCGACGTGGCCATGTACCAGGCCAAGGCCGCAGGGCGCAACACCGCCCGCTTTTTTGACCCCGGGATGCAAGCCGCAGTGAGCGCCCATGCGCTGCTGGAGCAAGACATGCGCCGCGGCCTGGCGCGCCAAGAATTCATGTTGCTCTACCAGTTCCAGGTGGATGTGCAGGGCGTGCCGATTGGCGCTGAGGCGCTGCTGCGCTGGAACCACAACACCCGGGGCCTGGTGCCACCGGCACAGTTCATCGCGCTGGCCGAGCAAACCAGTGTGGGCCAGCTGCTGGGCCAATGGGTACTGGATACCGCCTGCAACCAATTGGTGGTGTGGGGCCTGCAGCAGGCCACGTCGGCATGGACGCTGGCGATCAATGTGGGCCGCAGCCAGTTTGACGACGAAGGTTTTGTGTCACACATTGCCAGCGCACTCCAGAGAACCGGCGCCAACCCCCAGCGGCTGAAGCTGGAGCTGACCGAGAGCATGCTGATGAACGACAGCGCCGAGACCCGCGCCAAGATGCATGCCGTCAAAGCGCTGGGCGTGGGCTTCTCGCTGGACGATTTTGGTACCGGCTACTCGTCGTTGCTGCACCTGCAACGCCTGCCGCTGGACCAGCTCAAGATCGACAAATCCTTTGTGCAAGACCTGCTGACCAAACCGGGAGACGCCACGATAGCTCGATCAGTGGTGGCGCTGGGCCACAGCCTGGGCCTGACCGTGATTGCAGAAGGCGTGGAGACGGCGGAGCAGCGCAATATGCTGGCCGAGCTGGGTTGTGACGCCTTTCAGGGCTATTTCTTTGGCCGCCCTGCACCGGCCTGTGAGCTGGTTAATTTATAGAAAATTGGCCTACAGCCCCCGCCGAACAAATAGGTTTAGCTATCAATTAAATAGCTATATTCAAAATGCCGTTACTGCCGCGCCGTGCGCACATTGCGCGGCAGCGCCTGCGGGTGGCTGGTGCGAAAGGGGTTGATGTCCAGCCCACCGCGGCGCGTGTAGCGTGCATAGACTGTCAGTTTGGTCGGCTTGCAGCGCGTCCAGATGTCCATGAAGATACGCTCCACGCACTGCTCATGGA
>JBKJJC010000084.1:0-49464 GCA_046598245.1 Rhodoferax sp.
TGCGCATGGGGTCAGGTTGACCGCCTGGTGCGGGGCGGGGAGGGCGCTCGCCCATGCCGCTGCCGAATCCACCTTCGTGGCTACGGGGTTGCGCGTCGCCCACGGGTGGGCGTCCACGGCCTTGACCACCGCCACCGCCGCCATAGCCTTGCTGGGGTCCACGTGCGCCTTGTGGACGGGGGGCGTGGTGTTCACCACCGCGTCCACCGCCGCCTTGGCCACCGCCATTTCCGCCACCATTGCCTCCACCGTTACCACGGGGCCCTTGCGCGCTACGGCCACCGCCGCCATTTCCACCACCATTGCCACGCCCTGCGCTTTGGCCACCACCTTGGCCGGCCTTGTTCTCGCGCACGCGTTGCAGCATTTCAGTGCGTGCAGCACGGGCGGCTGCCTGCATCACGTCGCGGCTTGGCGGTTTACCTGCACCGCCCCAGATAGTCTGGCGGCCCATGGCGATGGGTTCGCCCACTTCGCCCTGCTCAGGACCAAAACCCTCAATGATCTGCACGGGAATGTTTTGCTTGGTGAAGCGCTCAATGTCTTGCATGAAGCCTTCTTCGTCCAAGCACACCAAGTTCACTGCGGCACCGTCGTTGCCCGCGCGTCCGGTACGGCCAATGCGGTGCACATAGTCTTCGCTGACGTTGGGGATTTCGTAGTTGACGACGTGTGGCAGCTCGTCGATGTCAATACCGCGTGCGGCAATGTCGGTGGCCACCAGGGCGCGCACTTCGCCGCTCTTGAAGCCGGCCAATGCTTGCGTACGTGCAGCCTGGCTCTTGTTGCCGTGCAGGGCCATGGCGGTGATGCCGTTCTTTTCCAGAAATTCGGCCACGTTATTCGCGCCAAACTTGGTACGGGTGAACACCAGCACCTGGCTCCAATTGTGTTCGTTGATGATGTGGGCCAGCAGGGCCTTCTTCTTACCACGGCCTACCGGGTGGATCACCTGGGTGATGCGCTGCACCGTGGTGTTGCGGGGGGTGACTTGCACGCTTTGCGGGTCTTTGAGCAGGCCGGCGGCCAGTTCGCGGATTTCGTCACTGAAGGTGGCCGAGAACAGCAGGCTTTGCTTCTCTTTAGGAACGGCGGCCAGCACTTTCTTGACGTCATGGATAAAGCCCATGTCCAGCATGCGGTCGGCTTCGTCTAACACCAGCATTTGCACCTGCCCCAGGTCCAGCATGCCTTGCTGCATCAGGTCCAGCAAACGGCCGGGGGTGGCAACCAGAATGTCCACGCCTTTTTTGAGCTTGGAGATTTGCGGGTTCATGCCCACACCGCCAAAAATCACGGTGGAGCTGAGTTGCAGGTATTTGCCGTAGGTGCGAATGGATTCTTCGACCTGGGCCGCCAATTCGCGGGTCGGGGTCAACACCAGGGCGCGGATGCCGGTGCCGCCAAATTTGTTTTGTGCACTGCGGCTCATGGTGAGACGGTGCAGCAGGGGCAAGGTGAATGCGGCAGTTTTGCCGGTACCGGTCTGGGCGCCGCCGAGCAGGTCGCGTCCCTCCAATATCAGGGGAATGGCCTGGGCCTGAATGGCGGTTGGCGTTTCGTAACCTTGCTCGCGCACGGCTTTAACGATGGCCGCAGCCAAGTTCAATTCTTCAAAGTTCATGGGTTGTGGCGCCCATCCAGGGCGCTAGGGATATCGGCCTGTTCTGGTACCTGGGCACCAGATCAGTCAAAGGCAGATAGATTCAAAGGCGGGACGTTGGATGTCAATCCTGTATCCCCAGCAATGTGCTGACGTCGTGGGCAACTGAAGCTCCGCAACACCCGCATTGTCGCACGTTGGCACCTGTCGTGCCAAAAAGCTGCACCAATGTGTTTCGTGGGAGCGACTTAAAGTTCACAATGCGGGGAAGGGACTAGTCATTGCACCTGCCAACTGGGAGAATCTGCTCACAATGAAAAAGTTCATGTTGCGAAGGCTGGGCGTGGCCCACGAACCCGGTAGTTTCAAGCCGTCCCTGCAGGATTGCATCGAGGCCGTGTTGGAGCAAAGCGATACCCTGGTCGACGACGTGTTGTCGGGGTTGAAGGCGTCCCTGTCGCAAACGCGCAGCAAGTCCGTGCAAACAATCAACCCCTCAACCAAACCCACGATAGAGCGCCTGTGCGCCAATGGCGATGCCTTCAAAGCCACTTTCTCTGAGAAGTTGCGCGTTGCACTGTATGGGGGTGATACCCAACGCACGCAGGGTCAACGCTTGCGGTTTGACGATTTTCAGTTTCTGGAGGAAGAACAAATCGACGCGAACATTGAATTCGCGATGACCCAGCAGGAAATATCCATGGCAGTCGACGATGCACTGCCGACGCTGAATACGCTCATGAGTAGTTTGCTGGGTTGGATGACCGTACAACCCCATCTGAATCCGCTAAAGCCCGAGTCATTCGTCTATGCGTTGCGGGAAACTTTGCAGGAGCATGTGCCCAGCGACGAGGCGCGTACCAGCCTGATGACGCCAGCGGCGGGCCTGTTGGGCATCGCCATTCGCCAGCTGTATAAGGAGGTGTCCGAATGGTTGCGCTCCCAAGGGGTGGAGCCAGTTGGCCCGGCGCAGCACCAAGGCGCGGCTCATGGCGCGCAAAAAACAAGTGAAAACTCAGTCACCCGCACCTTGCTGACCCTGGACAAGTTGCGCCGACTGTTGTCGGGCGAGTTGGACATGGGCCCATTGAACGGCAATATCAAAGACTTCACGCACACGGTCCCGGCCTCCTTTGTGGCGCTGGAAGACATGAAGTTGATGGAACCCATGATGAAACGTCTTGCCGAGCGGGCCAGTCAGGCGGCGGCTGCGGCGCCCAAGGCTTCGCCCATCGACATGCTCGAAGGCGATTCGCCGGAAAACAAGGACAAGTCCAAGAGCAAAAAGCTGGGGCGAGAGTTGGGCGAAGAAGTGGTGCGCATGATGTTGGAGAACCTATCGCAGGACCACCGCATGCTGGGTGGTGTGCGCAATAGCCTCAAGCGCATGGAGCCGGTGTTGATCACGCTGTCGCAGTCCGATGCGCGATTTTTCAGCGAACGCCAGCACCCGGCACGCCAGTTCATGGACAAGATGACCAGCCGTAGCCTGGCCTTTACATCCGAAGACCAGCCGGGGTTTGCCCATTTTCAAAAGACCCTGGAAAAGTCAGTCAACATACTGGTCAATGGTCCGGGAGACGCGGCAACCTTTGCCCAAGTGGTGAAAAAATTGGAAAGCGTGTGGACCAAAGATGAGCATGAGCAACGCCAACGCGCCGAAGACGCTGCACGTGGCCTGCTGCATGCGGAGCAGCGTAACCTGTTGGCTTTGCGCCTCGCGGAAGACTTCTCCGAGCGCGTGAAAAACAAAAAGGTACCCGATATCGTGGCTGCGTTTTTGCGTGGTCCCTGGGCACAAGTGGTGGCAGAGTCCCAGTTGAAGTGTGCAGATGGCACGGCGGATCCCGACGGTTACCTGGGTCTGGTGGACGACTTGATCTGGAGCGTGCAGCTCAAACTAGCCCGACGCAACCGCTCACGCCTAGTGGAAATGGTGCCGGGTATGCTGGTCAAAATGCGCCAGGGTTTGGGGTTGATTTCTTACCCGGACGAGCGAATACCGGTCTTTTTTGACGAATTGATCAACTTCCACGAGCAGGCGTTTGAAAGCGCCCGTCCTGCGCCCACAGGGGAAACGCCTGAACGGGCAACCGCTGCTGATATTGCTGCGGTCGATAGCGTGGGTCTTCCTGTGGAGGAGTTCTGGATGGCCGAACAAGAGGCCAGCGATTCCGGGTTCCTGAAAGAGAGTCCGGAGCGGATTCCAGAAGTTGAAGAGAACGAAGCGCCCGATCCGGCTGCCCAGATGGCGTGGAGCGCACAGAGTCTGATCACCGGGTCTTGGGTTGATCTGGCCTTGGGTGGCCAGTGGGTGCGTGCCCAGCTTACCTGGGCAAGCCCGCATAAAACGCTGTTCATGTTCATCTCATCGGGCGGTATGGCGCATTCCATGTCCCGCCGGACCATGGACCGTTTGCGGGGATTGGGGCTGGTACGGTTGGTGTCGGATGGCCGGGTGGTTGACCACGCGCTGGACGCCGTGGCCCAAGCTGCCCTGCGCAATGACGTTGAAAAAGCCGGTGGCGCAAGCTAGTAATTACCGCCCCTGTCAGCGCCTGGTGCGGCTCAGTCGATAATACGGGTCAAACCCACGCTAAATCCGATTCGCAACGGCACATGCGTTGCGGCAAATTCGCTTCGCTTGCGTGGCGGAACGGCTGCTTCAAATCCTGTTTCTTCTCACTTATTACCTGTACACCATGGCCCAATACGTTTTTTCCATGAACCGCGTCGGCAAGATCGTGCCGCCCAAGCGGCATATCCTGAAAGACATTTCCCTGTCCTTCTTTCCTGGCGCCAAGATTGGTGTGCTGGGTACCAACGGATCCGGCAAGTCCACTTTGCTGAAAATCATGGCCGGAGTGGACAAAGACATCGAAGGCGAAGCCATTCCTATGGCCGGCTTGAACATTGGTTACTTGCCGCAAGAGCCCCAACTGGACCCTACGCAAACTGTGCGTGAATCGGTTGAAGCCGCCATGGGCAATGTGTTTGCCGCCAAGGCCAGGTTGGAAGAGGTTTACACCGCTTATGGTGCGGAAGACGCCGACTTCGACGCGCTGGCCGCCGAGCAGGCTGAGCTGGAAGCGATCATCGCTACTGCCGGTACCGATTCCGAGCACCAACTCGAAATCGCAGCCGACGCGTTGCGCCTGCCACCTTGGGAGGCCAACATTGGCGTGCTGTCCGGTGGTGAAAAACGGCGCGTGGCCCTTTGCCGTTTGCTGCTATCCAAACCCGACATGCTGCTGCTGGACGAGCCCACCAACCACTTGGACGCCGAGTCAGTCGACTGGCTGGAGCAGTTCCTGCAACGCTACCCGGGTACCGTGGTGGCCATAACCCACGATCGTTACTTCCTGGACAACGCCGCTGAGTGGATCTTGGAACTGGACCGTGGTTCTGGTATTCCCTACAAAGGCAATTATTCCGATTGGTTGACCCAAAAGGGCGCGCGTCTGGAGGCTGAGCAAAAGGGCGAAGAGTCACGCGCCAAAGCCTTGAAGAAAGAGTTGGAATGGTCGCGCCAGAACCCTAAAGCGCGCCAAGCCAAGAGCAAGGCCCGTCTGGCACGGTTTGAAGAGCTGAGCGACTTTGAATACCAGAAGCGCAATGAGACGAATGAAATCTTCATCCCCGTGGCCGACCGCCTGGGCCATGAAGTCATTGAGTTTGTGGGCGTCACCAAGTCGTTTGGCGACCGCGTGCTGATCGACAACCTGAGCTTCAAGATCCCCGCCGGCGCAATCGTCGGCATCATCGGTCCTAACGGAGCTGGTAAATCGACGCTGTTCAAGCTGATCGCCGGCAAAGAAAAGGCTGATTCGGGCGAGGTCAAGATCGGCCAAACCGTCAAGATGGCCTTTGTGGACCAGCACCGCGATGCACTGTCTGATGACAAGACCGTTTGGGAAGATGTGTCTGGCGGACTCGACATCATCAACGTCGGCAAGTTTCAAATGGCCAGCCGCGCATACTGCGGCCGCTTCAACTTTAACGGCGGCGACCAGCAGAAAAAAGTGGGCATGCTCTCCGGTGGAGAGCGTGGCCGTTTGCACCTGGCCAAGACCCTGATCGCCGGTGGCAACGTGCTGATGCTCGATGAGCCATCGAATGACTTGGATGTGGAAACCCTGCGCGCGCTGGAAGACGCGCTCTTGGAATTCGCCGGCACCATGCTGGTTATCAGCCACGACCGCTGGTTCCTGGACCGTATTGCAACGCATATCCTGGCCGCCGAGGGCGACAGCCAATGGACCTTCTTCGACGGCAATTACCAAGAGTACGAAGCCGACAAGAAGAAGCGTCTGGGTGAAGAAGGTGCCAAACCCAAACGTATGCGGTACAAGGCGCTGAAATAACCCACTAAAACCTCCCCATGCCACCCGTAGCCGCATCCACCGCTTCACCGCAATACCAGGCGCTGTACCGCGCCACGTTGCAAGAGGCTGCTGCTGGCGGGCATATCCTCATGGGCAAGCTGGTGGCAGCGGCCCGTCAGGGGCTGCAGCTCCGCGAAGCTGCTTGCCGCGACCCGCGCGAGCGCGACGCCCTGGCCCAGTCTGGCAAGCAGTTACGCGCCTGGGAGGCCAAGCTGTGCGAGCGTTTTCCCCTTGCGCTTCTGGACGCTTTCACCAAGCCGGAAGCCGCCAAGAAGGCTGGTAGCCCGTTGGCCATCACCGATGTGGGTTTTGACGAACTGGAGCTGATGGACGAAGTGCAGGTGTTGACCAGCATCGCGCTGGCGCGCACCCAGCAAGTAGCCATGCTGGCAGCCGAGGCCAGTTTGGCGGAACTCAATACCCTGATTTGTAGCACGCTGGGTCTGGGTGTAGTCAATGCGGAGCGCAACCCCTTGCGCCCACAGGTCTACATCCATGCACTCAAGGCGGTGGTCGAGCAAACTGGGCTGTCGCCCGCCATGCAACTCGACTGGTTAAGTGCCATGAGCACCACGCTGGGCCAAGAGCTGCGCGCCATGTACCTACACGTTTGCACATCGCTCCAAAACCAGGGAGTGGTCGCAGCAGGTTATGTGGTGGTGCAAACCCCCAGCGCCGGCGGCGGGGGTGGTGCTGGTGTGGGTCGTGGCGTGGCGCAGGATGCAGATGTGCAGGTTACCGCCGACGTCGCACCATCTGCTGCTGTGCCCACCAAGAATGTAACCTTGCTAACGCTGGACAAGCTGCGACGCCTGTTATCTGGAGAACTCAACGCCCCCCAGCAACAACTGTCGCCCATGGACCAATTCGCGCAACGCTTCTCGCGCGAGTTCGAGGCCGACCCAGCGTTCAGTTCTACACCCGCCGTTGATTTTGATGCGACCGTGCCCGCAGCGCTGGAGGCGCTCAAGGAAATGCAACAGGTCGACGAGGTAGTGCAGCGCCTGCAGCAGCGCCGTGGGGCCACACCCACGCCAGTACAGGCCGACGATACCTCGGTGGAGGCTGTGCGTGCCCACCTGCGCAGCCACTCGCGGGGTGTAGGCCAGTCGTTGAGCCTGGAAGTCATTACCTTGATGGTGGACAACATTGCGCATGATGGGCGGTTGCTGGCCCCGATTCAGCAGTTGATACGCCAACTGGAGCCGCCGCTGCTGCGCCTGGCGTTGGTGGACCCCCGGTTGTTTACCAACAAACAGCATCCTGCCCGTGTGCTGGTGCAGGAGGTGGCCGACCACAGCCAGGCCTACGCGTCGCCCCAGGCCAAGGGATTTGTTGAATTTGTATCTGCCATTGAACAGGCTTTTGCCCTGCTGAACCAAGCGTCCATAGAAAATGCTGAACCCTTTGAGCAGGTGCTGCAGGTTTTGCGTGAGGAGTGGGACCAGGCAGCGCGACGCAATGAACGGGGTCGCGAGCAGGCCGTGCAGGCCCTGCAAAACGCGGAGGAGCGCAATATGTTGGCCGAAAGAATTGCCCGGGAGATAGCGGCCCACCGAGAAGCCGAACGGGTGCCCGCCGTCGTGCTCGACTTTTTGTGCGGCCCTTGGGCGCAGGTAGTGGCGCAGGCGCGCCTGGTAGGGCTGGCGACTCCCGGCAGCGCGGCGGAAAAATACCAGTCTTTGGTGTCTGCCTTGTTGTGGAGCACCCACCCAGACCTTAGCCGAAAAGATACACCCAAACTGACCCGGCTGGTGCCCCCGCTGCTGGGCACCCTGCGCGAGGGTTTGGAGACGATCCACTATCCCTCTACCAAGACCAGCGCTTTTTTTGAAGCCCTGATGGGGCTGCACCAGCGTGCCTTCCGAGGCGAACACAAACCGGTGGTCGCTGAGGCGGAGCCGCAGAACGAGCCGTCTGGTGCCATGCATAGCCACCTGGTGGACGATGGCAACCCTTGGGTGGCACCCGAAGAGGCCAAAGCTTCCAATTTCATGGACCTGCCCGATGCGCCATCCGATGCGCCGCCTACAACCCTGCCGATGGCTCCTGCTGCCGAATCAGCGCAATCTACAGCTGATCCCGAGGGTGATATGGCAAGCACCCACGCGGCATTCGCTCTGGGTTGCTGGGTGGAGTTGCTGGTCAATTCGCAATGGGTGCGCACCCAGCTGACCTGGGTCAGCTCGCACGAAAGCCTGTTTCTGTTCACCAACTCCGCAGGCGACGCACAGTCCATGACCCGCCGCTCCCGCGACAAGCTGGTTGCCGCTGGGCATTTGCGGGTGATCTCTGGCGCACCGGTGGTGGATGGCGCGCTGAATGCCGTGGCCCAGATGGCGATGCGCAATAGCGTCAACTCCATGTTCTAGCCAGAGAATATACGGTGTTTTAGGCCTCTAGCCCCCGTAGAATATAGTTATATTGCTATTGTTTTAATAGCATATTGCCACCCCTAAAGTTACAAAGGGTGTTCCGCATAAAACTTGCCACCGTGGAAGAGTAGGGGCGACGCGCCCGCGCGGTGCGTGCAACGCTCTACCTCGCCGACAAAAATGACGTGGTCTCCTTCCTCATAGCGGCTGCGGTTGAAACACTCAAAAGTGGCGGCAGCGCCCTGCAGCAAGGGTGCGCCACCCGATCCCAATGCAAACTGCACACCTGCAAAACGGTCACCGCCCCGGGCGGCAAACTGTTTGGCCAGGTCCTGCTGGTCGGCGCTGAGGATGTTGATGGCGTAATGCGAGCCTGTGCTGAATGCCGCCATCGAGCCGGCTGAGCGGGACAGGCTCCACAGCACCAGCGGTGGCGTCAGCGACACCGAGTTGAACGAGTTGGCCGTCAGCCCAACGAAGCTGCCTTGCGCATCGCGGGCAGTGACGATGGTGACACCGGTGGCAAACATGCCCAGTGCATCACGGAATTCGGTGGAGGAAAAGTTGGGGGGAAGCGCACTTGGCGGGGGAACTGTCGAAAGCATGGACCCAATTTACCCGAATTTCATGCCCTTTTGTCTGGCTAGGTCTAAGAAGCTGCCGCCCACAGTCGCACCCTACAATCCCGCCATGCGTTTTAGAACCCTTTGCCTTGTCTTGTTAGCTATCAATAGCGTAGCTTCATATGCAATCCCCATGAGGTCTTGCAAGGATTATTCTGCCAAGATACCAGATGTCAAACTGTCTCTTTGTGAAGCAGCGCAATTGCAGGACAGCAAGGCGCGGTCCGTGCAGGGCCGCCCAATCTGGAGCCGTGACGTGCCGGCCGAAGGCATCCCGCTGCGGGTGCTGGTGCTGGGTGGCATTCATGGAGACGAAATGTCGTCCAGTTCGTTGGTTTTCCACTGGATTGCGCTGGCGCAGACGCCACCGTCCGACACGCCAGTGCCCATCTCTTGGCGTTTTATTCCCACGCTGAACCCCGACGGCTTGTTTGCCAAACCGGCCCGGCGCGTCAACGCCCGTGGCGTGGACCTCAACCGCAATTTCCCTACCCCCAATTGGGCGCGCGATGCACGCCACTATTGGGAAGAGCGCACCCTGCGGGACCCCCGGCGTTGGCCCGGAAACCAGCCGCTATCAGAGCCCGAGTCGCGTTTCTTGCTGGAGCAGATAGACAGCTTCAAACCCAATCTAATCGTGAGTGTGCATGCGCCCTATGGCGTCTTGGATTTTGATGGCCCGACCGTTCCCCCCAGCCGCCTGGGGCGCCTCTACCTGGACCAGGTGGGCATCTTTCCGGGCTCCCTGGGCAATTACGGCGGTGTGCACAAAGGCGTGCCCGTGGTCACCATCGAACTGCCCAGCGCCACGCGCACGCCGCAAGACGCCGAGATGCGTCAGATGTGGATGGACCTGCTGCGGTGGACCACCGAGCGCCTCGGTTCTACCGCTGCGACCCACCCAATGCCACCTGCCGGTCCCGCGTCACCAGGCTTACCCAAGCCCCAGTAAAGGACTTGGGGGACTGCAGTTGCCGTGTTAAGTTTGCCCGCATGCAACATCAGCAAGTGATTGACGTGGTAATCGTAGGTGCCGGCTTTGGTGGCCTGTGTGCGGCCATCCGTTTGCGCGCGAGCGGTGCGGTGCAATCACTGGTGATTCTGGAGCGCAGCCATGAGGTTGGCGGCACCTGGCGCGACAACATCTACCCGGGTTGCGCCTGCGACGTGCCCTCCCATTTGTATTCCTTTTCGTTTGCTCCCAATACCCGCTGGACACGCCCCTATCCGCAGCAGCAAGAGGTGCAGGACTACATCTTGCAGGTGACCGATGTTTATGCACTGCGGCCGTTGATCCGTTTCAATACGGACGTGGCCGCCATGCGCTGGCTGGCCGAGCAGCAGTGCTGGCAGATTGAATGCGAAGGCCAGGCGCCACTGTTGGCGCGGCATGTTGTGTTGGCAACCGGGCCACTGAACAAACCTGTGGTGCCCGACCTGCCGGGGCTGGATGGCTTCGCCGGCCAGTCTTTCCACTCCAGCCACTGGCGCCCTGAGGTGGAGCTGAAAGGCAAGCGTGTAGCCGTGGTCGGCACCGGCGCAAGCGCCGTGCAGTTTGTACCGGAGATTGCACCAGCCGCGGCACACGTCGCGGTGTTCCAACGCACGCCTGCCTGGGTGTTGCCCCGCTGGGACCACCCGTATGGGGTAATCAAACTGTGGATCTACCGCCATGTGCCGTGGTTGCAGCGCCTGAGCCGTTGGCGCATCTACTGGTTCAACGAGTGTGTAGGCATGGGGTTTTTGGGCTCACCCACCATCCAGCGCATGCTCAAACGCCTGTCGGGCACTCATCTGCGCAGGCAGGTGGCAGACGCCGAGATGCGCAAGGCCTTAACCCCCAACTTCAACCCCGGTTGCAAGCGCCTGCTGATTTCGAACACCTGGTTTCCCGCTCTGCAGCGCCCCAATGTGCAACTGGTCACGCAAGCGGTGGCTGGTATTGCCCCCCATGGCGTGGTCGGTGCCGATGGCACGCTCTACCCTTGCGATGTGATCATTTGGGGGACGGGCTTTAAAGCCACGGAGTTTGTCGCGCCCATGCGGATTTTTGGAGTAGCCGCCGATGGCGCAGAACGTAGTGCTGGCGGCGGTGGGCCGGAGTTGGGCGCCGTGTGGCGGAATAACCCAGCTGCCAGCCACCTGGGCATCACCGTTGCAGGCTTTCCAAATCTGTTCTTGTTGGTGGGGCCAAACACGGGCTTGGGGCATAACTCCCTCATTTTCATGATCGAGTGCCAAGTGGAGTACATCGTGCAGGCGCTCAGTAGTTTGCGGGACCGCAAGCAAACGGTTTTGCAGTTGCGTGCCGATGTGCAGCGGGATGACTATGCCGCTGTCCAGCACAAAATGAAAGGCACGGTGTGGGCATCGGGCTGCAAGAGTTGGTACCAGCATGCGGATGGGCGCATCGATACGTTGTGGCCTGGCTATACCTGGGAATACTGGCTGAAGACGCGACGCTTTCGGGTTGCTGACTATCTTTGACTGTATTGACCGAGCAGTTATCCTCGTTGTCGGTTTCACTCTCTTTGGTCACTATGCAAATTTATCCTGCTGCGGTTGATGACGCGCACCGAATTGCCGAAATACATGTCGCCACCTGGCAGGTGGCCTACGCCGGAATCTTGCCGGACGACTATTTGGCCGGGCTATCGGTTGAGAAGCGCGCGGCTTACTGGCGAGAAGAGATACCACTGGGCAAACAAAACGTGGCTGTTGCCAGACGGGGTGACACCATCTGCGGCTGGGTATCTTATGGCCCCAGTCGGGATAAAGATGCAGTACCTGGCGCGGCCGAGATTTGGGCGATATACGTCGCGCCAGAGTATTGGTCCGGCGGCGCAGGCCGCCAACTGTGGTTGCATGCGCAAGCGCATTTGGCGGAGCAGGGCTTTCAGTCCGTTAGTCTATGGGTGCTGGCGGCCAATAGCCGGGCGATAGATTTCTATGCCAAAGCGGGCTTTGCGCCGGACCCTGCGAGTGCCAGAGAATTCGTGCTCAGTGGCGCAACACTGAGCGAGATTCGCTACACCACCTGTCTGCCAAAATCTAATCCAGCGTGAACGAGAAAATCTCGACTCTGCGCTCCACGCCACCTACCCTGCGGAAGCCGCTGAACGTACCGCGAATTTTGCGGGCAGGCTGATGACGGTCTCAAATGGTCGGTAGCCGTCGCTTGGGACAGCTGCCTGCGGATTCAGAAAGCGCAATTCGATGGAGCCCTCTTCGCGTTCCACGAAACTCTTGACCGCATCCATGCCAACCCCACGGCCGGACACTTCGGTAACGTGCTCTGCGGTAGAGAAGCCCGGCTTGAATATGAGCTGGGCAATTTCTTCTGGCGACATTTTCTGATCCGTTGGGATCAGACCTTTCTCAATCGCTTTGCCCTCAATCAAACTTACGGCCAGTCCGCGCCCGTCGTCACGCAGCTTGAATTGCAACTGGTCGTCGCTCAAAAACATTTCTAGCTGGATCTGCCCCGCCGCTGCCTTGCCTTTGGCAATGCGCTCCGCTGGCGACTCAATGCCATGATCCATTGAGTTGCGGTAGAGGTGCATGAATACATTTCGCACCAGATCCGCAACCTGGCTCTTGATGACGATGCCGTGGTCTTGTATCGAACTGTGGGGAACTTCCTTGCCCAATTCTTTGGCCAGCGACGGCAGCGAATCGGATATGCCGGCAAGAATGCTGTCCATGCTCTCGGTGCCGATCAAGGCCAGGCTGTTGTGCACGCGCCCAACGGCGTCTCGCGCAGCAGCGATATTCCCCCAATCCACGTTGTCCAAAATACCAAGGGCTTGTTGAATATGGTCTTTTTGCACCATCAAGAACCTGTCTACCCCGCCTCTGCGTCCAGGGCCTTTTCGACCGAGTTTGGCTTCATTGATGCGTACGTACTCGTCTATGGCGGTGGACGCGTCGGCGAGTTGGGCCAGCATCTTTTCCTGATCCCAGCCCGCATCGGGGTTCTTGCGCAACTCGTCATAACTTTGTTCGGCCTCATGCACCATATTGGTCAGATGCAACAGGCCATAGGTGCGCGCATTGCCCTTGATGGTGTGCATGTTGCGGAACAACTGCGTAACCACCTCGGTATCTGGCACTCCACCGGCTCCCGTGCCAGCGGCGTCAATGAGCTGTTTGTTTTCTGCCAGAAACTTAAGCGAACTGTCGACGAATTCGTGGAATTTTTCTTGGTTGATGGCCAGGATCTGGCCAATGATTTCCAACTCGCGTTTTTGTTTGCCGGCCTCGGCAGCCAGTGCCTTCAGTTCTGTCACATCACGAACGCAGAGCATCAGCCGTACCACGGTGTCGGTGTCGTCCGTGATGGGTGACCAGCTGAGGTCCAGAATCTTGACCCGGCCATCCGGCATTTTCTTTTCCACCTCGGTAACCATCAGGTGCGCGTTGAATTCAAAGTTCATGGCTTCTTCGCCGATGCAAGCCGTAATTGCCGCTTCCACCTGTGACAGGATTTCGGCATTCAATTGACTGTCGGCAAAGACGAGGTCCATCACGCTGCGACCGGCGATATCCTGGGTTTCCAGAATCTGCTCTAAGTGGGCGGAGAACTCGGGGTGTACCTTTTCACCTTGTTCAATGGTCAAAATACCTTGCGGGATGTAATACATCATGGCCTGGATGTCTGCCGTCTTCTGTTTAAGTTGTGCCGAGCTCTCCTGGATTTTTCCGATCATCGCGTTGAACGCCACGAGGGACAGCCCTATCTCATCCATCCGGTCGACCGGCACACGGCGGGAGAAGTCTTGGCTGGTCGCGATTTCCGTCATCATGACCTGCATGCGGGTGATCGGCGTGGTCACACTCTTGGTGATACGCCAGGCAATCAGGCCTCCCATGGCAAGCGCCACCGTCACAAGGATGCCCAAGGTCACAAAGACCTTGCGCTGCAGGGACAACACGTCGTTGTTGGCCTCCTCATTGATTTGGCTTTGCAGCGTAATCAATTCGGTAACCTTGGCCCGCAAAACGACTTCCGCCGGCCTTACCCGATTGCTCAGGGTAAGAACCGCCGCCACGTTGTCGGCGTCCATCGCTTGTTCGAGTGATTCAGCAGTTTGGGGTAGCACTTTTTTCCCGGCAGCAGAGATTTCTGCCATCAGCGATCGCTCTTTGTCGGTGGCGTTGTCCCCCACCAACAGGGCATTGAGCGACTCTTCGGTTTTGAGAAATGACTTTTCCGCATTTTTTGCTGCGGTGAATTCAACGTCCAACTGTTTGCGATCCATGTCGGTAAACAGTGCCGCGGAACGGGCGCGAATTGCCAGATCGTTGATGTTTTCCATCAAATCATTGGCGAGCGCGGTCTTGACGTTGTTGATCTGAACAATCCGCTGCACCCGTTTACCCTGCAACTGCAGGGCGTAGGTACTGGTGATCGCCACCGCCAGCAAAAGCACGAGAACACTGATAAAACCGAGGGAGAGTCTGCGGGCCAGCGACATGGATTGAAAGTATGAATTAATCATAAATTTCTTTGGCCTTTAGGTTTTATTGTCTAGTCAAGTCGAGGGCTCGACTCCAACTTTAGCGATTGTGTGAGGCGCATTATGTGCCGATTGTTTCCGTATATCCAGTACGCGGACACGAAGTCTTTCTGACTGGTTCGACTGTTGCTGGGTGATCACCTGCCTTAGAAAGCAGCTACAGAGTTAATAGCAATTTGGAAATCGTGTTCAGGCGTTTCGCAGTACCGTGCAAAATTTTGTGTGGGTGAAACTTCTGGGTAGCGCACGGTGACAGCCTATGTTAGTCTTAGCCATACCAAGTGTTAATTGATTGAGGTGCCATGGGCAACACAACATGGGTTCTGCTAATTGCGACTGTTGCAATCGCGTGTTTTTTGGGTTGGCAAGTGCTGCAACTCAAGACCAGGCTCGCAACAATGGTCGATGCGGAGGAGGCTAAGGCCGAGCCGCAGCGTCTGCGTGAGCAGTTGGACGCTCTGCAAAATGAATGCCAGGAGCTTCGCGACGCGTCTGACGTGGAATGCTCCTCGCTGCAGGCAGAGATCGCGCGCTTGCGGCAGGACGTGCACCCCGGCGCCTTGGAGCAGCTCGAAAAAAGTCAACATTCGGGTACAGCTGCGTTGGACAACAGCAAGGCCTTGGCTGGTGAAATCGTGGCACTGCTCGATTTGGTAAAAACCTTTGAGCGCTGGCACGCAGACATGAACGAACTGGTTATCCACAACCGGGCGATGCACGACAAAAATGACGAATTTGCCTCGATCGTCAAATACATGATTATCGTGACGCTCAATGCCTCCATCGAGGCGGCGCGGGCTGGCCCATCGGGGCGGGGCTTTGCTGTAGTTGCCGATGAAATGCGAAACTTGGCCGCACGGGCAGAGAGCCTGTCCGAGGGCTATCGCAACAGCCTGCACCAAAATGACCTGATTACGACTACCACTTTCCAGGACTTGCAAGCGGGCGGGAAGATGATCATCGGGTCTCTGACGGGCCTCAATTTGATCAACAATAAGATCAAAGACGAGTTGACATCCTGAGTTGAAACAACATGATCAGCAATCGGGCGAAAAACAGTTTTGACCAGATGCTCACGCTGGGCATCAAGTCCAGTATGGGTGGGGCAGCGCCTGAATCTTGTGAGGTTGAGATAGTTTCAAACCTTAAAGAGATCCAAGAAGCAAATGTCGTCATGCTTACGGTGGCATCCTTTCTTTTCAGGCTGTCGGTAATGATTTATTTCACGTCAGACGAAGCGACCCAGGGCCACTTTGCCCGTGTCACGAATGTCGCCCCTGCCGAGATGAATGACCAGGCTTTTTTGGATGCCATTCGGGAATGCGGAAACATTTGCTGCGGCACCCTGAATCGCGAATTGGCACGTGTTTATCCGCACGTCGCCATGTCGACGCCCAACATCATCGAGCGCGAGTGTGTCAACCACCTGGAGTCTTTGAACGGTGGACACTTTCAGCATTTCCGAGCCACCACTGAGGGTGGCAAGCAGTTTTACGTGACCTTGTGCGTACGGGACTATGCGGATCTTGATTTTGAGTGGACGATGGTCGAGGAAACCACCTCTGCCGGCGAGATGGAGTTTTTCTAGCCGACGATTGCATTTTCAAAAGGAATAGAAATGACTGAACAGGCACAGATAGTTAGCAAGGTGTTGGTCCTTGACAGCGATGCGGGTTGTTTCGAGCGAATAAAGGCTTTTTGCGATGCGAATGGTCTGGTGGGGCTCAAAGTGCAGCCTGATAACGTCATGGCCGTGCTGCGATCCAACCTGGATTTGGGGGCCATCTTGCTGTCCGAGAAGTACGGCGAAAACACCCAGGATGGCACAGCGTTAGCACGCAAAATCCACGCGGTACGTCCAGAGCTACCCATTTTTTTGCGGCGAGAAGTGGTGGACGGAGTTGATGACATTCCTGAGCGCGACCGCTTGTTGTTCAGTGCTGCCTACACCATTGACTCCATCGCAAAATTACAAGCGGTTATAGAAGAATTCATCTTCAGTCGGTCTTATCCGAATGCACTGGTTCGTGGCATTACAGAAATTGCGATCCCCGCGCTGGAGAGTCAATTCAAGGGAATGAAGGTAGAGGTCGAGGCGCCGTATCTGGTGCGGGACCGTCTGATTTTCGGCGAGATATTTACATTGATTCCCTTGGAAAGCAGTTGGTGCCGGGGTTATATGATGTTGCAGACTGAAGAAGAAGCCCTGATGCAACTGGTGAAAGCGGGGCGAACCTTTGTTAATCCTGAAGAAGCCTACGATTTTCGGCACCTCAATGGGCTGTTGGGTGAAATCACCAACCTGATTTGGGGCGCGATCAAGAACCGCTACCTGTCCAGTGTGCGTGAGGATATTTATCTTTCGCAGGTGCCCATCATCATCAATAATTTGCACCGCTATATTTCATTTGGGTCAGAAAACCCGCAGCTGTGTTTTAAATACACGATATCGGATGGGGCCGATGCGTCGTTTCGGCCATTGGTGATTCAACAAAAATTTGTTTTCAATTTGAGTTGGTCGCCAGAGGATTTTGCCGAAAACGTCGCATCAGTTGACGAGTTGGTTTCTTCGGGTGAGTTGGAATTTTTCTAAAACGTAAAGAGGTTCGCTATGGCGCAAATTTTGGTAGTAGATGATTCAAGCACCGTTCGCAACGAGGTGGGCGATTTTTTGCAGAAGAACGGATTAACTGTGGCCCTGGCCGTGGACGGACGTGACGGCTTGGTCAAACTCAAGGCAGATCCTGGGATCAAGTTGATTGTGTGCGATGTCAACATGCCCAATATGGATGGTCTCACGATGGCTGAAAAAGTTCGCAGCGAACTCAATAACAGCACGGTCAGCATTGTGATGCTCACCACGGAGAATTCGCCGGTCATGAAAGAACGCGGCAAGGCGGCGGGTATCAAGGGTTGGATCGTGAAACCCTTTAAGGGCGACGCCGTTCTGCCATCATTCAAGAAGCTAGTGGGCGTTTAACGGCTGTGGCTGCGGTCTAGGCGATACAGCCGCTGGGAAGTTCAGCGGCTGCCCCTAGCCGCGCATCACTAGCCGCGCATCAGTGCCCCAGAATCTTCGATAAGAAGTCCCTGCTGCGCTCACTCTGGGGGTTGTTGAAGAAATCGTGCGGGTTGTTCTGCTCCACGATCTGCCCCTCGTCCATGAAAATTACGCGGTCGGCCACGGCCTTGGCAAAGCCCATTTCATGCGTCACACAAATCATCGTGATGCCCTGATTGGCCATCTCAATCATCACATCCAGCACTTCCTTGATCATCTCCGGGTCCAGCGCGCTGGTCGGCTCGTCAAACAACATGATCTTGGGTGTCAAACACAGCGCGCGGGCAATGGCCACGCGCTGCTGCTGACCTCCCGATAGCTGCAGCGGATACTTGAGCGCTTGCTCGGCAATACGCACGCGATTTAGCTGCTCCATCGCCTTTTCTTCTGCCTCTTTTTTGGGCATATTGCCCACCCACATCGGTGACAGCGTCAGATTTTCCAGCACCGTCAGATGCGGGAACAAATTGAACTGCTGGAACACCATGCCGACTTTTTTGCGCACATCGTCAATCACCTTGACGTCATCCGTCAGCTCCACGCCATCCACGGTCAAGTGGCCTTGCTGGTGCTCTTCCAGCCGGTTGATGCAGCGAATCAGCGTGGACTTACCGGAGCCGGACGGCCCGCAGACCACGATGCGCTCCCCCTTGGCGACCGACAAGTCAATGTCGCGTAACACGTGGAAATTGTTGCCGTACCACTTGTTGACTTTGTCGAAGGTAATGATGGATTCGGACATGGTGGTTGGTGTTAGCGCAGCTTGGACCGGTTGACCTGCTTCTCCACCCAGCGGCTGTAGCGCGACATGGCAAAGCAGAAGATGAAATAGATGGACGCGATGAACAGGTAGCCCTCGATCTTGAAGGGCCGCCAGTCGGCGTCCGAATTCAACGCCAGGCCCATGGCGCCGGTCAGTTCGTACAGGCTGACGATGGTGACCAGTGACGTGTCCTTGAAAGTGGAAATAAACCCGTTGACGATGCCGGGCACCACCATGGCCAGTGCCTGTGGCAACACAATCTTGCGCTGGGTTTGCCAATACGACAGGCCCAGCGTTGCTGCGGCCTCAACCTGGCCCTTGGGTATGGCTTGCAAGCCGCCGCGGATGACCTCGGCCATGTAGGCTGCGGCAAACAGTGTGATGCCCACCAGCACGCGTATCAACACATCAATCGTGAAGCCCTGGGGCATGAACAGCGGGAACATGAACGACGCCATGAACAGCACCGAGATCAGCGGCACACCGCGGATCAGCTCCACATAAATCGTGCAGGCGCTGCGAATGGCCGGCAGGTTGGAGCGCCGCCCCAGCGCCACCACCAATGCAATCGGGAAGGCCATGGACACCGACAACGAGGCCAGCAAAATGGTCAACGGCAGGCCACCCCAGCGGTCGGTCTCGACCCGGCTCAGACCCAGCACACCACCGTGCATGATGGTGAAAAATGCACCCAGTACGGCAATCCATAAAATCGCCAGCCAGGGCTTCCAGAAGGCGCGCATGCAACTGGCCACCAGCAGCGCCACCATCAGCAGCGTGGCCACCAGTGGGCGCCATTGCTCTTCGAACGGGTAGCGCCCAAACAGGATCAGGCGGTACTTTTCGGCGATGACGCCCCAGCAGGCGCCCGCACCCTCGACACGGCAGGCGTCGGCATTGGGTTCCCATACGGCACGTAACAGGGTCCAGTCCAATACATGGGGCAGCATCCATAGCAGCAGCCCGCCCAGCACCACGGTGCCCAGCGTGGTCTGCCAGTTGCCAAACAGGTTGGTGCGTATCCACGGCAGTAGGCCGTCGGTATTGACCGGGGCAGGGCGCGCCGCTATGGGTAGGAAGGTTTGGCCAGAAGATGCCGTCATGGTGGGGTCAGCGCTCCTTGATGGCCGCACGTGCGTTGTACCAGTTCATCAGCAGCGAGGTTGCCAGCGAGGTACTGAGGTAGACCAACATGATGACGGCAATACATTCCACGGCCCGGCCCGTCTGGTTGATGGCCGTGTTGGCGATGGACACCACATCGGGGTAACCAATGGCCACGGCCAGTGAAGAATTCTTGGTAAGGTTGAGGTACTGGTTGGTCATGGGCGGGATGATGACCCTTAGGGCTTGGGGCAGCATCACCAGGCGCATCTCCTGTAGCGGGCTCAGGCCCAATGCGCCAGCGGCCTCGGCCTGTCCACGGGGTACAGACTGTATGCCTGCGCGCACCACCTCGGCCACAAAGGCAGCCGTGTATACGGTCAGGCCCAGTAGTATCGACAAAAACTCGGGCGTCAGTGCGCCGCCATTTTCAATGGCGAATTCGCCCTGCCTGGGGCTGTCAAATTCGGCTGGTGCACCACCTAACAGCCAGCCCAAGAAACCTGCCACCACAACAATGGCCAAGGGCTTCCAGAACATGCTGGTGGGTCGAGCCGTACGCTCAAATGCCCGTAGCGCGTGTTGGCGTTGCCACCACGCCAGCACCACCCCCGCGAGCAGGCCCCAGGCCGCCCAGGCGTGGCCGGTCGCCCACAGAGGAATGGGAAAGTTCAGGCCGCCTTTGCTTAGATAAAAGGGGCCAGCAATGATGGGGTCGGTAGATGCGGGCAACAGCTCGGTGAACAACAGGTACCACATCAGCAATTGCAGCAGGATGGGGATGTTGCGAAACACCTCGATATACACACTGCACAGACCGCGCACCAGCGCATTGCGCGAAAAGTGGCCGATGCCAATCAGCGTACCCAGCACGGTGGTGAGGATGATGCCTAACACGGCGACCCGCAGTGTGTTGGTTAGGCCAATCAGAAAGGCGCGCCAGTAGGGTTCGCCCGAGTCAAAGGGGTAAAGGCTTTCGCCGATATCAAAACCGGCGGCACTCGTCAGAAAGTCAAAGCCACTCTGGATGCCGCGGATCCGCATATTGGTGGCGGTGTTGTGGGCCAAAAACCAAATGGCTAGGCCAATGGCCGTGACCGCCAGGATTTGGTACACCAGGCCCCGAAAGGCCTGACTGCGCCAGGAGAATTTTTTCCTCCTGGGCGGGGCTTGCCGCTTCACGGTTTAGCGTACGGGGTAGGCGTACATGAGGCCGCCCTTGTTCCACAGGTTGTTCAGACCACGGGGTAGTTGCAACGGAGATTTTGGACCGACGTTGCGCTCGAAGATTTCACCGTAATTGCCGGTGGTCTTGATAGCGCGGGCCAGCCATTCCTTGTCCAGGCCCAGCAGTTTGCCGGTATCTTCCGTCGTGCCCAGGATACGACCCACCACAGGGTCCGGGCTGGTCTTCATGGCATCCACATTCTCCTGGGTCACGCCGTACTCTTCGGCTTCGATCAGGCCGTAGACCACCCATTTGACAATCGCAAACCACTCGTCATCACCCCGGCGTACCAGTGGGCCCAGCGGCTCTTTGGAAATGATCTCGGGCAGGATGACGTGGTCGGCCGGGTTCTTGGCGGACTTGTTGCGCACCGATGCCAGACCCGACGCGTCGGTCGTGTAGGCAATGCAACGGCCTGAGAAGTAAGCGCCTTCTACGGCTTCAAGTTTTTCAAATACGACGGGTTTGACACCCAGGCCATTGGCCTTGGAGTAGTCGGTCAGGTTCTTCTCGGTTGTGGTGCCAGATTGCACACAAACGGTCTGGCCTTTGAGTTGTTTGGGGCTCTTGATCTTGCTCTTGACCGGCACCATGAAACCTTGGCCGTCGTAGTAGGTGACGGCAGTCTGGCTCAGGCCCAGCGATGCATCGCGCGTGAGTGTGAAGGTGGTGTTGCGCGACAGCACGTCAATCTCGCCGGACTGCAGCGCGGTGAAGCGGGCCTGTGCGGGCAGGGGCACATATTTCACTTTGTCGCCATCACCCAACACAGCTGCGGCAATCGCGCGGCAAACATCGGAGTCCAGTCCATTCCATTTGCCATTGGAATCGGCAGCAGAAAAACCTGCCAAACCGGTGTGCACACCACAAATAACCTGGCCACGGGCTTTGATGCCGTCCAGTGTTTTGCCCGCGTGTGCGGGGGCGGCCCAAGCCAGGCCCAGCGATGCGACCAAGGTGGCGACGGTTTTTACGGTATTCAGTTTCATCTACAAGTACTCCAGTAGTAAAGAACAATAAGCCTCAGCAGTTTACGCTGGCGTTGCAGGCTCGTACCGCATCAACATGCTTACGATGATCGGTTTGGCAACAGGTGTTGTGAAGCGGCAATGCCTGCATTGGCTTGCTTGGCGTAGCCTGGTTCGTCGCGGCTGAGCCTGAATGTGCTCACTATGTGTGTGAGGTTGCGGGCTTGTTCTTTCAGGTTCTCGGAGGCGGACGCGCTTTCCTCCACCATGGCGGCGTTTTGTTGCAGTGTGTCGTCAAGTTGTGTCACGGCGTGTGAGATGGAGCCTATGCGCCCACTTTGCTCACCCGTGGCCACCGCAATTTCGCCGACGATGGTGGACACGTCTTTGACGGACTGCACCATCTCCTGGATGATGTGGCCAGCTTGCGCTACTAAGGCAGTTCCGGCTTCTACCTGTTCGGTGCTGTTGCCGATCAGGGTCTTGATTTCCTTGGCCGACGCAGCGGCGCGCCCGGCCAAGTTACGCACCTCGCTCGCCACCACAGCAAAGCCGCGGCCTTGTTCGCCTGCGCGTGCGGCTTCGACTGCGGCATTCAGCGCCAGGATATTGGTCTGGAAGGCAATGCCGTCGATGACGCTGATGATGTCGGCAATCTTGCGCGAACTGGCGCTGATGTCGTCCATGCGCTGCACCACTTTGTTGACGACTTCTCCGCTACGTATTGCAGTGTCTGATGCAGCATTTGCCAGGCGGTTGGCATTGCGGGCGGACTCAGCACTGTGTTCCACGGTGCCGTTCAAATTCTCCAAATTGCCTGCTGCGGACTGCAGGTTGTGTGAAGCCACTTCGGTGCGCTGGCTCAGGTCCAGCGTGGCACTGGCGACTTCGGCGCTGGAGGATTCGATATTGTTGGCCGTCTCACTGATATTGCTGACGAGTTGGCGCAACTTGTCTTGCATGGTGGCAATGGCCTCCAAAAGACGGCCAGTCTCGTCGTTGATGCGCACGTCGATGGCCGATGTCAGATCACCCGCTGCTATGCGTTCTGCCACCACCATGGCGCGACCAATCGGTGCGGTAATGCTGAGCGTGATGCGCCACGCAATGAAGGCACCCAATACCAGTGCAACAGCCACCAGCACCACCCCTGTGACCAGCGCCTGTGACTGGGTTTGCTCTGCCAATTGGGTGGCCTCTTGGCTGCGTGCGTATTGCAGTTCCACCATGCCAGCCAGTTTTTTGTTCCAGGCCAACTCGCCTGGGTTGGCCCGCACCATGACGGTCATATTGGCCGCGACGGCATCCCCATCCAGCGCCTGGGTTGCCGCCTGTTGGAGTTCGGGGCCGGTCTTTTTTGCAATGGCCTCAATTTCCTGCATCAGCGCCTGTTCGGCGGGGTTGGTATCGCCGGCCTGCACCAGCGCGGACAATTCCTTTTCTTGTCCCGCGTACCGCTTCAGCGACTCGTTCAGCTGCTGGCTTTGCTCCTTCGATCGCGTAGCATCGACTGCGTCCAGCATCACTACTGAGCGGCTTTGTATGCCCAGGGCGTTGACGCTGGCCAACATAGCATTGGCCAGCTTGGTTTTGGTGGCGTTGACCCCGGTAATCTCCTGCATGCGCTTTTGCACTGCCTTGGCCGAAATTTGCCCGACCACCGCTACGGCTATGAGCAGTATCAGAATTCCGCCAAACCCAAAGGTCAACCGCGTGGAGATGGATCGGTGGGTGGCGCTTGGCATAGCGGGTGATCCTTAGGCGGGGTGCTTAGTGTTGGAGAATCTTGCTGAGGAAGTCTTTGGTGCGGGTTTGGCGGTTCTCTGGGTGGTTGAAAAACTCGTCCTTGGAGCAATCTTCCAGAATCTTGCCGCCCACGTCAATAAAGATAACCCGGCTAGCCACCTTGCGTGCAAAACCCATTTCGTGGGTTACCACCATCATGGTCATGCCTTCTTTGGCCAGGGTCACCATCACGTCGAGCACTTCGCCCACCATCTCGGGGTCGAGTGCCGAGGTGGGCTCGTCGAACAACATCACGATGGGGTCCATGGACAGGGCGCGGGCAATAGCCACGCGCTGCTGCTGGCCGCCAGAAAGCTGGCCGGGGAACTTGTCTTTGTGCGCCATCAGGCCCACGCGGTCCAGCATCTTCAGGCCCCGCACCTTGGCTTCGTCGGCCGATCGTCCCAAGACCTTGATTTGGGCAATGGTCAGGTTCTCGGTGACGCTGAGGTGTGGGAATAGCTCAAAGTGCTGGAACACCATGCCGACCTTGCTGCGCAGTTTAGGCAGGTTGGTGGTGGGCGCCTGCAGCTCGGTGCCGTCGACAAAAATCTTGCCTTGCTGCACCGGCTCCAGGCCGTTGACGGTTTTAATGAGTGTGGACTTGCCCGAACCCGATGGGCCACAGACGACGACGACGTCGCCCTTGGAGATGGTGACTGAACAATCGTTCAGCACTTGCACCGGGCCATACCACTTGGAGATGTTTTGGATTTGAATCATTTTTTTCCTCAGCGGATGATCTGGGTTTTGATCTGAATTTGGCGCACGATCTGTGACAGCGCGTAGCACATCGCAAAGTACACCACAGCGGCCAGCAGATAGGCCTCGATGGGCCGTCCGAATTGTTTGCCCGCCGTCTCGAAACCTTTGAGCATGTCATAGGCCCCGATGGCGTACACCAGCGAAGTGTCTTGAAACAGGATGATGGTCTGCGTCAGAAACACCGGCAGCATGTTGCGAAATGCCTGCGGCAGGATCACGATTTGCATGTTCTGCGCGTAGGTCATGCCCATGGCTTGCCCGGCGTAGACCTGGCCCCGTGGAATGGACTGGATGCCCGCCCGCACAATTTCGGAGAAATAAGCGGCTTCAAACGCGATGAAGGTAATGACGGCCGACGTCTCAGCGCCGAGGGGGCGACCGATGACAAACGGAATGATCAGGAAGAACCACAGCAGCACCATGACCAAAGGGATCGAGCGCATGGTGTTGACATAGGCGGCGGCGGGCCCGGCAAGCATGCGTTTGCCCGAAAGTCGCATCAGAGCCAGGACCGTGCCCAACGCAATGCCACCGACCGTGGCAACCAGCGTCAGCTGCAAGCTGAACCACAAGCCGTGGAGCACAAACTTGCTGATGATGTCCCAGTTGTAAAAAGAAAGGTCAAGTCCGAACATATCAGTGCCCCCCACCCATGCCACCTGCGGCAACAAAACCGGGTACTTGGGTTTTTCTCTCGATGACGCCCATGACGCGGTTGATCGAAAAGGCCGACACGGCGTACAACACCGACACGGCCAAGTACATCAGCACCGGCTGTCCGGTTTCTTCGCCGGATTGGCGGGCGAAAAAGGTCAGTTCACTGATGGACACCGCAAAGGCCACTGACGAATTTTTGACGATATTCATCGACTCGCTGGTAAGCGGAGGAATCACAATGCGCAGTGCCATGGGCAGCAGCACATAGCGGTAGGTCTGGGCTGTGCTGAAGCCCATGGCCATGCCTGCATAACGTTGACCGCGGGGCAGCGCCTGAATACCGGCGCGAACCTGTTCCGCCACCCGCGCTGAGGTGAAAAATCCCAATGCCAGTACCACCAGCACGACCGACGGCACCTTTTGCATGGCCGGAAAAATCGCGGGAATGACAAAGTACCACAGGAAAATCTGCACAAGGAGGGGGATGTTGCGGAACAATTCGACCCACGCATTGCCCAGACGCGTCAGCCATGGGCTGTTGGGCAAGGTGCGAAAGGTCCCCATGATCAGGCCCACTGCCAGCGCCACAATCAGGGCGGCCATAGACACCACCAGGGTCTGCCCCCAGGCGGACAGTATCCACTCCAGGTACGTGACATCCCTGCCATCGCCGAAACAGCCAACGATCTGGTCGCCCGTGGTGGTTTCCTTGCAAAAAATCTGCCAATCCCAATTCATCACACGCTCCTTAGGCCACGGTCAAAAAAAGCTCCTGCACAGTCAACGCTGGCAGGAGCGGCACGATCAGAGTCGGATTATTTTTTGGCGTAGTCTTCCATGGGCTTCTCGTTCGGAGTGGCCCAGGCAGCCTTGGTGCTCTCGCTGGCGGCATAACCCACCTTGGTGTTTTTCGGAGGGATTGGCTGCATGAACCACTTGTCCCACAACTTGGACAACTCGCCCGACTTGGCCATTTCCTTGATGGTGTCGTCACCGATCTTCTTGAAGGCGGCATCGTCTTTGCGCACCATGATGGCGATGGGCTCGACGCTTAATACTTCTCCGACGATCTTGAACTCGGCCGGGTTTTTGGCGGTTGCGATGTTGCCGGCCAAGATGGCACCGTCCATCACAAAGGCATCAGCGCGGCCGGATTCCAGCAGCAAGAAGCTGTCGGAGTGGTCTTTGCCGAAGACTTCCTTGAAGTCAACGCCAGTGGCGCGCTCGTTCTTACGCAACGTCTGGACGGACGTGGTACCCGTGGTGGTCGCTACGTTTTTGCCGTTGAGCTCAGCAACCGAGGTGATACCGGAACTGGCCTTGACCGCAATGCGCACTTCCTCTACGAAGGTAGTGGGCAGAAACGCCACGTCCTTCTGGCGGGTGGCATTGTTGGTGGTGGAGCCGCACTCGATATCCACGGTGCCGTTTTGCACCAGGGGAATGCGGTTCTGCGAAGTGACGGGCTGGTACTTGGTCTCCAGCTTTTTGCCGACGGCCTTCTCGACGTTGGCGATCACGCGCTGGCAAATCTCAACATGAAAACCGGTGTATTTGCCCTCGCCTAGGGTGTACGAAAGTGCACCAGAGGATTCACGCACACCCATGGTGATGGCGCCCGCAGCCTTGACTTTCGCCAGGGTATCGACGGCCTGAGCGGCTGCGCCCAGCGGGAATAAGGATGCAGCAAGGGTCGCCGCAGCGATGGCAAACAGATGTTTCTTCATGTCGTTTCCTATTAGTCTTTGGTTGATGTTGAATCAGGGTACAAAACGTAGCATACATTCAGACCCTCTGGCAACAGCGTGATATTACGACGTTGTGCCGCGTTGAACACATGGGTTAACACGGGGACATCATGCAAAGTCTGCATGGGCCAATACGCAGCGCCTTGTTGCAGAACCGGTGAGCACGATGCAATTTCTATGCCGTTGGCGTCGCGCAAGCGACTGAAACGCGCCTTTCTTGGGGCCTACCCGGATGCGGCTTGGCCCTGCGGGCATTAGGCTTATCGAGACGTTCTATTCAAGGAGTTTCGGTGCGCGCCCATCACACGTTCTGGCCCAAGCGGCTACCCCACTCGATTACCCCACCGGCGACGTCACTGTGGGACAACCTGGAGACCAGTGCGCGCCGCTACCCCGACAAAGCGGCCCTGGTGTTTTTCGGCAGCGTGTTGACTTACGCGGATTTGCTACAAAAAGCAGAGCGTCTTGCCCAGTGTTTACGGGGGCTAGGGGTCGAAAAGGGTGATAGGGTGGTGCTGTGCATGCAAAACTGCCCGCAGTTGGTCATTGCCCACTTTGCGATCCTGCGTGCCAACGCGGTGGTGGTACCCGTCAACCCCATGAACCGCGCCGAAGAGTTGAAGCACTACATCACCGACCCCGATGCACGTATTGCGATCACCACAGCTGACCTGGCAGCAGAACTGGCCCGTGCCAGCAATGCACTGGACGCCAAGGACCGCCTGAGCCACCTGATTACCACCCATTTTGGCGATGCCTTTGATTCCGACGTGGTGGGCGACGACGCACCCCCCGCTGCCTGGAGCCAATGGCTGCTGGGCCGGCACCGCCTGCCCGAATTGCAAGGTGGGGAGGTGCTGGACTGGAACCAGGCGCTGGAGGCAGGCGGCGCGCTGCCTGAACTGTTGGTGGGCCCCACCGACCTGGCCATCCTGCCCTACACCAGCGGCACCACCGGCCTGCCTAAGGGCTGTATGCACCCGCACAGCAGCATCATGCACAACGCGGTGGCCAGCGGCATGTGGGGCAATGGCTCGGCAGAGAACGTGGTGCTGGTGGTGGTGCCGATGTTCCACATCACCGGCATGGTCAGCGTCATGCACAGCAGCATTCGCGGCGGTGCCACCATGGTGGTGATGCCACGCTGGGACCGTGACCTGGCAGGGCGCCTGATCTCGCGCTGGCGGGTCACCCACTGGACCAACATCCCGACCATGGTGATTGACTTGTTGGCCAGCCCCCACTTTGCCAGCTACAACCTGTCCAGCTTGGTCTACATCGGCGGGGGCGGTGCGGCTATGCCGCAGGCCGTGGCCCAGCGCCTGCTGGAGCAGTTTGACCTGCGCTACATCGAAGGCTACGGCCTGACCGAGACCGCCGCCCCCAGCCACAGCAACCCGCCGGACGCGCCCAAGCAGCAGTGTCTGGGCATACCGTTCATGGGTACCGACGCCCGCGTCATCGACCCCGAAACCTTGCAAGAAATGCCGGTGGGCGAGGCTGGCGAAATCATCATGCATGGCCCCGAGGTGTTCAATGGGTACTGGAAACGCCCGGACGCCACTGCGGCGGCCTTTATCGAGCTGGATGGCAAACGCTTCTTCCGCTCGGGTGACCTGGGTAAAGTTGACGAGGACGGCTATTTCTTCCTGACCGACCGGCTCAAACGCATGATCAATGCGTCTGGCTTCAAGGTCTGGCCAGCTGAGGTGGAGGCGCTGATGTACAGCCACCCGGCCATTCAGGAGGCCTGCGTCATCTCCACACCCGACAGCTACCGCGGCGAATCGGTCAAGGCCGTGGTGGTGCTACGCTCTACGCACCGTGATCTGGTGACCGAACAGGGCATTGTGGATTGGTGCCGTGAGAACATGGCCGTCTACAAGGTGCCGCGCGTGGTGCAGTTTGCCGACGCACTGCCCAAAAGTGGTGCCGGCAAGGTCATGTGGCGCACACTACAGGAAGCAGAAGGGACGTAAATTTTGGATTCGTTGGATGATTCGCTCGGCAAGCCCCTGAGCGGTTGGCGGTTGCGGCTCTACACCATTATTTTTGAGGCCGACACGCGGGCCGGGCGCTTGTTTGACCAATGGCTGATTGCCGTCATCCTGGCCAGCGTGCTGGCGGTGGTGCTGGACAGCGTGCAGTCGCTGGGCACGCGCTACGACCTGGCGTTTGGCATTTCGGAGTGGGTTTTTACGGTTGCCTTCACGCTGGAGTATCTGGCCCGTTTGATGTGCGTGCGCCATCCCTCGCGTTATGCGTTGAGCTTTTATGGGCTAATCGACCTGGCGGCCTTGTTACCCACCTACGTCGCTCTGCTGGTGCCGGAGGTGCACGCGCTGATCGACGTGCGGGTGCTGCGGCTGTTGCGTGTGTTCCGGGTGTTCAAGCTCACGGCCTATATGGCCGAATTCCAGTCGCTGGCCGCTGCGCTACGGGCCAGCCGCCGCAAGATTTTGGTGTTTCTGTCGGCGGTGCTGATGATTGTGCTGGTGATGGGAACCCTGATGTATGTGGTGGAGGGCCCAGCAAATGGTTTCACCAATATTCCCACCTCGGTGTACTGGGCCATCACCACGATGACCACGGTTGGCTTTGGTGACATCACGCCCAAGACCGACCTGGGCCGCTTCATTGCCTCCGGCATGATGCTGCTGGGCTGGGGCACGCTGGCCGTGCCCACCGGCATCGTCACCGCCGAAATGACGGTCCGCCGCGCAGCGGAGCCGCCTACCACCCGCACCTGCCACGAATGCCTGACCGAAGGGCATTTGGCGCAGGCCAGCTATTGTTTGCATTGCGGTGCTAAGTTGCCCGACTACCAGTACGAGCCCGTGCCCGCCAACCCACCTTCTTCCTCAGGAGATACCCATGTTTGAAACTGCCATCGCGGGCAGCCTGCCCAAGCCGTCATGGCTCTCGGAGACCGAGAAACTCTGGCCGCAGTGGAAGCTGGCCGGCCCCGATCTGCAACAGGCCAAGGCCGACGCCACGCTCTTGTGGATCAAGGCGCAAGAGGATGCGGGCCTGGACATCGTCGGCGACGGCGAACAAAGCCGCCAGCATTTTGTGCACGGTTTTTTGGAGCAAGTGGATGGGATTGACTTTGAAAACAAAGTCACCATGGGTATCCGCAACAACCGTTATGACGCCCAGGTGCCCCAGGTCATTGCCGAGCTGCGGCTGAAGGGCCGAGTCCATGCGTTCGAAGCCCAACTGGCCCGCGCACACACCAAGAAAAAGCTGAAGTTCACGCTGCCGGGGCCGCTGACGATTGTGGACACGGTGGCCGACCGCTTTTACGGCGACAAGCGCAAGATGGCCTTCGCCTTTGCCGAGTTGCTGAACCAAGAGGCGCTGGCGCTGCAGGCCGACGGCGTGGACATCATCCAGTTCGACGAGCCGGGCTTCAATGTCTACATGCAGGACGCGGTGGACTGGGGCGTACAGGCGTTAGAGATCGCAGCGCGCGGGCTGACCTGCACCACCGCCGTGCACATTTGTTATGGCTACGGCATCAAGGCCAATACCGACTGGAAAGAAACCCTGGGCCAGGAATGGCGCCAATACGCACAGGTGTTTCCCGCATTGGCGGCCAGCTCCATCCAACAGGTCAGCCTGGAGTGCTACCACTCCCATGTGCCACCCGACCTAATGGCGCTGCTGAAAGACAAGGATGTGATGGTGGGCGTCATTGATGTCGCTAGCGACGTGATCGAGACGCCCGAGCAAATTGCCGACACCATTGGCGTGGCGCTGCAGTACCTGCCGCGTAACCGCATCTTCCCCTGCACCAACTGCGGCCTGGCCCCTATGAGCCGCGAGGTGGCGGTCAAGAAGCTGGAGGCACTGGCCCAAGGCGCCGCACTGGCACGCCAGCGTTATGGCCAAGCAGGAAGCGGAGCATGACGGTATCGGGTCAACACCTTCCACTGGGTTCGGCTAAAGATCTGGGCTTTTGCCCGCAACGCGTGCGTCATTTGGTCGAGGTGCTACAGGCCGAGGTCGCCAAGGCCAGGTTGCCGGGCGCCGTGGCGATGATCGCCCGGCGCGGCCAGGTGCTGCTGCACCAAAACGTGGGCCAGCAAGACCCGCAGCAGGCTGTGCCCATGGAGCTGGATTCCATCTTCCGCATCTACTCCATGACCAAGCCCATCGTCTCGGTGGCGGTGATGCAACTGATGGAACGCGGCCAACTGCTGCTGAGCGACCCCGTGGCCAAGTACCTGCCGGAGTTTGGCAACGTGCAGGTCAGCACCGTGCTGAACGGCCATGCTGTGCTGCAGCACCCGCTGAACGCGCCCACCGTGCAAGACCTGCTGCGCCACACGGCCGGACTGACCTATGAGATTCTGGGCAACGAACCCATCCAGCGCCAGTACGCCCAGGCCCGACTAGCCTCGCGCACGCGCAGCAACCGCGAGTTTTCCAAGGCGCTGGCCGGCATACCGTTGATGTTCGAGCCCGGCACCGTGTGGGAATACAGCCGCGCGACCGATCTGCTGGGCGCGCTGGTGGAAGTGGTCAGCGGCCAGGCGCTGGGTGATTTTCTGCAAGACCACATCCTGGGGCCACTGGGCTTGGTGGACACCAGTTTTGTGGTGCCGCCAGACAAACACCACCGTATCGCTGAACCCTTTGCCATTGACCCAGATGGCGGCATCGCCCCGCGTCTGATCGATGTGCGCCAGCCCACTGCCATGCAAGCCGGTGGGGCGGGGCTAGCGTCTACCTCCGCCGATTACGCGCGTTTTCTGCAGTGTTTGCTGAACGGCGGTGCGCTCGACGGCCAGCGCATCCTCAGCAACGCCACCGTGCGCTACATGACCGCCGACCATCTGGGCGGCATAGCGGTGCACCGCGCCGGGCGCTCGGGCGAACTGCTGCCACCGGGCCACGGCTTTGGCCTGGGCTTTGCCGTGCGCCTGGAGGAGGGCGTTGCTTCGCAGGCAGGCTCTAAGGGTTTGTATTTCTGGGGTGGCATAGCAGGCACGACTTTTTTCGTAGACCCAGCCAAGGATTTCTTCGCGCTGATGATGATCCAGGCGCCTAACCAACGGGATTACTACCGGCCGCTGTTTCGCAACCTGGTGTATGCGGCTCTGCTGGAGTAGTTTTAGGTTAAATTGGCCTCTAGCCCCCGTAGAATATACCTGTATTGCTATGATTTTGGTAGCTAATCGATGACGATGCCTCGCGGAAGTGTGGATGTGTTCTGCGCCACCGCGCGGGGCACAGTGCCATCCCACAAAAACTAAGACCGAAGGCGAAATATGTCCCAATCCTGGCTGCGAAACAAGCCGTTCCGATCGCGTTGGTTGCTGGTAGCAGGTGGCGCCGCCCTCCTGTGCCTGGTCGTTGGACTGCTGATTTCCAACTTCCTTGGCGGCGAAACGAAGGTCGAGCGCCGCATACAACGCCACTACGCGCTGGATGACCCGAATTTCATGCGCGAACTGGGCGTATTGCTCGGGCCGCAATTTATTTCGGGCGCAAAGGTACGCGCGATGCTGAACGGGGACGAAATATTTCCCCCCATGCTGGCCGCCATCCGCGCTGCCACTACATCGATAACGTTTGAGACTTACATCTACTGGTCCGGTGATATCGGCCAGGAGTTTGCCGACGCCCTTGCCGAGCGGGCGCGAAAAGGCGTAAAAGTCCACGTGCTGCTCGACTGGTTGGGCAGCGCAAAAATGGACGACAACCTGGTGGCCGTGATGGAGCAGGCCGGGGTGCAGGTCCAACGGTTTCATCCACCGCACTGGTCACACCTGGGGCGCTTGAACAATCGCACCCACCGCAAGCTGTTGGTCGTAGACGGCCGCGTGGGGTTCACTGGTGGTGTCGGCGTGGCCTCTCAGTGGACCGGGCAGGCACAAGACCCCGAACACTGGCGTGACACGCATTTCGAGGTCCTTGGCCCGGTGGTTGCGCAGATGCAGTCCGTTTTCATCGATAACTGGATCAAGGTCACCGGTGAGGTCTTGCACGGCCCGGAGTACTTTCCCGCGCTGGCGCCCGCAGGCCCAGCATCGGCGCAGATGTTCAGCAGTTCCCCCAGTGGTGGCAGTGAGAGCATGCAGTTGATGTATCTGCTGGCCGTCACCGCAGCATCGCGGTCGATTGACTTGTCCGCCGCGTATTTTGTGCCAGACACGCTGACGCTGCAGGCCCTGGTGGAAGCCGTGGGGCGGGGCGTCAAGCTACGCATCGTGGTGCCGGGCAAACACATCGACAGCGAGACCGTGCGCAAAGCATCACGTGCCACGTGGGGGCCGCTGCTTGCTGCTGGCGCCACCATCGCGGAGTACGAGCCCACCATGTACCACTGCAAAGTGTTGATCGTCGATGGTGTGCTGGTGTCGGTGGGTTCGACGAACTTTGACAACCGATCCTTCAGGCTTAACGACGAAGCAACCCTGAATGTTATGGACAAGGCCTTCGCTACTGAGCAAACCGCCACCTTTGAGGCCGACCTTGCGAAGGCGCACCGTGTGACGCATGCCGAGTGGCTTGCGCGACCTGCGAAGGAGCGGATCACCGAAAAGCTTGCCTCCATGTTGGGAACGCAGTTGTGAAAGTGTAGATAACGGAAAATTACGGACTCTGCCAGCCATGCACCAGCCAATAGTGTCGAAATGCCTCTCGGATATTGGCCCGCAGCATGTCGTTGTCCCAAGGCTTGGTGTAGAAACGGTACAGCGCCCCTTTGTTGATCGCATCCATGATGGACTCTAGATCGGAGTAGCCGGACAGGATAATCCGAAAGGTATCGGGGTACAGAAACTTCACGCGGCTCAGGAAGGTAGTGCCATTCATGTCGGGCATGCGCTGGTCGCACAAGATCACCTGCACGGGATGCAAGGCCAACAACTCAAACCCTTCTGCCGCAGAGTGCGCAGACAATATCTGGTAACCATCTGGTTGAAAAAGACGCTGCAGTGCAGACAGCACATGGGCATCGTCGTCCACCAGCAGCAATGTCATGCGTGGAATTCCAGGATCGTTGTCCGGCCTTGGCAAGCGTTTGCCGTCCAGCAAGATTTGCTCCAAACTGTTCAATGGCAAAGGTTTGCTGAAAAGGAAACCCTGAATTTGATCGCAGTGATGGCGCCGTAAATACTCCAACTGAGGGACCGTCTCCACACCCTCGGCAATCACGTCCATTCTTAAATTGTGTGCCATGCTGATGATGGCCCGCGCAATTGCAGCGTCGTCCGGATTGGTTGTGATGTCGCGGATGAAAGCGATGTCGATTTTCAATTTGTCGATGGGAAAACGCCGAAGGTAAGCCAGGCTTGAATAGCCAGTACCAAAATCGTCAATGGATATTTGTACACCCATTGTTTTCAAATTGTTCAAGGTGGAAATGGTGCGTTCCGTGTTTGCCATCAAGGAGCTCTCGGTCAACTCCAGTTCCAGCAGCTCCGGCGCAATGCCGCTATCCGCCAGTGCCTGCCGGACATCACCTTCCAGATCGCCTTCAGCGAATTGGCGGCCAGCCACATTCACGGAAACTGCCACCCGACCGATCGAAGAACGCATCCACAGACCAATTTGCTTGCAGGCCTCGGCGACAACCCAACTGCCCACACGCACAATGAGACCACTCTCTTCCAATACCGGAATAAATTCGCTTGGAGATACCAAACCATGTCCGGGTCGCTGCCATCGCAACAAGGCCTCAAGCCCGACAACGAGCCCGCTGTCAAGTTTCACTTTGGGCTGGTAATGCAAAACGAATTCATTCGCTGCTAATGCCTTGCGCAAGGCGGATTCGAGATCGATCCGGGCTAGCACTTCGGCATTCATCTTCGCCGTAAAAAAGCGGTAGGTGTCACGACCGGATTGTTTGGCATGGCACATGGCAGTATCGGCATATTTCAGCAGTGCATCAGCATCCGATCCGTCGTCGGGGTACACCGCAATTCCAATGCTGGCGGTCAGGACCACTTCGTTGCCTTCCACATAAAAAGGCGCACGCAGTGCATCCAGAACTTCAGTCGCAACACGACTGGGAACCGGCAGACCATCCTGCCGGATAAGAATGATGCCGAATTCATCCGCGTCCAAGCGCCCCACCGTGTCCCTGAGCCGCACGCACTGAATCAGGCGGTTGCTCAACTGCGCCAACAAGTCATCACCGACCGCGTGGCCCAGGGAGTCGTTCACATTTTTAAAAAAATCTATGTCGATGATCAATACGGCGAGCGACCAGCCTTTGTGCAAGGATTTGGTCAATGCTATGCGCAGCGTCTCAAAGTAGAGTCTTCGATTGGGCAGACCCGTCAGGCTATCGTAGTGTGCCAAATGCTCCAACCGTGCCTGCGCTTCTATGCGCTCGGCGAGGTCGTGCAACACAGCGACAATGATCCAGTCGGTGCCCGATCGCTGCGCATGCTGGTGCAACTCAACCAGCACCAAGCTGCCATCTTTGCGCCGAACCTCGACTTCCTTCTTCTCGCGTCCAGCGCCACCCGAAATAGTGGCGTCGTACACCTGCTCCAGCTCACCCAGCGTTACCCTGAGGATCTGTGTCGGACCCATCGCGAAAAATTCTTCGCGTGTGTAGCCGAGCATCGAGCAAGCGGTTGCGTTCATGTCCACAAAGTGCATGGACTCGCGGCTGACCAGCAGAATCGCGTCTGCGCTCATGTCCATGGCGCTTCGAAAACGTTGCAGTTCGGCAGCACGCGCCTGTACCTGTTGCTCCAACATGACGCTGTGATTTTGAAAAAAATCGCCCAGGACCTTCAAGCGCAATAAATTCCGCACCCGCAGCCACAACTCAGCCCGGTCGACCGGCTTCGTCAAGAACTCCTCGGCTCCCGCATCGAGCCCCGCCACCCGGGCGAAGCGGTCGATTTGCGCTGTCACCATGATGATGGGAATATTTGCCGTGGCCGGGTTTGCCTTGAGCACGCGCGCCACCGCGTAGCCGTCCATATCCGGCATCATGATGTCAAGCAAAATCAAATCTGGCGGCTGCTGCGCGACCAAGGTCAGGGCCTCTTCGCCATTGGCGGCAGTCTGGGTTGCATAGCCTTCGGGCTTTAACATCAACTCCAGGAGCCGACGGTTCTGCAGTTCATCATCGACGATAAGGATAGTGGCAGCAGCAGGGCTGGTCATGGCAATCGGTCCAAGGTCGGTACTGCATGGCCAGCGCGTGGCATCGCCTTTGCTAGCAGAGCATCTATGACAGCAAACAATTCTGTGTGACGCAGGGGCTTTGCAATATACGCATCACAACCTGCAATCCGGCTTTTCTCTCGGTCCTCTGGCATGGCCAACGCGGTCAGGGCAATGATGGGAATGGTTGCCGTAACCGTATCTTGTTTCAACAACGCTGCGGCTGTTAAGCCGTCCATATCGGGCAGTTGAATGTCCATCAATATGAGGTCTGGTGGGTCGGTACGTGCAAGGGCAAGGCCAGTCTCTGCGTCAGAGGCGCACAGCGGTGTATGGCCTGCGGTACGCAACAGCAGCATCGCCAGTTTCATATTTGGTGCGTTGTCTTCGATGACTAATATTTTGGCCATGGTGTCTAATCTTGTTAGTGTGACAGCAATGTTCGCCTGACCTCTGCAATGAAATTGACGCGATTGAAATCAGCCTTATCGACAATCTGAATGATTGCACCTGGCTTGCTGTTGAGCGCAGCGCGGTCTTGCGCGGTCATGTCCTTGGCGGTCACTACCAAAATTGGAATGTTCGCCGTCTCGGGGTTGCGCTGGAGTGCTTCAACAACGTCAAAACCATTGACTTCGGGCATCATGATGTCGAGTACGAGCAGGTCCGGTTTCAATTGTTGCGCCAGCAAAATTGCCTCGCTGCCACCGTAGGCGCGCACCACTGCGTAGGCCGGCAACGGCATATAGGCGGCAATTACCTCGACAGCCTTAGGGTCGTCGTCAACAACCAAAACCGTGCGCGTTTGCTGCTCATCTGCTTGCATACCAAGGCTCGCCAAAGAAATTTTCAACTGGGCGCGCCGGATGGGCTTTTGCAGCACTGCCAATGCGCCTCCTGCAATCGCCATATTGCCTTCAACTTGGGCTGAAATAATGACCACCGGCACTTGCGAAAGGGTACTGCTCTCGCGTATATGTGCAAGAAACGCCCACCCGTCCATACCCGGCAACATCAGGTCCAACGTGATGAGACTGAGATGTTGCTGGGGTGCAATTTGTAGCGCAGCTTCCCCACTCGCTGCTCGCAACACCGAAAACCCATCTTCTTCGAGCAGCAAACGAATCAAGTCTGCTGTGCGGTCGTCGTCTTCCACCACAAGCGCGATGCGATTCTGCGGTTGGACTGCCGGCGCATGCGCCAAAGGTGCAGGGGACTCCAAGGGGCGTGAGGCAATAGAGTCTGTTCGCAACGGCAGCCACGCCGCAAAGCGCGCGCCCTCGCCAACTGCGCTGGCCACAGCGACCGTCCCACCATGCAAGTCCGCCATTTGCTTGACCATCGCCAGACCCAGGCCAGTGCCCTCAAATTTGCGTGCAAGGCGGCTGTCGATTTGACTGAAAGCACGGAACAACTTTTCCATATCGCTCTTGGCAATGCCGATACCGCAGTCACTCACGCAGATTTCGAGAAATTCGTCGCAGACGTTGTCGGTCAGCGGAAAGCTGTGAACGGGCCAATTACCCGAAAGCAGGCCAACGTCACGGCGCAAAACGCGCCGTGCATGCAAGGCAACGCGCCCGCCATCGTGGCTAAATTTGACGGCATTCGACAGCAAGTTGTAGACAATTTGCTTGGTCTTGCGGACATCCAGAAAGGGCACACCCAAGTTCTCGCCTATTTCAAACTCAAGTTGGATATGCCGAGTGGCTGCGCTTTCCTTAACGATTGATCGGCTGGTAGAAAGCAGGCTGCGCACATCGACGGGCTCTAGGTCCAGGGTCATCATGCCCGCCTCGACCTTGGACAAATCCAGAATGTCATTGATGAGTGACAGCAAATGCTGACCGCTGGCCGAGATGTCACCAACGTATTCGTTTTGAATGTCACTCATTTGCCCCATGAAGCCATCTTTGAGTGCTTCCGAAAAACCAATAATGGCATTCAGTGGCGTGCGCAATTCGTGCGACATGGTAGCCAGGAATTCAGATTTCATGCGACTGGCATGCTGCAGCTCAACATTCTTTTCTTGCAAGGCCTGCTCAAAGCGTTTGCGTTCCGTTACATCACGCGCCGCTGCAAAAACGCCTTGCACGGTACGGTCGCGGTCATGGAAGGTTGCGGCGTTGTAAGACACCACCGTTTCTTCGCCATTGCGGGCGCGCACGGTCAACTCATAGTCGCTCACTTTGCCTTCTTTGAGGACGCGGTTGATAGCGGCCTCGGCCAAGGTCGAATCGGTAAAGAATTTCTTACTCGGCGCGCCAATTAATTCATCCCGCGTGCGCCCCGTCAACACAATCATTTGCTCATTTACGTCAGAGATGATGCCTTGCGGGTCCGTCATCATGAGCGCATCGATATTCGATTCAATCAACGAGCGGGTGTAAAACTGTTGGTCGCGCAGCCGCTGGTCCAGCAAGGTACGGGCCGCTTCGACTTGTTTGCGCGCCGTGTTGTCAGTGCCGATCAACAAATAGCCGATGATGCTGTCCTGTGCATCGCGCAGTGCCGTAACCGACACAATGGCGGGAAAGCGGCTGCCGTCTTTGCGGATATAGGTCAGCTCATAAATGTCTTCAATGCCGCGGGAGGCTTTGAACACCAGCGCCTCAAATCCGGATGTAATCTGCATCGAATTTTCGAGACTCAGCGCAGCTGCCCGGGCAATCAATTCTTGCGGGTCGGAGATGTCGGCTGGCGTGACGCGGTTTAGAACCTCCAAAGCCGAATAACCCAGCATGCGCTCGGCACCCACATTGAAAATCTGAATGACGCCTTTTTCGTCTGTGGCGATACTGGAAAAGTTGGCGCTGTTAAAAATGGCGTCCTGCAGGGCGCCGGTTTTGAGCAAGGCCTCCTGCCGCCGAAACTCAAGCGTACCGTCGGGACTCAGCGGTGGCTCCGAAGCGGTCTCAACAATACCAGTGATGGCCATAACTCCTCCTTTGACACCAGGAACCAGCGGCCAATCGTATCGGTCCACCTACTTAGATTGGCCTGAGGGAATAGTAGTCCTGCATTGAACCCAGTAGTTTTATATATTTTGATCGACCGCAAGTCACTGTAGTTTTCACTACCGGGCTCTCAGGTTCGGCACGTCTGTTGGCCATCAGTTGGTCATAAAAAAGCAGCATCTCCGCTCAACCAAGTCGTTCCACACGGTTTCTGCCGGACTCTTTTGCCCGGTGGAGGGCCTGATCGGCGGTTTTTAGCACACTGGCTACGCCATCCAGCGCATGACACGAGACAACGCCCGCACTAAAGGAGCACGCAAAATCTCCATTGCCAGTCATGTAACGCAATTGACTAAATTGTTCGCGCAACTCATTCAAAATTGTTGCTGCTACATCCCCTGGCGTGTCCGGCATGGCCACCGCAAACTCCTCGCCACCATAGCGTCCAATGATGTCCAATTTGCGTAAGCGCATGCGCAACAATTGTGCAAGCGCCTTGATCACGCGGTCGCCCTGTAGTTGGCCATAGGTGTCGTTAACGCGCTTAAAGTTGTCGATGTCAAGCATGATCACCGACAGCGGTTTTTTGCTTCTGCGGCTGCGGTCGATTTCACTATCTAAGCGCGACTTGAACGCTAAGTGGTTGTACAGCCCCGTCATACTATCCTGGCGTACCAGAGCCGTCATTGCACGAAAGCGCTCAGCGCGTATAGAAACCGCAAGAACCAAATCAGCATTAGAAATCGGTTTACGCAGAAAATCATCATTACCGGTCTGAAAGGCCAGTTGCTCATGCATCAAGCCGGGCTCGGACGTCAGAAAAACAATCGGAAGGCTGGCATATTGCGGGTCCTGACGGATCACCCGGGTTGCTTCAATGCCATTGCAGTCCGGCATGTACAGATCCATCAACACCAGTTCAGGTCGGTGTTCAGTCATCGAAGTCAGGAGCGAGATCGATTCTGAAATGCCATGGCTCGCCATACCTGCAGCGGCCAACGTTTCGACGTAGTGGTTCACCAGCATGGAGTCATCGTCCACGATCAGTACCCGGTACGGTTCAGGCTTGTTGCGCTGGGTAATGCGGTCCAAATGTTCTGACAAAGTCCCAATGTCCACCGGTTTGGGGAGGTAGGCGTCTGCTCCACTGCGCACCGCCGCCAAACGGGCGTCCCAGTCCCATCGGACGGAAATCACAATCATAGGCAGCCGCACGAGTGATTGCCGGTGGACTTTTCCGATAAAGTCAATGCCAGCAAGCGGCCCTTCCGGAAGGTTCACATCAACTATCAGTGCCGCCGGTGCAGGGTCTTGCGCCATCGCTTCGGCCTCATTGACACTGGCAAAGACGCTTACATCCCACCCGAGCAAGCTGAGTTGGGCTGCCATTGCCTGCGCCTGCAGGGGGTCATCTTCTATGAGTGCAACGCGGGAATTGATGGGCTTGTCCTTACCCGATACATCTTCTAACTTTGCGGAAAATTTGAAATCGTCTGTCTCGTCTGGTCCCGATTCCAGTATCAGCCAAAGGTTTTGGAGCATCTCCAAAATTGTCGCCTTTTGACCGTCTGACGGAGCAGCGTTTGTCTGCGATAGCGTCGACAGAATTTCTTCCAACAGCTTTGCTTCGGCTCCGATCTTTCCGTATCCAAAAGTTCCGGCGGAGCCCGCCAATGAATGTGCGCGATGCAGCAAGTCCGCGTGCGCAGGCCCCCATACGTCGGTCGTTGCCAATGCCTGCCAACAATGCATCAACGCGCCCAAGCGTTCCGGAAGCGACCTGCCGTAGTCGGCACGTAAAAGGCGAAGTTTCTCGGCTTTTGGAATCGGCACTGGGTTAGTCATTTCGCGTCCCTCTGTACAACGTACGCACCTGATCAGCCAGAGTCATTGGATCAAAGGGCTTGGCAATCACGTCGACCGCACCCATGGCCTTGAACTCATCGACTTCGCTCGGGCGTACCTTGGCTGTAATAAACACTGCAGGTACGGTCATCATACCGGGCAATTCGCGCATGCGTTGGAGCGTGGTGGGGCCATCCATGCCAGGCATCATCACGTCCAGTAGCAGCAAATCGGGTTGGTAGCTCTGCACCAATTCCAACGCCTCTTGGCCCGAGGCGCAGAGTTTCAATTCGATTCCGTCTTCGTCCTCTAACGAAAACTGAACAACGGTGCGAATGTCTGGTTCATCGTCCACATAAAGAATCTTCAAGGTATCGTTCATTTTCCAACTCCATCACGATTCAGTACATTTTTGATGGTGGCCAGTAATCGCTCATTGCTGGTTGCGGCTTTTATCAGCGTTGCGCTGACTTGCCGACTAAGCGCATTGCTGGGTGCTTCGCCCGAAAATATCACCACCTGCGTGCCTTTGCCGATAAAGTTAATGAGTTCAGCGCCCGAGCCATCTGGCAAGAAGAGATCGAGCAGAACTAGGTCAAACTGCTCTTGTTCGAGTCGCCGACGGGCCTGTGCCAGTGAATTGGCATACACATAGTCCACCGTGTCTTCAAGCAATGATCGAATCACTTCAATGACATCGGCATCGTCTTCGACGTGCAGTACCCGTGGCAACTTGCTTTTTCGCAACGCTTGGGCCAGCGCTTGGGCAAGGCGCTCACGGTCGACCGGCTTTTGTATCCAGTCCAAAACGTCCAAGGTCTCGTAGTTCAAGACCCCGGAATCCCCGCGCGCACGACCCGAGACAACAATAATCGGCAAATTGCGGGTGGCTTCGACATCGCGCAATTTTTGGATCAACACACTACCATCCATGTCGGGTAGGCCCAGATCGACCAGCAGGGCGCGATAGGTGTTGCGCCGCAATAGGTCCATGGCTTCAGCGGCGGTGGCCGCTCGGTCGCTGGAGATGCCTTCGTGCGCCAGCAATTCGGATAACACGGTAGTCACATCGGGGTTGTCTTCGCAGATCAACATGCACGGCCGACCGTCCGTTGCCTCTGCCGGTTCGGTTTGTTCCTGCAAAGCAGGTAGTTCAAAAAAGAAGTCGGTGCCTTCCCCTTCCACACTGAGGTAATCGATTTGACCGCCATGCTGTTCGACAATGGCCTTGGTAATGCTCAAACCCAATCCGGTTCCGCCTTTTTCGCGGGTATCGGAACTGTCCGCTTGGGAAAAGCGTTGGAACATGCGTGAACGAAATTCTTGCGGAATACCGCGGCCGTGGTCGCGCACACTCACCCGGTAAATTGGGTCGCGTGCAAGCACTGAGACTTCTACCGCTCCACCTTTGTGTGAGTATTTGATGGCGTTGGAGAGCAAATTCGCAAACACCTGCGCCATGCGATGGTCATCGGCTCGCACACTTGCCCGTTCAGGTGCCGCCACCAATCGCAAATGCACGCCGTGCTGGTGCGCATACCCCTCGTTGGCAGTGATCGCTTGTCGCACCAACGCAACGAGATCCGCAGACTTCAGGTCAAGATCCATCTGTCCGGATTCAATCTTTTCCAGATCCAGGATGTCATTGATCAGCAAGGTCAGTCGAATGCTATTGCGGTTGGCAGTTTCCAGCAACTGCCGCGCCTTGTCTGGTAGGCCACTTGAAAATTTGCCGAGCACCAGGCCCAGTGCACCACGGATAGAGGTCAACGGTGTGCGCAATTCATGACTCACCGTAGACACAAATTCGCTTTTCATGCGCTCGTGTTTTTTGCGTTCACTGATGTCGCGCACGATGCCAGTGAACATGGCTTTGCCACTTATCTGCATTTCACTGACAGTCACCTCTATCGGGAAGACGGAACCGTCCTTGCGTCTACCCAAAACCTCCCGGCCGCTGCCGATAAAATGGGCTTGTCTGGTCTTGGCATAGCGGTCCAGGTAACCATCGTGCTCCGACTGATAGGGTTCGGGCATCAGCAGCTTGACGTTTCCCCCTATCACTTCCCCTGCCAAATACCCGAACATCCGTTCAGCAGCCGGGTTAAACGACCGCACGCAGCCGCGGGCATCAATTGTCAGGATGGCATCGACAACCGTTTCAACGATGGACTTAACCAATTGTGCCGATTCAAGAAGCGCGTTTTCGTTGCGAAGCCGAGCGGTAATATCGCGCGCTATTTTGTAAACGCCGGTGATTGTTCCCGTGCTGTCGCGTATGGCGGACATGCTGGCAGAGATGTCAATGCGTTGGCCATCTTTATGCAGTCGTACGGTCTCAAAATTCAGGATCCGCTCTCCCTGCACGATTTGCGAAAGGTTGCTCAGCGCCTCTTCAGTTCGGTCAGGCGGAGTCAGCAAGGTCATCGGCTGGCCAATTGCCTCATGCGCTGAGTAGCCGAAGATGCGTTCGGCACTAGGGTTCCACCCAGTAATAACGCCGTGCAGCGTCTTACTCATGATCGCATCGGCTGAAGATTCGATGAGTGCGGTCAATCGCGCCATCGCGTCGGCACCTTTTCTGGCTACGGATAATTTTTGATCGCGCGCCAACTCATCCTCAACCAGATCGGCCAGGTCACGAAGAAAGCCTAAGTCTTGCTGTGAAAAAGTCCGGGGCTGCGTATCAATGACGCACAGGGAGCCCACTTTCGATCCATCGGGAGCAGCCAGAGGCGCACCTGCATAGAAGTGAATATTCGGTGGTCCGGTGACCAACGGATTGTCAGAAAAACGTGAATCGATCAGCGCATTGGGCACGTAGAAAACGCCATCGCCCAAGATCGTGTGTCCGCAAAATGAAATGTCTCTGGGGCTCTCGGTGGCATCCAAGCCTTGCTTTGACTTGAACCACAGCCGCCCAGAATCCACCAGAGACACCAAGGCTATCGACGCCTTGAAATTAGCCTGTGCAATACGTGTGATGCGGTCTATACGCTCGTCCGCCGGTGTATCGAGAACATTGAGACCATAAAGTGCTTCTATACGCTGCGGTTCATTTGCGGGCAGAGCAGGAGGTAGCATGGTCTTATTCTTTCTCATTCACACAGCAAAGGGCTCGCCCTTGCAAGTGGCGTTGTTGAATAAATCGACTGTGGTGGCAGAAGCCTGAGATTAAGGCACGATTCTGGCCCAACCGGCTGACCAAGAATCCCAGGCCTTTCAAATTTTGATCGACTGTAAGCACCAGCCATTTTCACTGCCCGGCTGGCTAGCTCGACACGCCTGGGACTTGCAGGTACCTGATCAGACGAGGCACTCTTAGAGTGGTGGCACACCAGCACAGCCGTGCGTAGAAGTACGCAGGCTATGCCGCCTTGCCGTGCGTAGTTTTGCAACCAATCCCCCTGCGCTGCTACGGATGACGCCACGCCGCTGGCCCGACAAACTCGCATCCATCACCACAAACGCGGAGGAATTTCATGAAAGAACTATCAATGACAGGCAGCAAACCCTGGGACGCCCAGCGGACGTCAGTTGCGCTCAGGGTCGCAGCCGTGGTTGCAGTTCTGGCTGCGATGGCGCTGTCGGCACCGCTAATTTGGGCGGCTGTATCGGCGGGTGCGGGGCTCGCCGTATTGCTGGGCATGGCTATCGCAGGAACCGTCGTCTTTCACCTGTTGCCCCTAGGTTTTCAGATGATGGAAAACCGGATCCTCAAGTTACGCAAGACCGAAGCTAGAAACAACCCGATGGAGCAGTTGCAAAACGAAGTGATGCGGCGCGGCGAGCGGCTCCAGGCGTTTCGCAAGGCACTGGCGGATATTGGCGGTCAAATTGAATCGATGACCCAAATGCTCGATGAACGCCGGCACCGGGACCCCGGCCACGTGCTGGAGCGCCAGGACCGCGCCTTGGTTCGCATGCAGCAGTTCTACACAGCCAACCTGAAACGATTGAACGAGGCTCAGGGCGCGCTGGAGTCGTTTCAGCACCAGGTCAAGCAAAAGGTATTTGAGTGGGAGTTTGCGCAGGCCGGCCAGGTGGTGATGTCCGCCCTGAAACCCAACGAGGTAGACCAGTTGATGCAGGAACTGTTGACCGACGAGGCCATTCGGTCGGTGCAGACCCGATTCAACACCGTCTTTGCCGAACTGGATGTGCAGCTGTGCTCCATCGATGCCCCCACCCGCGACATGCTGGCAGGCAGTGGGTTTGACCAGTCCGAATCAGCCCTGCTACGTGAACCACGCAACACAAGGAGAACACCATGAAATTCTGGAAGCGCCTGCAATGGCTTGCCATCGCTGCATTTTTGGCCCTGTTACTACTGAGCTGGTGGGGCTCACCCAGCACCAGCACTGGCAACACCGAGAGCCCCCGCTCCAAACTCATTTTTCACACACAACCTTGAGGAGTCTTCACCATGAAATCACGCATTCCAACAACCTTTACCAAAGCCAGCATATTCCTTGCCTTCAGCCTGTGGGCGGCAGGTGCCGGTGCGCAAGCGGTCGCAGAAGCCGCCTGTGACCTGCGAATTGCCAGTGGGCCAAGCGGCAAAGTCTATGAGCGCATCGTGCAAGATATTCGGGCAAGCTGTGGCGAACAAGTCCGGGTTTGCAACGTGAACAGCACGGGCGGTCTGCAAAACCTTCAATTGCTATCGTCTAACCAAGCAGAGCTTGGGATGGTTCAATTGGATTTGCTGCAAAAAATGAAGGACAGCGACGACAATATCGGTTCACTCAAGGCGGTGGTTCCACTGCACTTCAATCTGCTGCACATCATCACGCTGTCGGCTGGTTCGTTGGTTGATGTGAAGCGGGTTCCGTGGACCAACACAGCGATCCCGATAACCGGCAGCACGGAAGTTTTTACCCGGTTTTCTCAGTTGCGCAACCGCACAGTGGCCCTGGTAGGGTCTGGACAGTTGACGGTGCAGATTCTGCAAGAGACTCTGAATTACAACCTCACGATGGTGAATGCAGAGTCGGATGAAGCGGCACTGACCATGTTGAAAAAGGGCGACGTACAGGCCGTCCTGACTTTGGCGGGTTGGCCGATGCCGGTGGTTGCCCGCATGGGCAAGGACAGTGGTTTTGCGTTGGCAGTGTTTGATATCACGCCTAGTGCGCCCTATAAGGTGGTCAATCGAAATTACCAGAATATGAACGCACTCAACCTGCCCATGCTGGCCGTTCCCAACTTGCTGGTCACGCGTCCCTTCAAGCCCTCCGGCGAGCAGGGGCTGCGCGTCGCGGGACTGCAAAGCTGTCTGACGCAAAAGCTGGAGTCGCTCAAGGAGGGGCGGTTTCAACCCGCATGGAAGGAAGTCAAAGACATTGGTGATACACAAGGGCTGACCCGGTTTGAGGGACTGGCCCCGACAACGGCACGCAAAGTCGCAGTCCAGTAGGGTTCGCTTTACGAGACAATCAATAGTGGTAGTACACGAGGAGCGTATGGGGAGTTTTTCGATACACACAGAAAAGCCAGTCACGCGACGCGTGTTGTGGGTTGCGGGACTGGCCGGACTTCTATTGCTGGGTGTGGTCGTCATTACCGCGGGGCAGACGGCCGCAGCCGTAGAGACGGAACGGCAGCTCGACACCATGCGCCGGGCCCTGGACATCCATGCGTTGGGCCTGCGCGAAGCAGCGGCCCGCTACGACTACCTGCCGTTTACCGTCGCCCACGACCAGGAAGTACTGGCTGCGCTGGAGCACCCGCAAGACCCCAAGCAGATAGAGCGAACTAACAAGTTTTTGGAAAGCATCAATACCCGCGCGGGGTCGTCCGCCCTGTATTTGATGAACATGCGCGGTAACACCCTCGCCGCAAGCAACTGGCGTGAACCAATCACCTTTGTCGGGGAATCGTATTGGCAGCGACCCTACTTTACGGAGGCCAAGTATGGAAAGAAAAGCTACTTCTATGCCGTTGGCCGAACCACCCGTGTGCCGGGACTGTTCATCGCGGAGCCAGTGCACAGCCCGAGTGGTGCAATCGTGGGGGTATTGGCAACCAAAGTGAGCCTTGACGCGATTCAAAGTGCCTGGAAATCGGTCAAAGACCCGATTGTCCTGTCCGATCGGCGTGGGATTGCATTCCTTGGAAATGTGCCGCAGTGGCAGCACAAGCCCATGCGCACAGTCACTGACATAGAAGAAGAGTGGCTGATGTTCTACCAACCCTACGGAGCCCATTGGAACCTACAGTCTGTGCCCCTGCAGGCCCAGCGGCGCGCCGATCGTGCGGACTACCAACTGTCGGCTGTGCTGGATGGAAAAGAGCGCGATTACCTCGCGTTGGACACCGTGATTCCAGAGTTTGGCTGGACTCTCACGGTCACGTCTGACCTAGCTGTTGTGGAGCAGGCGCGCAATGTGGCCTGGGTAATTACGGCCCTGGTTGCATTGGCCATCGCCCTGCTATGGTTCATATGGGTTCAGCGCGGTATGCGCCTGAACCAACAGCGTGCGGCGCGGCGTGAGTTGGAGAAACGGGTCAAGGAGCGCACTTACGATCTCCAGCAGGCCCACGCGTTTCGCAAGGCTATGGAAGACTCGCTGGTTGTGGGCATGCGGGCACGTGATCTGGAGGGCCGCATCCTATACGTCAACCGTGCCCTGTGTGACATCACAGGCTACAACGTTGAGGATCTGGTCGGACGGCTGCCGCCCTACCCGTATTGGCATCCGGAGGATATGGAAAAACACTGGCGCGACAACGCCCAACTGCTATCCGGAAATCCAGCACTCAACGGGTTCGAATCGCGCATCCTGCACCACGATGGTCGGGAAGTATTTACCATGATTTATACGGCGAAATTGATCGATGCCGACGGCCAACACGCGGGTTGGATGAGCTCGGTAGTCGACATCACCGAGCAAAAACGTGCTGAAGAACGCCAACGCATGCACGAGTCACAGTTGCAACACGCGATGCGCCTGACCATCCTCGGAGAAATGGTGTCTACCCTGGCCCATGAACTGAACCAGCCATTGATGGCCATGGCAAACTTTGCGAGCGCCGCCAAGGCGTTTTCCCAGCAAGGGCGACAAGACTTGTTGGGCAGCAGCCTCGATGACATCAAGGCCCAGGCACGTCGCGCAGCAGACATTGTGCAGAGAATTCGGGTGCCTGCACGGTTGCGTACGCGGGGTCAGGAGGTCTGTGCAATCAATACCCTGGGTCACAACGTGCTCACACTCTTACAGCCAGAAATACGTGCACGCCGAGTCACGGTCGTCACCCACCTGGATCCGGCCCTGCCCACCGTAACCGGGGACCAAGTTTTGTTGGAACAGGTGCTCAGCAACTTGGTGATGAACGCCATGCAGTCCATGGTCGATACCGCTCGGGACCGCCGTGTGGTCGAGATTCGGACCGAGCGGCAGGACGGCGCAGTCGTGCTTTCGGTGGCAGACCAAGGGTCCGGCATTTCAACGCAAGCTATGCAGCATTTGTTCGAGCCATTTTTCACCACCAAACCCGATGGACTGGGTCTGGGGCTGAATGTGTGTCGAACCATTATCGAGAACCACCGTGGTCATCTGTCCTTTGAGAACCGACCGCGCGGAGGCGCTATTTTTTCCCTCTTTCTACCCTTGCAAGCATGACCACACCTGATTTGAAACTCTACCTGGTGGACGATGATGATGGTGCCCGCCGCTCCGTGGGCATGCTGCTGCTGTCGCGTGGCTATAGCGTGCAAATGTTTGACTCGGGGGAGACTTTTTTGGCACAGGCTGCTTTGCAGCAATGTGGTTGTGTGGTGCTGGACTTGCGCATGGAACCCGGTATGAGTGGCCTGCAGGTCTTCGATGTGTTGCGCCAGCGCAAGAGCCCGTTGCTGGTTTTGTTTCTGTCGGCGCATGGCGACATAGGGACGGCGGTGGAGGCCGTGCAAAGTGGCGCCTTTGGCTGGGTTGAAAAGAACCCCAATGACGAGACGAAACTGCTGGAAAAGGTGGCATTGGCGGTGGAGCAGGCAGCCAAACGCGCGCAAGACTTGCAGTCCATGCGCAGCGCGTCTGACCGGTGGGCCCGCCTGACCGAGCGTGAACGTGAGATTGCACCCTTGTTAGCCAAAGGCTTGACCAGCAAGGAGATTGCCAAGGCATTGTCCCCGGTCGAATACCGCACCATTGACACCCACCGTGCACGGATCTTTGAAAAGCTCGAAGTGGCCAACGCCATTGAATTGGGCCACTTCATGCGCGAGTGCGGGTTGTAGCCCCCGTGGAATATACGTTATGTGCTATATAAAACGTAGCAAATAACGCAGGCTATCAACCGTTCTCCCATCAGTCCTTCGCCACTTCCAACACCAGCTTGCCAAAGTTCTCGCCGTTGAACAGCTTGAGCAAGGTCTCGGGGAAAGTCTGCAGTCCCACCACCACATCTTCCTTGCTCTTCATCTTGCCGCTTTGGATGTAGCCCGCCATCTCGGCCACGGCCAAGTGGTAACGGTCGGCGTAGTCGAACACCACAATGCCTTCCATGCGGGCGCGGTTCACCAGCAGGCTCAGGTAGTTCTTGGGGCCCTGCACGGCGGTCGTGTTGTTGTACTGGCTGATAGCGCCGCAGATGATGATGCGCGCGCCACGGGTGATCTTGGCGAGCACATCGTCGAGGATTTCGCCACCTACGTTGTCAAAGTAAATGTCCACGCCCTTGGGGCAGTGTTCTTTCAGACCTGCGCGCACCGCGCCGGCGCCCGCTTTGTAGTCAATACAGGCGTCAAAGCCCAGCTCTTTGACTACCCACTCGCACTTGGCGGCACCACCGGCAATGCCCACCACGCGGCAACCCTTGAGCTTGGCGATTTGGCCTACGGTCTGGCCTACGGCGCCGGCGGCACCCGACACCACCACGGTTTCTCCCGCTTTGGGCATGCCAACATCCATCAGACCAAAGTAGCCGGTCATGCCG
>JBKJJC010000093.1:0-6939 GCA_046598245.1 Rhodoferax sp.
AGTTCATTTTGCAGCCTGTAGCTCCGGGCACCTACAGCTTGGTAATGGTCGGCACGGGGCGCACCACCTTGGTCGTGACGGGTGTGGTGGTTGCAACTGACACGCTAACCGCATTCAACACATCCACTGCGCCGTTGAACCCGCCTGCATCGGCCTCCGCCACACTGACAGGTACCGCCACGGCCGGCAGCTATGTGCGTGCTTTGCAGGCCCTCACGGCGGGCACAACGGTTCAAATTTCGGGCCGCTTTGTTGATGACGTAACCGGTGGCTATACCTTCTCGTTGCCTGTCAGTGCACCGTTGGTCGGGCCTTATGTTGCAGCGCCCAATGCGCTGGTATTAGTCGCAGACACTGCCGTAGCCGGAAAATACACGCTGGGTGCCAGTTTGACGGGATTCGCAGAGAAACTTGTCGCGCTCAATCCTTTGACTGCTGGCGCTGTAGTCACGACCAACTTCGCTTTCCCGTAAGCGTGTAGTGCCGAGGCCCGAGCAGTGGGTGCAACTGCTCGGGCTACCTACCCGCGCCGCTGTTGGGCGGCCGATCGCCCAACAGATAACGGGGCCCAGCGCCCCGTTTGGCCGCTATATCTCCGGGGTTGTACAACGCGCATTGGGTGAGTGACAAACATCCGCATCCTATACACGACGACAACTGGTCACGCAGGCGTGTCAGGTCGGCGATGCGCTGGTCGAGCAGGGGGCGCCAGGCACTAGACAGGCGAGCCCAATCTTTCTGGGTCGGCGTGCGGCCATCGGGCAGACTGGCCAATGCGTCGCGTATTTGATCCAGCGTCAACCCCACGGCCTGCGCTGCACGTATGAAGGCCACGCGCCGCAAATCACCGCGGGCAAACTGGCGTCGCCCAGACGCATTTCGCTGGCTGACTAACAAACCTTGCTCTTCGTAGAACCGCAAAGCACTGGCGGCCACGCCGCTGCGCCGTGCCAGCTCACCAATGGGAATAAATGTATTGAACATGCTTGACATAAAGTTAACTTTAACTTGCATGATAGACCATTGATTCACTTTTTTGGTACCCCCTCATGTACACACCCTTGCCAACATCGACCGCCATCCACCCCGCACTGCATGTTCTGCTGGATGCCAATTTGCGACTGCCACCCGAGTACCGCGACCAGTTCACCAACCACATGTCCATGGCTCTGCACGCACTACACAGCTTGGGGGCTAGCCCGCAGCGTATGCAAGACTTTTATGCCCACTACAGCCTGCGCTTTGAGGGTCGCACAGCGCCAGAACCCGCTATCTTGTTGAACCCGAACAACATGGATTGGCGTGCGATGCGCGGCCAAGCTGACGCATACCCGACGCTGTTGGCGTACTTCAACAACCTGGTAACACGCGATGGTGTAGATGCCAGCCTGCGACGTGTCTTGCCGGACTTGATGCTGGGGTTGTCGGCGGCGGCATTTCATGGCGTGATCCGCACCGCCCACGCGGTACAGGCGGGCCATGGCCGTGAACTGGCGGCGGCGTTGGCCTATTGGGCTTGGCGTTGGCAAGCATTGACTGCGCCGCCTGCAAACCACACCCAACTGGAATTCGCGCCCTGGGCCGCGCGCCTGGTACAAGAGTCCATAGGTTGGCGCAGCGACGGGCCACTGATTAGTATCCGAATGAAAGATGCCAGTCAGTCCGCCGTCTATAAAGCGTTGGCCCCTGCCCTGGCCCCCGCGCCCAGTCTTGCCATTCGCATCCGGGAGTTGGCCAGTTTGGCAGTGGACCGCTATGTGGCCAGCCCCAACTTCACGGTGCTGCATATGATTACAGGGTTGCGGGCAGTGCGCACATTGCTGCCTTGGCTTGAAGACACCGTACCTGCGCAAACCCTATTGGCGCAGAACGTGGTGGCCGCCTATATGGCCGCGCAGGTAAAAGCGCTTGCAACGCCACCAGTTACCGCTGAATACACATGGGATGCTGTTATGGCCGCCGCAATTGCGTCGGCCGACGACCATGTCGTCAAACTGGTCCATGCCTGTCACGAAGAGGCCGCCATCTATGGCGAAGGCAACTACCTTCACGCAGCGACACTGGTGTCGGGCCTGTAATATCCGCTACACGATGATTTATCCGCTCCATGACCCTATCCGATCCGAAATGGACACCGCCCTGTGACCGACCCACGCACAGAACAGGGCGAGCCCGCCCGCACTGGGGGAATGGACTGGGGCCCGCTGGGCATCGTCGCGTTTTGGATGGTTGTTATGGGCGTGTTGTATGCGCTGATGACGCAGTACCTCAAACCCAAGCCGGTCACCATCACAGCCAAGGGAGAGTTGGTCATCCCCAAAGCCCTTGACGGGCATTTTTATGCCGCCGGCACCGTCAACGGCCGTGCCGTGATGTTTATGGTGGACACCGGCGCGTCGCTTGTCGTGGTCAGCGACGCTTTTGCACGCAGCGCTGGGGTGCCCGAAGGCTTGCCCACCACCTTCCATACGGCCAATGGCGATTTGCAGGGCCGCACAGTCAAAGATGTACCGGTAACGCTTGGACCCATCCAGGTGTCTGGTGTACGGGTTGGCGTGGGCCTGGTGGGCGGTGACGCGGATGACGCCCTGTTGGGCCAGAGTTTTTTGTCGAAGTTCGACATCACCATGACCAAAGAACACATGACCTTGCGGCCGCGGTAAACCCTCTGTGGAACTTTCGCAACCCAAGGCGCTCCAAACACCTCTACCACCTGTCGATTGAATCGGAACTCGGATGAAATTGAAACTACTGGGATTACTCTTTGCCTTTGTGACGGCGGCACACGCCGCAGTGCTGGCGCCAGACGCCAACGACGCCAAGGCAGCCCATCTGGCAACAGAGCTGCTGTCGCGCTACCACTACAAGGCGATGCCGTTAGATGAATCCCTATCCAGCCGGATCTTCGACCAGTACCTTAAAGCACTAGACCCCGAAAAACTGTACTTTGTACAGACCGACATCGACCTGTTTGAGGGGGCTCGCAATAAGCTGGGTGTAGAGATGCAAAACGGCGAGCTGGGGCGACCCTTTGCCATCTTCAACCTCTATACCAAACGTGCCACCGAACGTTTTACCTACGCCCGCAGCCTGCTCAAAAAGGGGTTCAGTTTCGACAGCACCGAAAGTTACCAGTTTTCGCGGGACAAGCAAACCTGGTCCAAAACCGAGGCCGATGCACTGGAGTTGTGGCGTAAACGGGTCAAGAACGATTGGCTGCGCCTCAAGCTGGCGGGTAAAGACGACAAGAGCATCGCCACCGTTCTGGACAAGCGTTACGACAACAGCCTCAAGCGCATAGGCCGCGCCAACAGCGAAGACGCTTTCAACGCCTACATGAACGCCTACACGATGGCGATAGAGCCCCACACCAACTACATGGCGCCCCGCACTGCGGCGAACTTCAACATTTCCATGAAGCTGTCGCTGGTGGGTATTGGCGCGGTGCTGACGGAGGTAGACGACTACACCACCATCCGCGAACTGATGGCGGGCGGCCCGGCCAGCATATCGGGGAAGCTCAAGGTGGGCGACCGGATTGTTGGCGTGGGCCAGGGTGAAAAAGGCCCCATCACCGACATCATGGGTGCACGCCTGGATGACTCGGTGATGCTGATACGCGGCGCTGAGGACAGCGTGGTACGCCTCGAGGTACTACCCGCCGAGGCTGGGCCCGATGGCAAACACGTCTTCATCAACTTGGTGCGCAAGCCCATTTCGCTGCAGGACCAGTCGGCAAAATCGTCCATACAAACGGTCACCGATGGCAAGGTCACCCATACCGTTGGTGTGATTGCTTTGCCCTCCTTCTACGAAGACTTTGCTGGCAAGCAAAAGGGCGCAGCAGACTATAAAAGTACCACCCGCGACGTGGCCCAGTTGATCAAGGAACTGAAAGCCAAGAAGGTTGACGCCATCCTGATGGACCTACGCAATAACGGCGGTGGTTCATTGGCCGAGGCGGTGGAGCTCACTGGCCTGTTCATTGGCAAAGGCCCAGTGGTGCAGGTACGCAATGCCAGTGGCCGGATACGCGTGGAGACTTCGCAAAAGGCTGACGTGGCCTGGGATGGCCCGCTGGGTGTTTTGGTGAACCGCAACTCGGCATCGGCCTCCGAAATCTTTGCCGCTGCCGTGCAAGACTACGGCCGCGGCCTGATTGTGGGTGAGCCCAGCTTTGGCAAGGGCACCGTGCAGACCATGGTCAACCTGGACCGCATCGCCAAAAACGACAAACCTGCCCTGGGCGAAATCAAACTGACCATTGCGCAGTTCTTCCGCATCAATGGTGGCACGACCCAGTTGCGCGGCGTGGTACCCGATGTGGCCTTCCCCACGGTGCTGGATGCAAACGACTACGGCGAGTCCCGCTTTGACAACGCGCTGCCGTGGACTCAGATCCAGCCCGTCACGTATTCACCCAAGGGGTCTGTGCAGGAACTGCTGCCCATCCTCGTGGCCCAACACAAGCAACGCATCAAGAACGAAAAGGACTTTCAGTACCTGCAGGAAGATCTTGCCGAGCTCAACCGCCTGCGCAAGCAAAACGCCATTTCATTGAACGAGGCTGAGCGGCGCAAGGAAAAAGACACACAAGAAGCCAAACTGGCGGCCCGCAAGCCCGCAGTCAAGGGCAAAAATGGCGCCAAGAGTGACGCAGCAGACAAGGACGATGGACTGCAAGCCGGTGAACGCGACCTGGCAGTTGAGCTGGCCGCCGAAAAGGCACGTAAGGACGACAAAGATGTGCTGTTGATAGAAGCCGCGCACATCTTGGGCGACCAGGTGGATCTGCTCAAGCCCGGCGTCAACTTGGCGGCCCGCATAAAGCAGATGCCGACAGTAGGCCAGTAGACGACGGGAAATGGCCCGTCGGTGGCAAGGGCTACGACGGCAACCAGTTATCCGGATCAACCGCAGTCTGCTCACCCGTCAACAGGTTCTTCACCTGGTGGCTGGCGTCCTCGCCTAGGAACCAGACGAACGGAATGCCGCGCTTGGCGGCTGCCTCGATCTGTTTGCCATAGGCTTTGGGCGCGTGGTACAGGTCGGTGGCAATACCGCGGCCGCGCAGGCGATTGGCCAGGGCATTGGCTGCGGGGCGGCTGGCCTCGTCGTTCAGCGCTACCAATACGTCGGTTGGGGTTTTGCGGGTGGGCTTGAGCACACCCTTGGCAAACAACAGGCCCAGAATGCGGGTCAGGCCAATCGACATGCCCACGCCAGGCAGTTTGACCTTGGCGTCACCCGCCAAGTTGTCATAACGCCCGCCACCACACACCGAGCCCGAAGACTCAAAGCCCTGCATCTGCCCTTCGCACACCATGCCGGTGTAATAGGCTAGGCCGCGTGCAATGGCCAGGTCGGCGGACACCGACGGTGGCTGCCCGGCGGCCAATCGCGCAGCGTTCAGGTCAGCCGCGTTGTCCAGCACTTCGGTCAGTTCGGTCAGACCTTCGTCCAGCAAAGGCGAGCTGATGCCCAGCGCCCGCACACGGTCGACAAACGTGGTGTCAGCGGTCTTGATGCTGGCAATGGCCAGGCACTGCGCCGCCTGCGCTTCAGTTAGACCCAGCTCGGTCTGCAACAGCGCTGAGACCTTGGGTGCACCAATTTTGTCGAGCTTGTCCACCACGCGCAGCACGGCGTTGGTGTCGGCAATACCAAGCCCTTCGTAAAACCCTTGCAGCAGTTTGCGGTTGTTGACGCGCAGCGTGACGGGCGGAATGGGCAACTGGCTGGTGACCACCGCCATCAGGCGCACGACTTCGGCGTCGTAGAAGCTGGGCAGTGCACCATCACCAATCACGTCGATATCGCACTGCGTGAATTCGCGGTAGCGGCCCTCTTGGGGCCGCTCGCCGCGCCAGACCTTTTGCATCTGGTAGCGCTTGAAGGGAAAGCTCAGTTGACCTTTAAACTGTTGAACATAACGCGCGGTGGGCACGGTCAGATCGAAGCGCAAGCCGAACTCGGGTGGCGCTTTGGGTACTGTGGGGTCCTCGTGCAGACGGGCCAGTACATAAATCTCTTTGTCGTCGCCATTGCCGCTGAGCACCTGGGTGGGCTCCACGCTGCGGGTTTCGATGTTGGCAAAACCGTACAGCTCGTACTGGCGGCGTATGGTGTCCATACACTGCTGCTCCAGCAGGCGCTGCTCGGGTAGCCATTCGGGGAAGCCACTGATGGGTACAAACTTGCTCATGGTCGGTATTGGATTTGGAGTGAAGTGCGTGCCGGTGCGGCATGGTGCAAGTGTAAATTGTTGGCCAGCCTTCGCTTACGAGCGGCTATAGTGCGCGGCTTGTTCACCATGCGGCCTATGAAAAAATTCTTTGCCTGTATCGCAAGCTTCGCCCTTGCCCTCGTGTTGCTAGACCGTTTTTTGCCTTCTGATCGGATGGATACGCGCGTTCAGAGCAGCAAGGTGACGGCCACGTCCGGTGGCGAAATCATCTACTGGGTGCCGCTCACGGCCGGCGGTGTTGCGGAATGCAGCGTCTCGGAAGATACGGTCCGCAAACTGCCTGCTCAAAGCGAGATTATTGTGGCCACCAGCCCCCTCTTCGGCCGCTGTACAGGTGTCTACCCGTTCGCAGAGCCCCAGGGAATTGACCGCTCACTGTTCATTGTGAACGCCATCCGCTATGGGTACCCCGATGTTTACGCGGACTTGGACCAGCTCCGAGCGGACTACGCTGGGTTCACCCCCCGCATTCGCGTATGGGGCGACGACCCGTGGTTTATGCCCGCGAGCAGCCGCCGCTACTCGGTACAGTTGCCCAAGGTGCTGGTGATTGTGGACCCCTCAGGCACGGCCAAAAGTATTCGTAAGTGCGGGGATTCCGAGGGAGGCTGCGAGGGGGTAGCGCCCGCCAAGAAGCTACAGATCCTGCCTTGCACCCGTTACGAAGAGGACGATTTTTTCTTCAATCCCTA
>JBKJJC010000102.1:0-7709 GCA_046598245.1 Rhodoferax sp.
GGTTCTCGGCCCAGCGTTCGCTCAAAAGGTCGCGCACGCCGTCCAACACGGCCTGCACGGTGGAGAAGTCGGTTTGTTTGTCTTCGCCCTCCACCACCGGGCGCATGGGGATGACATAGGCCACAGCCGCCTCGGCGGGCACCAGCGTAGGGTCGGCAAACAATGCGTCGGCCAGCGGCTCCAGCCCGGCTTCCTTGGCCAACTGGCCCTTGGTGCGGCGCTTGAGCTTGAAAGGCAGGTAGATGTCTTCCACCTCTTGCTTGGTGGCGGCGTTGTGCACGGCGGCCATCAGCACCGGGGTCAGTTTTCCCTGCTCGTCAATCGCCTTGAGCACCGCCTCTTTTCGGTCGCGCAGCTCACGTAGGTATGACAGACGGGTTTCCAGCTCACGCAGCTGGATGTCGTCCAGCCCGTCCGTCACCTCTTTGCGGTAGCGGGCGATAAATGGCACGGTGGCCCCACCATCGAGCAAAGCCACGGCGGCTTCGACTTGTTGGGGGCGGATACGGATTTCTTGCGCGAGTTGCGCGATGATTTTTTGCATGGCGAAAAGAACGGACGCTTGGGAGAGAGAATCAAGGCCGGGAGTGTGCCACAGGCAATGGTGCCGGCGCGGTGTTACCGCATGTAACAGGGTCTCAGGCCACACCAAACAGGTGGGAGAGTTCACGGTCTATCAACGCCGGGTCGCCCGTGTTGAGCGCGATCAGGCGGCGCAAGCGGGTCAGACTGGTCAGATCCATGTTCTGGCAGGCAATACCCACATGTTGCCGGTCTAAGTGCACGATGTTGCCTGACATCGTGACACCCTCGCCGTCATCGGCCAGGGCCAGCTCCAGACGGCATTTTTCATACAACGTCAGAGGTTGTGGCGTATTGGTTTGCACCAGCGCACCCTTGAGCGCAATGTCCAGCAGGTGGACCGTAAGGGTCTGCCCCTGCACGTGCAACAGAACCTGGGCGGCAAAGGGAATGCGGGCGTATTTGCGAAGGCCTTTGGGCGCAGTGGGTTTCATGCTGGACTTTCGTAAAAACAAATCATGTCACGCCCGGCTTCTTTGGCGTCGTACATGGCCAAATCGGCCCACTTCAACACGTCGGCGATAGATGCCGCATTGCCCAAGAACACACTCACACCCAGACTAGCCGTGCACCGGTGCTCCACCACCAGTGGCGCATCGTCCGGCCCTTGCGGCACGCTCAAGCGGTAGGGGTCGGCCAGGGCATTGCGGATTTTTTCACCAACCAGGCGAGCGCGTTCGCAAGCATCCGTACGGTCTGGCACCAGTGCAGTCAACAACACCACAAACTCGTCTCCGCCAAAACGCGCCACGGTGTCCACTTCGCGCACGCAGGCCTTCAGGCGCTGGGCGGCTTCGACCAACAGCAGATCGCCCACCTCATGGCCGTGCACATCGTTGAGTGGCTTGAAGTTGTCAAGGTCCAGAAAAATCAAGGCGCCAAAACACGCGCTGCGCTGGCTGACGGCCATGGCCTGCCCCATGCGGTCATTGAGCAAGCGGCGATTGGGCAGACCGGTGAGCGCATCGTGGTAGGCCAACTCCCACACCTGGTGCAACGACTTGCGCAAGCGCAAATGGGTTTGCACGCGGGCGCGCACCACGGAGGCATTGAGCGGCTGGGGGATGAAGTCCACTGCCCCCAACAACAAACCGGCGGCCTCTTCCCGAGGGTCATTTTGTACCGTGACAAAAATGACCGGTATGTCGCGGGTGCGGGGATCAGCCTTCAGGCGGCGGCACACCTCGTGGCCGTCCATGCCAGGCATCATCACATCCAGCAAGATCAGGTCGGGCAGTTGCTCGGCGCACACCGCCAGTGCCTGCTCGCCGGTGGTCGCTGTGCGCACCACATGGTCGGGGCTGAAGATGTGAACCAGAATCTGGATGTTGAGTGGCTGGTCGTCTACCACCAGCAAGATTGGCAATGTGGGTTGTGGTTGATGCTGGGGCATGCCGCGTCCTTTTTTTCTCTATGCTGCTTCGCCGTAGTGGGCCAGTGTTTTCAGTGCCAGCGACAGCTGACTCTCCAATTGTGCCAGCGCTTCATCCAGCAGAGATTTGGCGCCGAGCTCCATGGTTGTACCGACCAACTGCTTGATCAACACTTCGGTGTGGGCCGCCGCTGCGGACAGGGGCTTGGCTCCCACGGTGGCAGCCAGGCCCTTGAGGGTATGGACCTGGCGCAGGGCTGTGGGATAGTCGGCCTGGCTCACGGCCTGCAACAAACCAGTGCATTGCGTGACGCCCTCTTTGCGAAACGCTGCAACCACGGTCTGGTAAAACTCCCGGCTACCACCCAGGCGCTGAATGGCGCTCTCGCTGTCCACAATGTCGGCGGCACTACCAGTGTGGCGCACCACATGGCGTAAAACGGTGTTGATCAATTGCTCCAGATCGATCGGTTTTGCCACATGGTCACACATGCCGGCAGCGCGGCAATCGGCCTTGTCAGACTCCATGGCGTTGGCGGTCATGGCGATGATGGGCATCTGGCGCAGGCGCGGCTGCGCATAGATGCGCTGGGTTGCCTCAAAACCATCGATGTCGGGCATTTGCAAATCCATCAGGATGGCATCGAACGGCGGTGTAGCGGCCAGCGCCTGCTCTACACCGGCCAAGCCACCCCCGGCAACCACAACCTGTGCACCGCTACGCTCCAGCAATTCCCGCGCAACTTGCTGGTTGAGCGGGTTGTCTTCCACCACCAGCAGGCGCAGGCCGGCCAGCCGCGTGCCATCCGGCAATGCCAATGGCTGGGGCGGCGGCTCTTCTGGCGCGGCAAGCGGCGCTGGCACTGCTTCCTGACGACTGGAGGACTCGGGCTCGTCCGTAGCCAGCGCTAGGCGTAGCTGAAAGTAGAACCGGCTGCCTGTGCCCACGCGGCTCTCAACCCGCAAGTCCCCACCCATGAGCCGCACCAGGCGCTTGCTAATGGCCAGCCCCAAACCGGTCCCACCAAAGCGGCGTGTTGTGGACGATTCGGCTTGGCTGAAGCCTTCAAAGATGTAGTCCAGCTTGTCTTGCGGGATGCCGATGCCGGTGTCACTGACGGCAAATTCCAGCTCGGCGTGGTCCGCAGTGCATCTCAGCAATTGCACGCTGATCACCACCCCGCCCTGGTCTGTAAATTTGATGGCATTACCGGCCAGGTTAAGCAAAATTTGGCGCAGACGCAGGGCATCACCCACCAGAAACGCGGGCACGTCTGGCGCCACCTGGAAGTGCACCTCCACGGGTTTAGTGTCCCCGGCGTTTAACAGCACCACCGAGAGAGCGCGCAACACGTCGCCCAACGCAAAGCGGCTGCTTTCCAGCTCCAGCTTGCCGGCGTCGACCTTGGAGAAATCAAGAATGCCGTTGATGCTGCCCAGCAGCGACTGGGTGGCACCCTCGGCATTGCGGGCATAGTCGGCCTGGCGGGGCGACAACTCGGTATGCCGCAACAGCTTGAGCATGCCCAAGATACCGTTCATGGGTGTGCGGATTTCATGGCTCATGGTTGCCAGGAATTGGCTTTTGGCCTGATTGGCACTCTCGGCGGTCAGCTTGGCTTGCTCCAGGGCCGCTTGGTAGGTTTTGCGTTCGGCAATTTCGACCTTGAGGGCGGCAGTTTTTTCCAGCACTTCCGCCGCGATGCGCTCCTGTTCACCGGTACGTATCAACACAAAATTGGCGACCAAACCACAGGCAAACAGCGCCAACATCAACACCAGCAACGAACTATTGCCCGCGCTTCCAACCAACCGCGCATGGGGCTGGTGTAGCAAGATGTGCCACTCTTTGCCGCCCAGCTTTAATTGCTGCTGGCTGTAGACCCCCGCGCGGTCTAAGTGGGTGTCGCCCACAAAATGTGGCATGGTGACGGTACCGCTGCGCCAGACGGGCTTTTCGCCAGAGGCCAAGACCTCTCGCAGCTCCCAGGCCACGCCCGTAATGCGCAGCAATGCGTCGTCTATCAAGCGCAGATTGACGACACCCGACAGCACACCCTGAACCGCCCCATTCTGGATAGGCGCCATCAACAAAACGGCGCCGGGACCACTCGGGTCTTGCGCAAGGCGCACGGGCGAGGTCATGGTCAGCCGTCCGCTGCTTAGTGCCGTGCGCAGGGCCTGTGCACGTACGGGCTCTCCCAAAAGATCCACTCCCAAAGCGGCTTCATTGCCCTGCACCGGGTAAATCATGGCGACCTGGGCAGTTGTATCGCGCACCGGTGCCCAGGCGATAGCCTGTAGATGGGGCAAGGACTTTTGAATACCTGCCGCCAATTGGGCGAACTCTGTACCCGGTGCCTCGCCCCGAACGTGGTAGCTGGCGGACAGTTGGAGCAGGGACTGGCCATGGTCTTGCTCCAGCGCGTTCAGATCGCGTGTGAAGGGAGCAACGCGGGCCGCAAAGTCGCGCTGCAGCTGGCGCTCATCAGACTCCTGTACAAACAAGTAAATGACACAGGACAACGCAAAAGCCACCAGCAGGGGCACGCCAACCGAGGCGCGGCGTTGTTTCCACACCGCACTGGGTGCCAGCAGCACCAGGGTCAGGGGTGCAAATATCTGCACGCCAAAGGCGTCGCCCAGCCACCAGGTGACATAACTCTGTGGCAATTGTGCAAGCGAGATGAAGCCGTTGGCAATCAGCGTTAAGTTACCAAGAGTGGCCGCGATCAAGCACGAGCCTATGCCCAGCAGCGAAAAACGCAGCACCTTGCGAGGGTCATTCAATTCAAGACTGGGCATCAACCGCCGCATCAGCGTTCCGCCAACGGCCGCCTGCAACGTGGAGCCCACCGCGATGCAGACCGCGACCGTATTGAGGTGAAAGCCCCCACCCACGGTGGCATTGGTCAGCGCGGACCCCAGCAGTATCCCCAACCAGGTCGCCGGCACCCCCCAGACAATGCAAACCGCAAAGGCAAAGCCGGCAGCCGGCCAGATAGCAGACACAAAGCCCGGCGGCAGCGCCAGCGCCAGTCCCAATGAACCCAGCAGGAAATAGCCCAACGCAATGCCCGCGTTCAGTGCTATCCACCGTGCTGCATTGTTCATCTACGCATGGTAAAGCAGCTTGCAGACATTGCAAGCGCTCAGCCTGACCCATTCTCGCGAACGCTGTGGGTGCGTTGCACCTGGCTCGCCTGAACTGGCTGAATCGCCCCGGGTTTTGAGGAGGCTCCAACCTTTGAGAAGATGGAGTCATGAGCAAGAAATCAAATCGTTTTTCCCCAGAAGTTCGCGAGCGCGCTGTTCGTATGGTTCAGGACCACCGTGGCGAATACCCGTCGCTGTGGGCCGCCATTGAATCCATCGCCCCAAGATCGGCTGCGTGCCCCAAACCCTGCATGAATGGGTGCGCAAGATAGATGTCGATACCGGATTGCGCGATGGCGTCACCAGCGAAGAGCGTGATCGCATCAAAGCCTGGAGCGTGAAGTCAAGGAATTGCGTCGGGCCAACGAAATCCTCAAGCTGGCCAGCGCTTTTTTTGCCCAGGCGGAGCTCGACCGCAAACTCAAGTCTTGAAGGACTTTGTGAACAAGCATCGTGACACCTACGGGGTCGAGCCGATCTGCAAGGCATTGCAGATTGCCCCGTCAGGATACCGGCGCCAAGCCGCGTGCCAACGCAAGCCCGAATTGCGCAGCGCACGCGCCAAGACAGATGAAACCTTGATACCTCAAATTCAGCAAGTCTGGCAGGCCAATATGCAGGTCTACGGTGCAGACAAGGTCTGGCATCAGATGAACCGTGAAGGCGTCCAAGTAGCCCGCTGCACCATTGAGCGGCTGATGAAACGCCTTGGCCTGCAAGGGGCACGCCGTGGCAAGGTCGTACCTACCACGGTGCCAGACAAAGCATTGCCCTGCCCACTGGACCGGGTCAATCGCCAGTTCAAGGCTGATCGTCCCAACCAACTGTGGGTACCGAGATCACTTGAAGGCCTTGCGCCAGTGACTTCTTTACAGCTGGGTTGGTGTGTAGAAACTGCGCATCACGGTCGGGGTGATCTGCCCCCTCTTCGGTCTTGCGATTGCTTTGCAAGCTGTACTTCTGATCGTGGAGAAGTTGGGCAACCTTCACATGACTGATTGGATGCTTCTTCTTGCTCAGCTGCTCGGCAATCGTCCTGGTGCTTTTGCAAATCCATCGTAGCGGCGATTGCGGATCACCTCGTGTTTGGTAATCAATCATCTTCTCCAGTGCCTGAAGCAACTTGTCTGCTCGGTGGTCTGCATGAGTGTGTCGTAGCTCCAGAACTTATTGCTGGTCCGACGGAGACCCGTGCGCAACTGCAAGTAGACACTGGGTAACCGTAATCTTGATCTTTACTCACCACGTTCGGGCGTCAAAAAACATGTAGTTCTACTATTTTACTAATTGAAATTCACATTGCTTCACTGGTAAATTTTAAGTAATTTACTACCTAGTGTTTTCACCAATTAGATATTTCTAGTAATAAAACTACAATTTTCAAACTCTGCACCCCTACGCTCTAAAAATCCACACGCGCACCAGGACAGACTTGGCACGCAAACCCCACCCCGGGTAATGCTTGATCGAGGCTAAACCGTTGCAGACGAAATCAACAAACAGATGGAGTCGACATGACAACTGGTATCCGATCGCCCCTCATCCAAACGCTCTTGTTGGGCAGTGCCCTGCTGTGTGGTGCTTTGACCGCCAGCACCCACGCCTATGCGCTGAACCCCAGCGACACATCGGTGCAGATGTTCCGTTGGAAGTGGAATGACATCGCCAAGGAGTGCACCAACTGGCTGGGGCCACAGGGTTATGGCGCCGTTCAGATTTCGCCACCCCATGCAGCCGCAAACTTGGGCTTTTGGTACGACATCTACCAACCCGTGAACTACGCCGACCTGAAGAGTGCCATGGGCACCGAAGCCGAGCTGCAAACCATGGTCAACACCTGCCACACCGCCGGTGTGCGGGTCTATGCCGATGTGGTGGTGAACCACCTAGCGGCCGGTGCCGGCACCGCCACCAATGGCCAGACCTGGAACTCCAACACGCTGACCTACCCTTTCTTCAGCGCCAACGACTTCCATGCCAACTGCCCGATACAGGACGCCGACTATGGCAGCCCCGGCAAACAGAGCAGCGTGCGCAACTGCCGCCTGGTCGGCCTGCCCGATTTGTCCACCGAATCCACCTATGTGCGCGGCCAGATCAAGAATTACCTGGCCAAGCTACTGAACATGGGTTTTGATGGCTTCCGCTTCGACGCGTCCAAACACATGCAACCGGCAGACCTACAGGCGGTGATCAGCGGCGTATCCCAGACCACACTTACCGGCGCACCGGTGTGGGTGACGCACGAAATCATTCCCGATGGCAACGTCAACCGGGCCGACTACTTCACCAGCGGTACGGTCAACGAATTCAAGTTCACCTACGCCATGCGCGAGACCTTCCGCGGCACCAACGGCAACCAGCTGTCGCAGATCCGAACCTACATGGGCTCACCGGGCAACTGGGGCGGCACCTGGGGCTTTGTCGATAGCAGCAAGGCCACCGTGTTCGTCAACAACTGGGATACCGAACGCAGCGGCGAATCGCTGATGGCCAGCAACTACACCGGCCTGGGCAATGACACCCAAGGCTCCAAACGCTACGACCTGGCCAACATCTTCATGCTGGCCTGGCCTTATGGGCACGCGCAAGTGCACTC
>JBKJJC010000250.1:0-2931 GCA_046598245.1 Rhodoferax sp.
ATAAGGCGGCGTCCTTCAGGCCATCGCCCCACCACATCAACAGCGATGACATGGCGGTAATGGACGTCAGCAATAGCAGGGTCGCCCTGGCGGTATGACCCCGTCGGTTCAATACAAAACAAACGACGGCAACCGCCAGCCCGCCTAGCAGAGGAAAGACCGTCTGCCACCGCGCCTGTTGCACGAAGAACGGGAGCGCAACTGACAGCGCAATTGCCACCATGGCGGAAATCTGGGCCATGCGCAGCGTGCGCAGGGCGCTGGCCGTGTCAGGGATGGGGTCGTTGGAGTTTGGCATGGGTGGCTGCGCTATAGCTTAGCGGCTTGCCCCTGTTACGCCAAGGCTGACGCAAAAATACCGCCAAACAGTGCCGCGCCCACCCAATGGTTCAAACGGAAGGCCTTGAAGCAGCCGTCCCGCGTGCGCAAGCGGATCAGGCGGTAGTGCCACACCACCTGCGCGGATGCGCAGGCCACGCCTAGCCACCAGGCCCAGGGCTGCACCAGCGGCGCAACCACCCAGGACCAGATCAACAGGTACAGCAGGTAGAACAGCATGATCGCGGGCACATCCCAACGCCCTAGCGTGATGGCTGACGTCTTCATACCGATGCGCACGTCGTCGTCCCTATCTACCATGGCGTATTCGGTGTCATAGGCCAGCACCCAGAACAGATTGCCAACCAACAAAGCCCAGGCCTGGGGAGGTATGTTGCCCTGAACCGCGCTGTAGGCCATCGGAATACCAAAGCTGAAGGCCACGCCCAAGACGGCTTGTGGCATGGACACAAAACGTTTGGCATAGGGGTAGGCCAGCGTAACCGCTAACGCGGCGAACGACCACAGCACCGTTAGCATATTCGTTGTCAACACCAGGCAAAAAGCCAGCAGGGCCAGCACCGCGCCTAGCAGCAGGGCGCCGCGCACTGACACCGCACCGCTGGTGACCGGGCGCTGGGCCGTGCGTTTGACGTGTTTGTCAAAATCGCGGTCCGCCACATCGTTGATACAACAACCAGCACTGCGCATCAGGATGGTGCCCAGCGTAAACACGGTCAACAAATGCCAGCCCGGAAAGCCGCCAGCCGCCAGCCACAGCGCAGCCAGGGTTGGCCACAGCAACAACAACCAGCCGGCAGGGCGGTCCCAGCGAATCAATTGCAAATACAGGGCGACTTTCTGTCGCAGCATCGTTCGCGTCACAAACCCACTGCCCGCAAGTCCAGTTTGCCATTGCGCAGCGGGGGGCACCAAAAGTAGGCGCCGGTCATGGGTTTGGACATCAGGAACAGCGCGTCCACCACGCCGTCTTCGAGACCCGCCATGCGCCGCATCTGCGCCTCAAACGCGTCCAAGGAGCGGCCGAAGGCCACAAACATCAGACCGGCTTGCACACCACACGCCCAGGGCATGGAACGGCGCAGTACAAAGGCCTCAGGGGAGAAGCTTTCTTGTTCGGTGCGCTTGATGTGTGCGGACGCTGGCGCGTCATCCAACTCTTCGTTGTCGCTGCGCCTGCGGCCCACCATATTGTCTTGGGATTTTGACGCCATGGCATCAAACGCCGCAAAGTCATGCACCCATTGCTGCACCGCGACGAAGCTGCTGCCTTTCAGGCCGGGGGCACCATCCTGCACCACGGCGGCTTGCAGTGCAGCGTCACCTTTGGGGTTTTCGGCACCGTCCTCATAACCGGTGAGGTCGCGGCCAAAGCCGTTCGGACCTTTGCCGTGCCTGAACCCATCGACGACCTGACCCAGACGAAAAGCCGGCGCCAGGGCCTGCGCAAGTCGGCGTGTCTGGTTAACCAGTTCACCGGTATCGTCGCCACGCAACCAGCACCACAGTGCGAAGGGGGTATCCGGCACCGCGACAGATGCCGAGCGAAAATCGGGGAAGGACCGCAGCCCCGGCACGGTGGCACCCAGCGCAGCCACGCTGGCCTGGCCCAGACCGACCACCAGCGCCTGGCCCTCCACCAGCGGCACCAATCGCTTCAGGGCTGCGCCCACATCCGGCTGGGCATCGACTAACTCAAACACCACATAACGCCCAACGCGGGGCACCGGATCCATGATTCCGGCTTGGGCAACATACGCCATAGACCTCTAATTCCTCTTGTTCGACCTAGGATAGCCGCTTCACGCCCGGCAACTCACAGGCATAAATCGCGTTGCGCAGGGCAGCGATGGCCTCATACCGGGTAAAACTGCGCCGCCACACCAGCACCACGCGCCGCGAGGGCGGCTCACCGCCCAGCCCATCGTCTATGGGCAAGTACTTGACCAGGGAGTCCGCATGCCTGCGGGTCTTGGCCACCAGCGCACCCGATGGCACGCCGAGCCGTGGTACCAGCGTGATGCCCATTCCGGCAGCCACCATGTGTTTGATGGTCTCCAGTGAAGAGCCCTCAAAACTTTTGCGAATACCCTCTGTGTCACTGGAAAAACGGGCAAATTCGGGGCAAACCTCCAGCACATGATCTCGGAAACAGTGGCCATTGCCCAGCAGCAGCATGGTCTCTTTTTTGAGCTCTTCTGTGCTCACGCTGGTCTGAGCTGCCAGCGCGTGCTGCATGGGAATGGCTGCCAGAAAGGGTTCGTCGTACAGCGGGGCAGACGCAAGGCCGGCATCGGGAAAGGGCTCGGCCAGGATGGCGCAATCGATTTCGCCGGTGCGCAGCATCTCCATCAGCTTGACGGTGAAGTTCTCCTGCAGCATCAGCGGCATCTGCGCGGTGCGCTTGATAACCTGGCGCACCAGGTCGGGCAACAAGTAGGGGGCGATGGTGTAAATCACGCCCAGCTTCAGTGGACCGGCCAGAGGGTCTTTGCCGCGCTTGGCGATGTCTTTGATGTTGGCGGCCTGTTCCAGCACGCTTTGCGCCTGGCGCACAATTTCCTCGCCCAGCGGGGTCACGGTAACCTCGTT
>JBKJJC010000134.1:0-3910 GCA_046598245.1 Rhodoferax sp.
GGACCCTGCGGAACCCCACAGCCCTGCGCTCCACACCTTTCTCTGGCACGACTACGAAACCTTTGGCGCTGTGCCCCGGCGCGACCGGCCCGCGCAGTTTGCCGCCATCCGAACGGACGCGGACCTGAACGAGTTAGGCGAGCCGATCATGCTGTTCTGCCAGCCAGCACCTGATTTTTTACCCGATCCACAATCCTGCCTGATCACCGGTATCACGCCGCAACAGTGCCTGGAGCAGGGCGTGCCCGAGCACCAGTTTGCCGCCACGATTGAGCAAGCCTTTAGCCTGCCGGGCACCATCGGCGTGGGTTACAACACCATACGCTTTGACGATGAGATCACGCGCTTTATTTTCTGGCGCAACCTGATTGACCCCTACGCCCGTGAATGGCAAAGCCAGTGTGGCCGCTGGGACCTGCTGGACGTGGTGCGCACGGCCTATGCGCTGCGGCCCGAGGGCATCCAATGGCCCACCAAGCCCGAGGGTGGTGCCAGTTTCAAGCTGACCGATTTGAGCGCGGCAAATGGGCTGCTGCACGAGGCCGCACACGATGCCTTGAGCGATGTGCGCGCCACTATTGCGCTGGCCCGCCTGATCAAGACCGCCCAACCCCGGTTGTTTGAATTTTGCCTGGGCCTGCACAAAAAGGACCGCGTGTCGGACGAGTTGGGCCTGCCCACCACGCTTCGCCAAGCGCGGCCGTTTTGGCACATATCCGGCATGTTCTCGGCCGAACGTGGTTGCCTGGCATTGATGTGGCCGCTGGCCATGCACCCCAAGAACAAGAACGAGCTTATCGCCTGGGACTTGGCTTTTGACCCGCGTGAGGTGGAGTCGCTCAATGCGGCGGACATGCGCCTGCGGCTCTTTAGCAAGGCAGCCGATCTACCCGAGGGCGTGACTCGATTGCCGGTCAAGTCCATCCACCTGAACAAGTCGCCCATGGTGATGGCCAATCTGAAAGTGCTGTCGCCCGCCATGGCGCAGCGCTGGGGTATCGATGTGGACACCCAATTGCGGCACGCCGAATGGGCGCGTGAATTACCGGATATGAGCGCCATCTGGCCCGAAGTGTTCGAGCGGCCCGCAGCGGAGGCGCTGGATGTAGACGAAGATTTGTACGGCGGCTTTGTGGGCAACGCGGATAGACGCCGCCTGAACGACCTGCGTGCCATGTCGCCCCAGCAGTTGTCCAACGCCCACCCGGCGTTTGAAGACCCACGCCTGCCCGAGTTGCTGTTTCGTTACCGAGCGCGCAATTTCCCGAAGTTGCTGACGGATGAAGAGGCCGTGCGCTGGGAGGCGCACCGGGCCGAACGCCTGTTTGACGGCGCAGGAGGCGCGCGCACCGTGGAGCAATTGTTTGACGAAATTGACAAGCTGTCCGAGTCGACGGACGAGCGCGGCGAGGCCATTTTGGGTGCGCTGTACGATTACGCCGAGTCCATCGCCCCAGCCCGGGACTGAACTGCGGCGAGAATAGCGACCGTTACCAAATTCCACCCATTTCTGTAAACCTCCTATGAAAATCGACAAAGACACCGCCGTTACCCTGCGCTTCTCCGTTACCGACGCCGCAGGCAAGGTCATCGACAAGGGCACCGAGCCCATGGTCTACCTGCACGGCGGGTACGACAACATCTTCGCCAAGGTTGAAGAAGCCCTGGATGGCAAGGAAGCCGGCTACCAAGTCACGCTGACGTTGGCACCCGAAGACTCCTTCGGCCAGCACAACCCGCAGCTGATCACGACTATTGCCAAGAAGGACTTTCCCCCAGGCGTCAAGGTCGGCGGCCACTTACAAGGCCGTGGTGAAGACGGCGAGGAGCATGTGTTCAATGTCGTCAAGATTAAGGGCGACACCGTGCACCTAGACGGCAACCACGCGCTGGCTGGCCAGACGCTGAAATTTGGCATCACGGTGGTGGACGTGCGTGCGGCCTCGGCTGAAGAGATTGCACACAAGCATGTGCATGGGGAGCATGGGCACCACCATTGATGGGTCAGTTAAGTATTGCTGCAAACAGGGTTTTGTTGTTCTTGACTACCTTGGGGCTGGGCGCAGGAGCTTCGTGTGCAAACGATTTCAATCAAGTTAGTTCTTGTGGCTTGATTTTTAATCTTCCAGCGCATCTGCGGGTCACGAAGCCACAACGCTCGGTGACGGAGCAGGGTGTCGCTCAGTGTGTGTTTGGCGTATTGCCAGCCTCCAAAACCTCTACGCCGAATGCAGTGTGTCGAGACAAAGACGAAGGTGGAAGCGCTCCTTACCATGTATGCGACTGGACAACAGATGGCATGCCTGAAGAGCGGGTAGTGGTCGCACAAACCAATCTTGCACGCGACAAAAAGCCGGTAGGTGCTTTTTCGTTCACAGGCAATGCCTGGCGGTTGGAAAAAACCTCTGGAACCGATGGCGAGGCAGAGCCCATCGATTTTTTTGGCAAAAAGGCTTTTCAGGGTGAAGCCAGCCACCGCACTTGGTGGAGCCGGACGAAGATTAAGAAATACCAAAGTGATTTTGCCGGGACTGGGAGCAAAATTCATGTCTTGCTGCAATTGTCGACAGGTATAGCAGTGTCTCTGGAGTCTCCGCCGGCAGACTTGGAGGACGAACCGCAGTGCACGGTGTTCTGTAAGAGCCTGCGTCTCGCACCGCCTAAATAGTGCCCGTTGCAGCCTGCACCCGTTGCTCCACTTTGGTTTATTGCTACTACTTTAGTAGCGCTCTAAGCACTGTATACGAGGGCTACCGCCCAGAATGCATCAAGGAAGTTGTTTTTGGACGCCTCGCCAGAACTAACTAAGCCGGAGCCGCCGGCGTCTGCTCTACCCGAATTCCACGCCTGAACACTTACAGTTGCGTAGCCCGCAGCCGTATTGCCTCAATTGGGTTCTGCGCCTGTAGTAGCACGAAGTCTGCGTTGCAGCCTTTTGCAATCCCATACCCGTCCAGAAGCAAGATATTGGCCGCACTGGTGGTCGCCGCTTCAAAGCATTGGAGCATCGCTACATGACGCGTCATCTGCGCCACGTGCAGGCCCATGCTGGCCACCCCTAGGATGACGGCGCTGCCCAGCGAATCCAATGGTCGATCGCGCAGTCCTTGCCAAATGTGACAGGTACGCCGCACGAAAAACGTAAGCTGGTACTAGTAATGCAAATGCATTACCATGTAGCAACAGTATCACTCTGAATTTGGAGCACACCATGCCCACCACGATGGAAGTCGAATCCACCCTCACCGAACGCTACCAGACCACGGTGCCCGCCTCGGTGCGGAGTGCGTTACGCCTGGGTAAGCATGACAAAATTCATTACAGCATCCGTCCCGGTGGCGAGGTGGTTTTGAGCCGGGCAAACGATGTTGAGGCTGCCGACCCCGCGTTGGGTGCGTTCTTGGGCTTTCTGGCGCATGACATTTCCAAACACCCAGAGCGCCTGCAGGCGGTGGATGCGGATTTGGTGCTGCGCATTCAGGCGCTGACGGCTGGCGTGGAGTTGGATATGGGTGCGGCGCTGAAGGCAGACGATGAGTGAAAAGCGGCCGCCCGCGCCACCCTCAGCGCCATGGGTGGTGAATGGCTGGTCGGTGTTTGCCCATCCCTTGTTATTGGCTCAGTTGCAGGCATTGACCCTGCAGGTTGAAGCCCTCAAGGCCAAGGACCCGCAGGGCTACGTGAAGAAGAACGCGACCAAGCGTTTGGCCGCCATTCAAAAGCTGGCGTTTGAAGTTATCCCCCAAGACCCCTCGCGCGCCGAATACCGACAGGGCAGTACCTTGGGCGACGAATACAAACATTGGTTTCGCGCCAAGTTTTTCCAGCAATACCGCTTGTTCTTTCGCTACCACCTACAGGCCAAGATCATTGTGTTGGCCTGGGTCAATGACGAAGACACCAAGCGCGC
>JBKJJC010000277.1:0-3014 GCA_046598245.1 Rhodoferax sp.
ATGCAAACCGCAGCCTGGGTGCGGAACGGAGGTACAACGTGGCGGACGTGAAGTTATCGGGTGTGGGCAAGTCGTTTGGCGACATCACCATATTGCAGGGTGTAGACCTGCACATCCGTGACGGTGAGTTTGTGGTGTTTGTTGGGCCATCGGGCTGCGGTAAGTCCACGCTCTTACGCATGATTGCCGGTCTGGAAGACATCACCAGCGGCACGCTGCACATTGGCAACCGCGAGGTCAACGACGTGCCACCGGCCGAGCGCGGCATTGCCATGGTGTTCCAGTCGTATGCGCTGTACCCGCACATGAGCCTGTACGACAACATGGCGTTTGGCCTTCAGCTCAAGAAAATACCCAAAGACGAAGTCGATAGGCTGGTGCAACAGGCCGCCAAGATTTTAGGCATTGAGCACCTGCTGGACCGCAAACCCAAAGACCTGTCGGGTGGCCAGCGCCAGCGCGTGGCCATTGGTCGCGCCATTGTGCGCAAGCCCGAGGTGTTTTTGTTTGACGAACCGCTGTCCAATCTGGACACGGCCTTGCGCGTGCGCATGCGTTACGAGTTTGCCAAGCTGCATGCCGATTTAAAAACCACGATGATTTACGTGACCCATGACCAGGTGGAGGCCATGACGCTGGCTGACCGTATCGTGGTGTTGTCGGCCGGCAAGATCGAACAAGTGGGCTCCCCGCTGGAACTGTACGAGCACCCGGATAACCTGTTTGTGGCCGGCTTCATCGGATCACCAGGCATGAATTTCATTGCTGCCGAATTTGTGTCCAGCAATGCGACAGACGTGACGGTTCGTCTGAACGATGGTGCGTTGATCCAGTGTGCGGTGAGCGCACCCACGGCCAAGGCCGGAGACAAAGTCTGCTTGGGTATCCGCCCCGAACACATCACCCGAGTGCCCTACGCCAACCGGCTGACGGCGAAGGTGACCTTTGTCGAATCCCTGGGCAGCGTGACCTATGCCTACTGTGCATTCCCCGGTGTGCAGGACGATTTGACCTGCGAGCTGACCGGTGTGGTGCGCGTAAAGGCGGGCGATACGCTGGAGCTGGGTGTGGAGCCTGATCGCTGTTACCTGTTCGATGCGGCGGGCAAGGCCTTCAAGCGCACGGTATCTGAGCACGGAGGGGCATGATGCAGCCTCTGGTTTTAATGGGCTTGGTGGCAGCCATGGCAGCCTGTTTTGCACTGCCCGTGCGCGCGGCAGACGCCCCCAAATTACTGATCTGGATCAACGGCGACAAGGGTTACAACGGCCTGCAAAAAGTGGGCGATGCTTTCGCCAAAGAGTCGGGTGTGACCGTGGTGGTGCAACACCCCGAGGGCGCAACTGACAAGTTCCAGGCCGCAGCGGCTGCTGGCAAGGGCCCAGACATTTTTTGTTGGCCACACGACCGCACTGGCGAATGGGCGCGCTCCGGCTTGCTAGTTCCCATACACCCATCCAAACGCGTGCGTGATGAGATCGACGAATCCGCATGGAAAGCCTTCACTTACAAAGGCAAGGTCTGGGGCTACCCGCTGGCCATTGAAGCCGTGGGCCTGGTCGTCAACCGCGATCTGGTCAAGACCATACCCACGACCTTTGACGAGGTCATGGCGCTGGACAAGGAGCTGGTCAAACAAGGCAAGAAAGCCATTCTGTGGGACTACAACAAATCCTTCTTTACCTGGCCCATGCTGGCCGGCGCCGGTGGCCAGGTGTTTGGCCGCAACAGCAAGGGCGAGCTGGACCCGTCCGTCGTCGGTGTCAACTCCCCCGGCGCGGTGGCCGGTGCGAATATGTTGTCGCGCTTGATTGAAGAGGGCTACATGCCCCGCGGAGCGCGGTACGCCGAGATGGAGTCCGGCTTTGCGCGCGGTGAGATCGCGATGATGATCACCGGGCCCTGGGCCTGGGACAACGCACGCAAGGCCAAGATCAATTTCAGCGTGGCACCGGTGCCCGCAGTCGTTCCTGGCAAGCCATCCAAGTCCTTTGTCGGGGTGCTGGGCTGCATGATTGCCGCACCCAGCAAGGTCAAAGACATCGCCCGTGAATTTATCGAGAACCACATGCTGCGTGTGGACGGCCTGAAGACCATTTCTGCCGACGTGCCGCTGGGCACACCGGCCAACAAGATCTACTTTGCCGAGCTGTCGGGTGACGCCAATATCCGCGCCACGATGGAAAACGCGCGCACCGGCGAGCCTTTGCCCAACATTCCCGAACTGGGGAAATTTTTCCCGGCTATGGACGCCGCGCTGGAGGCCATCAGCCAGGGCCGCCAATCGGCTAAAGATGCGCTGGATGGCGCGGCCGCACGCATGTTGACGAAGTGATATGACAACACCCCACACTTCCTCCTCCTGTGCAGTCGCCAACACCATCGCCGTGCTGGTGGCACTGGGCCTGTTGTGGCTGACCTTTGCCATTTATAGCAGTGGTCAAGCAGTCTGGGCCGCGCTGGTGCTGAGCCTGGGCGCGCTGAGCCTGTATGTCTACGTGTCTGCCAAGACGCTGGCCTGGCGCTACCTATTTCCCGGCGTTATGGCGATGCTGGTGTTTGTTGCGTTTCCGCTGGTCTACACGATACAAATTGGCTTTACCAATTATTCGGCCAGCAACCTGCTCAGCGAAGACCGCGCAAGGGATTACTTGCTGGACCAGGCTGATGTGAATGAAAGCCGGGCCTATGCCTTTGCCGTGCACGCAGACGACAGCCAGGCGCGCCTGGTATTGACGCCGCAAGGCGAGGGCGCCCAGGGCGAGCGCTACATCTCGCCACCGTTGTCCTTGCAAAAGGCCAATGCCACGCCCGTCGTGATGCAGCTTTTGACGGCCGATGTGGCTTTGGGCCAGCCTTACACGCTGCGCCAGACCATAGAACACCGCGATGCGCTGATGGCCTTGCACCTGCAGTTGCCCAACCAGCACACACTGCGCTACGCCGGTTTGCGCGAGTTCGCCGTGTTTGAGCCACTGTGGCAGGCCCAAGCCGACGGCGGGATGAAGCGCCTG
>JBKJJC010000145.1:0-3196 GCA_046598245.1 Rhodoferax sp.
CTAACCCTGGCACCGCGCTCAAAGGTTCGGGCCCCAATGGAACCTGGCAGCCATCGGTACCCGGGTCTTCCGCTCGCCGCGTCAATTTCTCCAAGGCCAGTTGCATGGGTGGATCGAACCCCAATTCCGTGGCCCCCACTTCCCTGGGTGGTCGGGAGGGTTGTGCCTACAACTACATGGGCGATACCGAAATTTACCCAACATCTGAAAAGGCCAACCTGATCAGCCGCGCCACCTTTCAGCTAGCCCCCGATCACCAACTGTTCGCAGAAATGTTGCTGAGCAAGAGCCGGACAGACTATGCAGCCTCACCGGCGACTTCTGGGAACATCGCCACTAGCGCCGGCATCACTTTGCCCGCCTCACTGCAGGCAGTGACCGGAATAACCACCCCGGTTGCCTTCCGATTCCGCTTGTCCGATGCGGGCAAGCGAACCAACCGTGTGGACAGCGATGCGAAGCGATTGGTAGTGGGTGCCGTGGGTGTGTTCGGTGACTGGGAATACGACACCGCTATCAACTACAGCGTCAACAAAGCCACCGATGCCAACATCGCTGGCTGGGTATCCAACACCCAGATGCGCGCAGGCATGCGCTCCGGTGCCTACAACCCGTTTGCAGTGGCGACACCGGCCGGCAAGGCGTTCATGGACTCCATTCGTCTGGACGGCGCTGCACGCATTTCGGAAGGCACTTCCACCAGCCTAGACGGCAAATTGACCCGTGCACTGAGCAAACTGGCAGGCGGCGATTTGATGCTTGCCATCGGCGCAGAAGTGCGCCGTGAAAACACCGAGTTCCGTGCGACCGATGTGTTGAAGGGAAATGACATTGTTGGAGACCGATCCACCTCAGGCGCGCTGCTGGCAGATACATCCAACTCACGCAATGTAAAAGGTGTTTACGCTGAACTGAGCGCTCCGTTCACCAAGCAGTGGGAGGGTCAATTTGCCTTGCGCCACGACAGTTATGACGGCGTTTTTAATGCAGCCACCAAAAACACGTCGCCACAACTTAACTCCACCAACCCAAAGATTGGCCTGAGTTTCCGCCCCGATAACACCATGCTGGCACGCGCATCCTTTGGCACAGGCTTTCGCGCACCGTCCATTTCGGAAATGTATCTGCCACTGCGGTCCGGCGTCACCGCGAGCTTTGTGCGCGATCCGGTCTCCAAAGAAGTCGGGCAGTTGCCCATCGACCGCGCTTCGAACCCGGACCTCAAACCCGAGACGTCCAAACAATTCAGTTTGGGACTGGTGTTTGAACCATCGCGCAACTGGGATGGCAGCGTGGACTTTTGGTCCATCGAGAAGTCGGACATCATCTCTGAAATTGGTGAAGAAACCATCTTTGCAAACCCCGTTTACTACAACGACCCCAATATCGTGGTCCGTTCAGGCGGATTCGTGGATTTCATCAAAGTGAAGAAAGAAAATCGCGGTCAGTTGAATACAGCAGGATTTGATCTGGCTTTGCGCTGGCGCGGAGAGAAAACCGACATGGGGCGTTTTGGCGCCAGTATGGCCGGCACGCTGATCACCAAGTATGAATACAGTACCGATCCACGTTCTCCGTTGGTAGACGGCCTGGGCCGATTCCGTGATGACAAGGCGGTGCAAAAGTGGCGTCACAAGTTGAACTTTGACTGGGATATTGGCGCGGTTGGACTGACGTTGAGCAACACCTACCTGTCGGGCTACCGTGACCAGAACGTTGAAGGACTGGCAGATCCAGCGTGGAACAACCGCGATGTTGAGCCCTACTCTTTGTGGGATTTGACCGGAAGCTACAAGTTGTCCAAGAACTTCCGCATCCGTGGCGGTGTGTTGAATCTGCTGGACACAGCCCCACCGTTCACCAACCAGTCGCGTTACTTCCAGGTGACCTGGGATTCGACCTACGGTGACCCACGCGGGCGTACCCTGTTCGTCAGCGCGAACTACACGTTCAAGTAAACCGCAGCAAGCGGCCTGGCTTGCAGCATTGCAAGCCAAATCGGCTAGTAGCCCCCGTAAAACGGGCGTTATTAGCTATCAATTCAATAGCAACCAGGAACTACTGTGCTCCACGGTTATTTGCCAGCCATTCTGGAGGGGCTGGGCCTGACGCTGCGCGTCTCGGCCCTGTCACTCGCCATTGCCTGCGTCTTCGGACTGATAGGCGCTGCCGCCAAGCTGTCCGGATCACGGGCAGCGCGTTGGAGCGCCGAGGTCTACACCACGCTGATCCGTGGCATGCCCGAACTGGTGTTGATGTTGCTGATCTTTTACGGCGGCCAAATCGGCATCAACAAGTTGGCAGAGTCGCAAGGCTGGGACTACATCGACATTCCACCATTTTTGGCGGGCGTGTTGACGATTGGTTTCATCTTCGGCGCCTACCTGACCGAGACCTTCCGTGGCGCCATTCTGGCCGTTCCTAAAGGCCAGGCAGAGGCAGGGCTGGCCTTTGCCATGTCACGCAATATGGTGTGGTGGCGCATCGTGCTGCCCCAAATGGTGCGACACGCCATACCCGGCTTTGCCAACAATTGGTTGATCATGATCAAGGCCTCGGCCCTGGTCTCCATTATTGGGTTGGATGACATGGTGCACCGCGCCGGTCTGGCCGCAGCCTCCACCCGTGCGCCGTTTACCTTTTACGTGGCGGTAGCGCTTATTTACCTGGCGCTGACCAGCGTCTCCATCTTTGCCCTATCACGCGTGGAAGCGCGCTTTAGCCTGGGCGTCAAGAAAGTGCAGTTCTAACGTGCAGTGGCAACTCATCATCGACAGTTTGCCTCTCTATGTGGAGGGCATCCGCACGACGCTGGTTTTGCTGGTTATCAGCCTGCTCAGCTCTTTTGTACTGGCCGTGCCGCTAGCGGTTGCGCGGGTCTCAGACAAGCCTTGGTTGTCTAAGCCCGTGTGGTTCTATACCTATGTGCTGCGGGGCACGCCGCTCTTGGTGCAGTTGTTCATCCTGTACCACGGTCTGGCGCAGTTTGAAGCGGTGCGTGACAGTGCCGCCTGGGTGCTGCTGCGCAACGCGTGGTTCTGTGCGTGGCTGGCCTTCACACTCAACTCCACCGCCTACACCACCGAGATTTTTGCTGGTGCCCTCAAGGCCACCAACAACGGCGAGATTGAGGCGGCCCGCAGCTACGGGCTCAGCGGGTTCACGCTGTACCGGCGCATTCTCTTGCCCAGTGCGC
>JBKJJC010000078.1:0-29559 GCA_046598245.1 Rhodoferax sp.
TGAATCCCCTGCTACTTTTTGTCTCCCGCTGCCTTTATAGCGCGCGGGAGCTAGTGCCTTTTTCAGATTCAACGGACCTACCATGACCAGTCATTTTTTCCGCACCACCACCGTGCGCGCCTTTCCCCTGAACCCACTGAACCTGGCCGTGGTCGCCGCGCTGGCAAGCCTGTGCGCTGCCAGCGCCCACGCACAATCCACACCGCGCGCAGATGCCGCACTGCCACCCGTCACCATCACCGGCAACCCGCTCGGCGCTACCGATTTGATAGCGCCAACCGAAAGCTACTCGGGGGCTGCACTGCTATTGCGCTCCAAGAGCACACTGGGCGAGACGCTGGACGGCACACCCGGCGTCAGCAGCAGCTACTTTGGACCCAATGCCAGCCGCCCCGTCATCCGCGGGCTGGACGGGGACCGTGTGCGCATCTTGCAAAACAGCGGTGCCAGCATCGACGCATCCGGTTTGAGCAACGACCACGCCGTGCCGTCCGACCCCATTTCCATGGACCGCATCGAAGTGCTGCGCGGCCCCGGCGCGCTGATGTATGGCGGCAGCGCGGTGGGCGGCGTCGTTAACGTCATCGACAACCGCATCCCGCAGGAGCGCCTGTTTGATGCCAAGGGCGGAATCGCGGGCAAGCTAAACCTGGAGGGCGGCAGTGGCGATGCATCCCGCTCCGCAGCCGCGCTGCTGGAGACCGGCACCGACCGCTTTGCACTCCATGCCGATGCCTTCAACCGCCGTTCGGGCGACGTGGCCGTGCCCGTCGCGCTGGCATGTGAAAAGCCCGGAGCGCCGACCGTTGCAAATGCCATCTGCAACTCCAGCGCACAGGCGCAAGGGGGCGCGTTGGGCGGCAGTGTTTTCTTCGGCCACAGCCGCCTGGGCGCATCGGTCAGCAGCTACTCGTCGGACTATGGCACCGTAGCCGAGGATGAAGTGACTATTGGCATGCGCTCTAACCGCGCTGCGCTGGAGTGGGATGTCAACCAGTTGCCAGGCTGGTTCCAAAACGTCAAAGTACGCGCCAGCCAGAGCGACTACCAGCACACCGAATACGAAGGCGCAGAGACCGGCACCGTGTTCAAAAACACCGGCAATGACCTGCGCATCACCGCGCGCCACGCCAAGTTGGGCGCATGGGAGGGTGTGATCAGCCTGCAAAGCGAAAGTGTGCGTTTCTCCGCCGATGGTGCAGAAGCCTTTGCCCCCCATAGCCGCACCGTGCAGAACGCGGTGTTTGCACTGGAAGAGCTGCCGCTGGATTGGGGGCGCTTTAGCCTGGGCGCGCGCCTGGAATCGGTGCATGTGGACTCCGAGGGCAACCCACAGGTGGCGCGCTTTGCGCCGGCCAGCCGCAGCTTCCAACCGCGCAGCTTGGCGCTGGGTGCACTGTGGAACGCCGCCCCCGGCTGGCAATTGACCTCCAACGTCGCCTACAGCGAACGGGCACCCAAGGACTACGAGTTGTTTGCAGACGGTCCCCACATCGCCACCCACGCCTACGAGGTGGGCGACGCCCAGGCCGTGCTGGAACAGTCCACCAACATGGACATTGGTGCGCAGTGGAAACACGGCGCCCATGCGTTCAAAGTCAGCGCCTTTGTGAACCAGTTCAACAACTACCTGTCACAGCAGGCCACTGGGGTGATGCGCGATACCGATGGCAATGGTGGCGCAGGGGTCGGCGTGACCGACAACGGCAGCGGCCAGTCGGATGAGTCCGGTGGTAGCGCCGACATCCTGCCCGAATACGTCTACACCCAGGTTCCGGCACGTTTCACCGGGCTGGAGGTCAGCGGCAAACTGCGCCTGCTGGATGCCGGGCAGACGGTCGATCTGGAATTGCATGGCGACTGGGTGCGCGCCGTCAACACCACCACCGGTGAATGGCTACCCCGCATTGCGCCGATGCGCCTGGGTGCGTCATTGGTATGGGCACAAGGCCCGTGGAGTGCACGTCTGGATGCCCGCCACACCGCAGCACAAACCGATGGACCTGCAAGCCAGTTGCCCACCCAGGCCTACAACCTCCTCAACGCTGCGCTGAGCTACCGCCAGCAAATGGGGACCACCACCGCACTGTGGTTCGCGCGCTTGGACAACGCGGGTGATGTGCTGGCCTACTCCGCCACATCCCTCCTAACCCAGAGTGCGCCGGGCAAGGCACCCATGCCAGGACGTAGTTTGAAGCTGGGGCTTCAGTTGGCCTTTTAATTACAGACGATGGGTGCGGTCACCACGGCTAAAGCCCATCGCGTCCCAGTGGGCGCCCTGGGTCAAACCGATGACCTTGAAGAACTCGCCCATTTCATGTTCCAGGATCAGCTTTTGGGCGGCTACGCGGTCGGCCAGTGAGGCGGCCTGCATCGCATCGACCAGGCCGCAGTTCATCAAGAAATGTGCCTGACTGGTGTAGCCCAGCACCTCCAGCCCGGCCTCTTGCGCGGCCACCGCTATGCCGGTGAAGTTGACGTGCGCCGTGATGTCTTTCTCCCCCACCAACACCAGCGGGTCACCATCCGCCTGGTGCGCGTGGTGGCACATCACGGTGCCCATGTGGTGCTGCTCGTGGTAATACTCGTGCTCGGGAAAGCCATAGTCCAGCAGGAAGATGGCGCCGGCCTTTAACCGGTCTGCCAGCGTGCGCACAAAGGCCTCGCCCTGGGGGTGGATTTCGGTCAGGTAATCGTGTTCGCCAGGCACATCGTCAGGCGGGGGCAATTCGGTGGGGCGGTCCTGCCATGCAAAGCCAGCGCTGGCAGCATCCCACACCACACCACGCTCGTGCCACGCGCCTTTTATGCGCGCAAGCAATTTGACGGGCATCGCATCGAGTACTTCGTTGCCCACCACCACACCGTGCATCTGCTCGGGCAAAGCATCTACCCATTGAACCCTGTACGCGTGGGCTTTCAGCGTGGCTTGCTGGCGCTCTTTCAAAGGCTGGGACAAATCCACAATTGTGTAGCGGCGCAGCGGCACGCCCAGGGCATCGAGCGCATCCAATATCTGCAAGGCCAGTGCACCAGTGCCAGCGCCAAACTCCCACACTTCGTCGGTACCGGTGGCCTGCAGCGCTTGCGCAATCTGGCGGGCCAGCGCCTGGCCAAACAGCGGTGTCATCTCAGGTGCAGTGACGAAATCACTGCCAGCGCCTTTCACTTCACCCGTGGCATCACGCAGGCCTTGAGGCATGGCACCAAACACGATGGCACCCCGGCTGTAGTAACCCAGGCCTGGGGCGTACAAGGCTTGCTCCATGAAGGCATCAAAACCGATCCACCCGCCCTGGGTGGCGATCAATGATTGCATGTGCGCAAGCATGGGCTCTGTGGTGGTGTCGGTTTGGCGTGTGGACTCGGAAGCGGCCATGGTGGATGCGGGTGTTGTCGTCATGTCGGTGTGAATTGTCCCCCAACACTTGCAGCACCTGCATACCCAAAGACCTGTTGCAAAACAGCACCAGTCGCGTAGCAACGCGTTGACAAGCTAAACCCGGGTCACCACAATTGCGCCTTCATCTGCAGTGGCCCCGCGCCGAAATGCAAACGTTCTCAACCCACACGCGAAGGAGTGCTTCCATGATTGTTCATACACCCACCCCCCTCGTGCTGGCCGCCTGAGAGCTTGAGTTTGCCCCTTGATCTGCGTTACCTGATCTAAACCACACCAACGCTGGTCTTCGCCCTGTCACACAGGGCATGTGTCTTCTCTGTCTTTGTCGGGCCGCCCGCTGGTCCCGCCTATTCCATTTTTAATTTGGCTCTGTCGCCGCGTATGGCGTGTCGTATCGGCACGTCTGGCGCAGGGTCACACAAAGACACAGACACCATCATGATCATCGAATTTTCTTTTGAGACACTGCGCCGCCTGGGACTGACTCCCGCCATGGCGCAAAGCCTGGCCACGGCTGACGTGGCCGAGAACCACGCAGACGCTCCAACACCCCAGTGGATGCGCGTAGCCGCCGTGCACCGCGAAACGGTGGAAGTGCACGACGGCACCGTACAACGCTCTGCCCGTTGCGCAGCGCGCCTGACCCGGGAACTGATCGACGTGGGCACTGCCCTGGCCGTTGGCGACTGGGTGTTGTGCACGGAGGATGAACACCACCAATGGTGGGTGACCACCCGCGTGCCACCTTTGAACCAGATCGTGCGGCGCGATGCCGATGGAAGCCGCCACACCGTGGTCAGCAACGTGGACACCGCACTGCTGGTCATGGGCCTGGACCAGGACTTCAACCTGCAGCGGCTGGAGCGTTACCTGGCACTGGTGGGCAGCAGTGGCGTATTGCCCGTGGTCGTTCTGACCAAGGCTGACGTAGCAGAGCAGACCGTACCGGGCAGCGTGCTGACGCGCGTGCAGGATGTGCGCGAGCGCGTCGGCCAGCATGTGGATGTTGTGGCGGTGGATGGGCGAAGTGCTGACGCATCCATTGCGTTGCGGCCCTATCTTTCGGCGGGGCAAACCCTGGTGTTGCTGGGCTCGTCCGGGGCGGGCAAGAGTACCTTGACCAATAGTCTATTGGGCAGTGCCACGCAGGACACGGGTGCGGTGCGCGAGCACGACAGCCGCGGCAAGCACACCACCACCGCGCGCTCGCTGCACCTGCTGTCCAGCGGAGCTTGTGTCATCGATACGCCCGGCGTGCGCACGCTGCGGCCGGATGTGGATGGCCACACGTTGGGCCAGTTGTTTGAAGACATTAGCACGCTGGCCCACACCTGCAGATTCCGCGACTGCCGACACCAGGAGGAGCCGGGTTGTGCGGTGCGTGCACAGGTGAGCCCGGAGCGGTTGAAAAACTACCAAAAGCTGCTGCGTGAGAGTCGGCGCGACACCATGGGTGCACTGGAGCGCCAGGCCCAGTTGGCCCAGTGGAAGTTAAGAAGCCGCGCGGGGCGCCAGCGGCTGGAGTCCAAACGAACCGGGCCGGTCAGTTAGCAGAAACCAATGGGCAACAGGGTTCTTACATGGGTGACAGACCACGCACAACCTGGCCTATAGAATGATTTCGCCCGGGCTAAATCCCGGGAATGCGTTCTCAGGGCGGGGTGCAATTCCCCACCGGCGGTGATGGCAACTTGGGTTGCACAAGCCCGCGAGCGCCCGCATTAACTTTTAAAGTTTTGTGGGGTCAGCAGATTCGGTGTGATTCCGAGGCCGACGGTGATAGTCCGGATGAAAGAGACGCGGTGTCAGCGATCCCTTTTTGTGTTTTTGCACAAGGGATCGCTGCTGCATGTGCGCCCTGGGTTTTTGTCGACTAACTCTTGAGCAGCAGCAACACCATGGTTCAGACCACTACCTCCTCCGCACCCACCGCTGTATCCGGCACGCGCATCGCCGTCATCCAGTCCAGCTGGCACAGCGATATCGTCAACCAGGGGCGCGACGCCTTCCAGGCCGAAATGCAAACGCTGGGCACACACACAGACAGCATTGATCTCTTCAAGGTGCCTGGAGCGTTCGAGATCCCGCTGCATGTGCAGAAGCTGGCCCGCACCGGCCGTTACGCTGCAATAGTGGCCTGCGGTTTTGTCGTGAATGGTGGCATCTACCGCCACGACTTTGTGGCCGATGCGGTTATCAAAGGTTTGATGAACGTGCAACTGGACAGCGGTGTGCCGGTGTTCTCTGTGGTGTTAACCCCTCTGCACTTCCATGAACACGCCGACCACCAGACGTTCTTTGCGAACCACTTTGTCACCAAAGGCCGGGAAGCCGCGCGGGCCTGCGTGCAAACGCTGGAGAGCCTGCGGGCGATTGAAGCCTGAGGGGCGTCAGGCCGGAAGGAGCGCACCGATCAGCCGCTCCACATCCGCATCGCTGTGCGCGGCCGACAATGAGATGCGCAAACGCGCGGTACCTGCCGGCACGGTCGGAGGGCGAATGGCCGGCACCCAGATGCCTTGCGCCCACAGGCGCGCCATACGCTCCAGGGCCTGTGTATTCTCGCCAATCACCAGGGGCTGGATCGGCGTGATAGAAGGCAGCAGCTTGCCCACATCGGCACGGCTGGCCAGCGCCGCGCGCAGCCGTGCAGCATGGGACTGCAGGCGCTGGCGCCGCCAGCCCTCTAGCTGGATCACTCGCAGGCTGGCCCGCAGGGCTTCTGTGACCATGGCCGGTGCTGTGGTCGCAAAGATATAACTGCGGGCGCGTTGCATCACCAGTTCCACAACACGGGCATCACCGGCGACAAAGGCACCAGCCGAGCCTGCAGCTTTGCTCAGTGTGCCCATGATGATGAGACGTGGTGATTGCACACCAGTGTGTTCGGCCACACCGCGGCCACCAGCACCTAACACGCCAAAACCATGGGCATCATCGACCAGCAACAAGGCGTCATATTGCTCGGCCAGGCGCAGCAGCGCGGGCAGATCAGCAATATCACCGTCCATGCTGAACACGGCGTCGGTAACGATCAGTTTGCGGCGAGCGGTAGATGCCTGCAGTTGGTGCTCCAGCGCCTGCAGGTCGGCATGCGGGTAGACACCGATTTGCGCGCGCGACAAGCGTGCACCATCAATCAAACTGGCGTGGTTGAGCGCATCACAAAACACAGCATCGCCGCGGCCCACCAGCGTCGGCACCAGGCCCACGTTGGCGGTAAAGCCTGACGCAAAATACAGTGCACGGGGCAGGTCCAAAAACTTCGCCAGTTCGACCTCCAGCGCCTCGTGTGATGCGCTATGCCCACACACCAAGGGCGAAGCTGTCGCACCCACACCCCAGCGCGCGGCGGCCTGTTGTGCAGCTTCCACCACGGCCGGATGCTGGCTCAGACCCAGGTAGTCGTTGCCACAAAAGGCAAGCATGTCGCGGCCATTGACGCGCAGGGTAGCGCCCGCTACCGCTTCCACCGTGCGGCGCACACGCAGCAATTTCGCGTTATCCAACACGCTGATTTCTTCGGAAAGGCTGTCGAGCACACTCATGCAAAGAATTCCTGTGGTAAATCAAAGTGCGTAGCCATTCGCTGCGCGTCGGGCGTGTCACTGTGCGGCAAATCAGCGATGCAGGGCACGTTGAGCTTCGATTGCAGCCAGTCGATATTGGCTTGTTGCTCCGGCATGTCGGGGTCTATGTGGTTAGCCACCCAAGCTGCGAGTTTGAGGCCTCGCGCGGCAATGGACTCTGCGGTCAGCACGGCATGGTTTAAACAGCCCAAGCGCAGGCCCACCACCAGGATCACGGGCAGGCCCAGCGCCACCGCCAGGTCCGCTCCATCCAGCGTAGCGGACAGCGGCACGCGAAACCCGCCCGCGCCTTCTACAACCAGCGCATCGGTCTGCGCACGCAGCTTGGCGCAAGAGTCCACGATCGTATTCAGTTCAATGGTGACGCCGTCGCGCTGTGCCGCGATGTGGGGGGACACCGGTGCGTGCAACAAATAGGGGTTCACCAAAGACCGGGGCAGGTCTACCGTCGCAGCGGCCTCCAAAGCCCACACGTCTTCGTTACTCCACTGGCCGTCTGGGGCGCGCTCGGAGCCAGCTGCTACCGGTTTCATGCCAGCGATGCGGGCATACCGCGCGCGCAAATGAAACATCAACGCACACGCAACCAGCGATTTGCCAACACCGGTATCGGTGCCGGTCACAAACCACGCGGCGCCTTGGGGCGTCGCCCCGCTGTGCTCTGCGCTCATTTCAATGCGCAGTGCAAGGCCTGCAGGCTGCCCTCGATGAGATGGGTGATGGCAGTGTCATCTATGACATAAGGCGGCATGAAATACAGCGTGCGGCCTATGGGGCGCAGCAGCAGCCCCTGATCCAGCGCGGCCCGGTGGAAGCGGCGTGCAAACAGCGGGTCGTCGGTTACAGCGTCCCAAGCCCAAATCATGCCCAGTTGGCGTGCATTTTGCAGGCTGGGGTGCGCGTCCAGCGGGCGCGCCGCAACACTTAAGCGCTTGGCCGTATCGCGGTTGCGTGCCAGTTGTGCATCGTCTAGCAAATCCAACGTGGCCAATGCCGCGCGGCAGGCCAGCGGATTGCCAGTGTAAGAGTGCGAATGCAAAAATCCACGCGCCGTGTCATCGTCATAAAACGCGGCGTAAACGGCGTCAGTGGTCAACACTGCCGACAAGGGCAATGTGCCACCGGTAATGCCCTTGGACAGACAAATGAAATCGGCTCGGATGCCGGCCACATCGCACGCAAAGCGTTCACCAGTGCGGCCAAAACCGGTTGCGATTTCGTCGGCGATCAAATGCACGTTGTACTGCGTGCACAAGGCACGTGCGCGTCGCAAGTAGTGCGGGTGGTAGATAGCCATGCCGGCCGCGCACTGCACCATGGGTTCCACAATCAGGGCGGCGGTCTGCGCGTGGTGGTCAACCAGCCAGGTCTCTAGCGCCTGCGCCGCAGACTCGGCGTGTTGCTCGGCGCTTTTGCCCGGCGCTGCCAAGCGCGCGTCAGGGCTGGGCACCACAGCAGCGCCACGCACCAAGGGGGCATAGGCGCTGCGAAACAGGGGGATGTCGGTCACCGCCAACGCACCCACGGTTTCGCCGTGGTAGCCCTGTGCCAGGCTGACAAAACCATTTTTCTCGGGCCTACCCTGGTTGCGCCAGAAGTGCACACTCATCTTCAGCGCGATCTCGGTGGCGCTGGCGCCGTCGCTGGCATAAAAGGCGTGACCCAGTCCAGTCAGCTGGGCCAGGCGCTCGGACAGCTCAATCACCGGCTCATGCGTCAGGCCTGCCAGCATCACATGGTCCAGGCTGTCCAGTTGCGCATGCAGCGCGGCCTTGATATGGGGGTGCCCATGGCCAAACAGGTTGACCCACCACGAACTCACGGCATCCAGGTAACGTTTGCCGTCCGCATCGAACAGCCAGACGCCCTCGCCGCGGACGATGGGGACCAGAGGCTGCGACTCATGGTGTTTCATTTGGGTGCAGGGGTGCCATACAGCGGCTCGGCTGCGCTGCAACAGGGTTTCGTTCAAGCTGGGTGGCATAGGGGTGTCGTGGGGTATATCGCCTCGTTAATCTGCGGCGGATTCATCCAAGCCCAGGGTCTTAACACCGGCATCGCTGAAAAATTCGATGAAGTTCCAGCGCCCGTCAATGTTTACCACGTTGTCCGGCACTAGCCGCTGTCTCGGCACTGCGCCCGCTAGTGCCTTGCGCATGCTGTCTATCCATATCGGCATTGCCAAAGTGGCGCCAAACTCTCGGCCGCCCAACGACTTGGGTTCGTCAAAACCCATCCAGGCGACCGACACAATGTCATTCGCATAACCGGCAAACCAGCCGTCTACCGCATCGGTGGTGGTACCGGTTTTACCGGCCAGGTCATCGAGTGCCAATCTCTGACTGGCAGCCGCCGCTGTGCCCGTGCGGGTCACTTCGCGCAGCATGCTATCGGTGACAAATGCGTTGCGGGCATCTATCACCCGGGTATCTTCGCCAGGGGTTGCCGTACGGTCCGACTCAAACAAGACCTTGCCCCGCCCATCGCTAATGCTCTGTACCAACCAGGGGCGCACCAAGTAGCCGCCATTGGCGAACACGCCATAGGCACTGGCCAACTGCACCGGCGTGACGGAACCCGTGCCCAGAGTTAGGGTCAGGTTGTCCGGGTGTTTGTCGGCATCAAAGCCAAAGCGCGGCAAATATTCCAATGCATAGGGCACGCCAATGGCCCTCAGAATACGCACGGACACCACATTCTTAGACTGGGCCAGTGCGTCCTGCATATGGATCGGGCCGTCGTACTGACCGTCATCATTGCGTGGGTCCCAGTTCAGGTTTTCGCGTGTGGTGGCTGATAGTTGCACGTCATTGATGACCGTGGTCGGCGCAAAACCGCGCTCTAACGCGGCGGAATACACGAAGGGTTTGATGGACGAGCCGGGCTGGCGCCACGCGCTGGTGGCATGGTTGAAATTGCTGCGCCGGAAATCAAAACCCCCGACCAGTGCACGGTAGGCGCCGCTTTGTGTGTTGAGTGCGACATACGCGGCCTCCACCTCTGGCATCTGCGAGACGACCCACTTCAGTTTGGAATTTTGTGTGACGCGGATCAACGCACCCGGGCGCACGCGCACCGCCTTGTTGGCATTGGGCTGCAAGGCACCTGCCGCAAAACCCAGCTGGCCGCCAGTGATCTGGACCACCTCCCCAGACGCCAGCTCGGCCTTGAGCGACTTGGCCGTCACCTCGGTTACAACCGCGGGCAGCAGGCCTTCGCTGGCGGGGTGTTTTTGCAGCAGCGCGTCGATCGCATCATCGCGGGCGTCTGTATCGGTTGGCAGATCAATAAAGTCCTCAGGCCCTCGGTAGCCATGGCGTTGGTCGTAGGCCAGCACATTGCGGCGCACCGCATCGTAGGCTGCCTGTTGCTCGGTGTTGTTGATCGTGGTCGTCACCTTGAGACCCATGGTGTAGGCCGCTTCCTGGTACTGGGCCACCATCGATTGGCGCACCATCTCGGCCACATAGGCACCATGCGCCTCCACCGCAGGGCTGGTGTTGATGGGCATGGGCTCTGCGCTGGCCTGGTCAAACTGTTCCTGGGTGATGTATGCCAAGCGCAGCATGTTTTTCAGCACCATCATTTGCCGCTGTTTTGCCCGCTCGGGGTTAACTGCGGGGTTGTGGCGAGACGGGTTTTGCGGCAGGCCGGCCAACATGGCGTTTTGCGCAAGGCTTAGGTCCTTGAGCGACTTGCCGAAGTACGCACGTGCCGCGCTGGAGAAGCCATAGCTGCGTTGTCCTAGATATATCTGGTTCATATAGAGCTCCAGAATCTCGTCCTTGGTCAGTGAAAGCTCAATCCGGTTGGTGAGCATCGCCTCTTTGAGCTTGCGCGCAAGTGTGCGCTCCTGGGTGAGAAAGAACGTACGCGCAACCTGCATGGTGATGGTGGAACCTCCTTGCTGCACGCCGCCTGTTACGTTAGACAGCAGTGCGCGCGCCAAGCCTTTAGGGTCAACACCGTTGTGGCTATAAAAACGCTCATCTTCAATGGCAACGATGGCGTTCTTCAGCTGGGCGGGCATGTCCTGGATCGGCACAAAATCCCTTCGCTCCTGGCCAAACTCGCCGATCAATACATGGTCGGCTGTGTAGATGCGCAGCGGTATCTTGGGGCGGTAGTCGGTCACAGCATCCAGCGCGGGCAAACCCGGTGCCAGCACCAGCAGGGCATAGCTTGCCAGCAGCACCACTGCAAGCACCATCAGCGCGGCTGCACCCAACATCCATTTCAGAATTGGCTTGTCCTTGATCGAAAACATAAGAGGGGGATTGGGGTTTGAAGGTCAACGCTGTGCGCAGCGCTTGGCGGGGTATTGTGGCCGAGGATCGGGTGGGTCGTTAAAATCGGTGGTTCTTTCACCCCAAGCCCCGTTCAACCGCCATGCCCCCCGAAATCGCAACCCGCCAATCTGTGCCCACCGTTTTGGTGACAGGCGCGGCCAAGCGTTTGGGCCGCGAAATCGCACTGGCTTTGGCAGCGGCAGGCTGGCGGGTCGCAGTGCATTACCGTGGCTCCCAGGATGATGCTACAAAAACAGTAGCTGATTGTTCAATATTGACGGGGGGTGCGGCTTCTTTTTATGCTGATCTCTCGGACGAAACAGCGGTCAAAGGCCTGCTACCCACGGTCATTCAGTCTCTGGGCCATGTGGATGCCGTCGTCAACAGCGCATCCACCTTCGACCACGACACCAGCGCCACATTCAGCTTTGCGGCCCTAGAAAAACACCTGCGCAGCAATGCCGGCGCGCCCATTCTGCTGGCCCAGGCCCTGCATGCCCACATTGAGCAACGCGCTGCGAATCAACCCGAAGTAGACGGGCAATTTCCCGCCGGGTCGCCCCAAGGGAAATTTGCCCCCTCGGGGGGCGGCGGAGCGTGGGGGCGAGGCGCCATCATCAACCTGTTGGACCAAAAGCTGTGGAACCAGAACCCCGACTTCTTCAGCTACACCCTGTCCAAGGCCGCATTAGAGGCGGCCAACACCATGCTGGCCATGGCCCTGAGCCCGCGGGTTCGGGTGGTGGGCGTGGCGCCGGGCCTGACGCTGACCAGTCATATGCTCAGCGACGCCAAGTTCGAGGCCCTGCACAAGCTGTCGCCGCTGGGCCGGTCCTCTACCCCGCAAGACGTGGCGGCCACTGTGCTGTTTGCGCTGCAAAACCAGTCCATCACCGGCACCACGCTGCTGGTGGATGGTGGCCAGCACCTGATGCGCTTTGAGCGCGATTTTTCCCTGATGTGAAAGCCCCACAACACTTATGCAACACACCACGGGAAACCAGACCCTGACCCTGACCGGCCTGCGCTTTGACGCCAACCTCGGCATTCTGGACTCAGAAAAGGTCGCCCCTCAGCCCATACAGGTGGATGCCGAACTAAGCCTGGGCGCCCAACCCCTGCTACCGCACGACGACGACATCCACCACGTGCTGGACTACCGCAAGGTGCGCCAGATCATCATCAACGAATGCACGGCCGAGCATGTGAACCTGCTGGAGACACTTATCGGCAAGCTGGCACACCGCCTGATGCAACTGCCCGGCGTGCTAGGTGTGCGCGTCAAGATCGCCAAGCTGGAGATTTTTGACGACTGCGAAGTGGCGATACGGGTCGAAGCGGGCCAATGGTAAGCACACCCGCTTGGGACGCCCAACCTCACAGCGGAATCTCGAATGACGTACAATATATACAATATAGTACGTCACACTTCCCCGTTTCATGAACAACAAACTCACACTGCGAATGGACGAATCGCTGATTGCCAGCGCGAAGGACTATGCCGCAGCCCACGGAAGCTCGGTCTCGCAGATGGTGGCCAACTACTTTGCCGCACTCACGCAAGGGCAGACTGCAACCGACGCGCAAAGTGATTCGCCAGCGCGCCCACGCCACCAAAAGCCCGTAACGGCATCCGGCCCGGTTACGCGCAGTCTGGCGGGCATTCTTAAACCAGCTGCCGGCCAAAAACCGGTTGCAGAGGACGACTACCGCGCCTATCTGGAGCGCAAGCATTTAGGTAGCGGCACGGAGCAATCGCCGTGATCCTGATCGACACCAATGTGATACTGGACCTGCTGCTGGAACGGCCTGAGCATGTGGCTGCGGCCCGGCAGGTGAGCGACAAGGTGGAGTCCGGGGAATTGCATGCCATGTTGTGCGCCACTACGGTGACCACGATTGACTACCTGGCACGCAAACAGTTGGGAGCCACAGGCGCCAAAGCCGCTGTGCACGCCCTGCTGAGTCTGTATGACATAGCGGCAGTCACGCGCAGCACGTTGCAACTGGCACTGGATGCCGACATGCCGGACTTCGAAGACGCGGTACTGGCCCATGCCGCACACCAGGCCGGCGCCCACGCCATCATCACCCGCAATCTGCGGGACTTTGCCAAGAGCCCCGTGCGGGCGTACACCCCCCTCCAATTTCTGGCCTTGCAGGCCACCTAACTTCAGACACAAGTATGAATGCCATGAACGAATCCATCGCCTGGGTTGCCCCTGAAGAAGAAGCCAAGACCGATCGCGACGCCGCGCAACGCGCCGCGCACGAGACCCACAAGCTAGAAAAACGCCTGTGCCGCCAAGTCGGCCAGGCCATCATCGACTTCAACATGATCGAAGAAGGCGACCGCATCATGGTGTGCATGTCGGGGGGCAAAGACAGCTACGGCATGCTCGACATTTTGCTGAAGATGCAGCAGCGCGCGCCGATCAAGTTCGAGATCGTGGCCGTCAACCTCGACCAAAAACAACCCGGCTTCCCCGAACACATCCTGCCCGAGTACCTGAAGGCGCTGGGCGTGGAGTACCACATCGAGACGCAAGATACGTATTCCATCGTCAAGCGCAACATCCCCGAAGGCAAGACCATGTGCAGCCTGTGCAGCCGACTGCGCCGGGGCATTTTGTACAACGTGGCGCGCAAACTTAAGTGCAACAAGCTGGCACTGGGCCACCACCGCGACGACATGTTGCAGACCTTCTTCTTGAACATGTTCTTCGGCGGCAAGCTCAAGGGCATGCCCCCCAAGCTCAACAGCGACAACGGCGAATTCATCGTCATCCGCCCGCTGGCCTATGTGGCTGAGAAAGACCTGATCCGCTGGGCCGCGCACCGCCAGTTCCCCATCATCCCCTGCACGCTGTGCGGCAGCCAAACCAATCTGCAGCGCGTGCAGATCGGCAACATGCTGCGCGACTGGGAAAAACAATACCCTGGCCGCGCCGAGACCATGTTCACCGCACTGCAAAACGTGGTGCCCTCGCACCTGATGGACCACACCAAACACGACTTCAAGGCCATCAAGGCCAACGGGCTACCCGACGCCGATGGCGACACCGCCTTTGACCAGGAAGAACCGGTAGCACCCAAGCTGTCGGGTCTGCCGGGCCTGTCGGTTCTGGTGGCGTGAACGCCGCAGCGATGACAGGCGCGACCCGCATCATTGCCATTCGCCACGGCGAGACTGCGTGGAACGTAGACACCCGATTACAAGGCCATATCGACATTGGACTGAACGAACGCGGCCAATGGCAGGCTCAACGTGCCGCTGATGCCTTGGCAGACGAAGACATAGCCGCCATCTACAGCAGCGACCTGTCGCGCGCCAGCGCCACGGCACAGGCCATTGCCGACAGGTGCACACGCCTGGGCGCTCGTCAGTTGCGGCTGAACACCGGTTTGCGCGAACGAAGCTTCGGCGTTTTTGAAGGCCTGACCTACGCACAGGTCGCCGCCGACTGGCCCGAAGAATCGAAGCGCTGGCGCCAGCGCGACCCGCACTATGCACCGCATCGCGGCGAGTCACTGACCCAGATGCGCGACCGCATTGCCCATGCCGTTAACACCATTGCGGCCCAACATATCGGCGAACAAATTCTGCTGGCGGCGCATGGTGGCGTCATGGACACCTTGTACCGCCTGGCGACGCGGCAAGACATTGCAGCGCCCCGTACATGGGATCTGGGCAATGCAGCCATCAACCGCCTGCTGTGGACGCCCGATGGCCTGACCCTGGTCGGCTGGTCCGACACCCGCCACCTGGACGACGCCATACTGGACGAAACCTCTAGCTAAACAAGGATTGACCCCATGCAAACCAAAGCCGCCGTAGCCTGGAAATCGGGCCAGCCCCTGACCATTGAAACCGTGGATCTGCAAGGCCCCAAGTTTGGCGAAGTTTTGGTGGAGATCAAGGCCTCGGGCATCTGCCACACCGACTACTACACGCTTTCGGGTGCAGACCCCGAGGGCATCTTCCCCGCCATCCTGGGCCACGAAGGCGCAGGCATTGTGGTGGATGTGGGCCCGGGCGTGACCACGCTCAAGAAGGGTGACCACGTAATTCCGCTGTACACACCTGAATGCCGCACCTGCAAGTTTTGCCTCTCGCGCAAAACCAATTTGTGCCAACTGATCCGCGGTACACAGGGCAAGGGCCTGATGCCCGATGCCACCAGCCGCTTCAGCCTGAATGGCGACCCGATCTTCCACTACATGGGCACCAGCACCTTCAGCAACCACACGGTGGTGCCCGAGATTGCGCTGGCCAAGATCCGCAGCGATGCGCCGTTCGACAAGGTTTGTTACATCGGCTGCGGCGTGACCACCGGCATTGGCGCGGTGATCTTCACGGCCAAAGTGGAGGCCGGTGCCAACGCCGTGGTGTTTGGCCTGGGTGGCATTGGGCTCAACGTGATCCAGGGCCTGAAGATGGTGGGTGCAGACAAGATCATCGGTGTGGACATAAACCCGGCACGCGAGGCCATGGCTCGCCAGTTTGGCATGACGCATTTTTTGAACCCCAAAGACATCGAAGCCGCGGGTGGCAATGTCGTCGACGCGATTGTTCAACTGACCGATGGCGGTGCAGACTACAGCTTTGAATGCATTGGCAACACCCATGTCATGCGCCAGGCGCTGGAGTGCACCCACAAGGGCTGGGGGCGCAGCATCATCATCGGTGTGGCTGAAGCGGGTGCAGAGATCAGCACGCGACCCTTCCAACTGGTGACCGGCCGCAAGTGGGAAGGCTCGGCTTTTGGCGGCGCACGCGGCCGCACCGATGTGCCGAAAATTGTGGACTGGTACATGGACGGCAAGATCAACATCGACAGCCTGATCACCCACACCATGCCGCTGGAAGACATCAACAAGGGCTTCGATCTGATGAAGAGCGGCGAATCCATCCGTGGCGTGGTGTTGTTTTGACAAATCAGGCTGTAGCCCCCGTAGAATATAACAATTTCGCTATTATTTATATAGCAAAATGACAACGGCAACGCTGGAACTATTAAGCACACATGCCTGCTACGGTGGTGAGCAACGCTTTTACCAGCACCCCTCTGCAGCCATCGGCTTGCCGATGCGGTTCTCGGTCTACCTGCCGCCACAGGCCAGCAGCCAACCGGTTCCGGCCCTTGTGTACTTGGCTGGACTGACCTGCAACGAAGAGACCTTCATGGTCAAGGCTGGCGCACAGCGCTTGGCCGCCGAGTTGGGCCTCGCACTGATTGCGCCCGACACCAGCCCGCGCGGCGCAGGTATCACCGGCGAGGCAGACAGTTGGGACTTTGGCGTGGGTGCTGGTTTTTATCTGGACGCCACGCAGCCACCCTGGTCAACCCACTACCGCATGGAAAGTTACCTGCTGCAGGACTTATTGCCTCTGATTGGCGATGCGCTACCCGTTGACGTCCAGCGCCTGGGTATCACCGGTCACTCCATGGGCGGCCACGGCGCGATGACGCTGGCACTGCGTAACCCCGGCCGATTTCAATCACTGTCGGCCTTTGCACCCATTTGTGCGCCCAGCCAATGCCCGTGGGGCCACAAGGCATTCAGCGGCTACCTAGGTGATGCACCCGATGGTTGGCGACAGCACGACGCATCGGCGCTGATGGGCCAACGCAGCAGCGCGCTGTTCCCACAGGGCATCTTGATTGACCAGGGTCTGGGCGACAAATTTCTGGCTACCCAGTTGCACCCGCACCTGTTCGAGGAAGCCTGCGCCACAGCGGGGCAACCGCTGACACTGCGCCGCCATCCGGGCTACGACCACGGCTACTACTTCATCGCGACCTTCATCGAAGACCACCTGCGCCACCACGCGGCCTTACTCTGCACAGGCGATAGTTGACCCGTTGGCAGTCAATAGACCAGGGTTTGTGGCCCCAGGTTTTGCAACTTCTTGCTGAGCAATGCAACGGTGGGAGCCGTGTTATTGATGACTCTGATGGCTGCCAACTGCTTGTCGGCGGCAGCGCGTTGTCCATTGCGGATATAGGCTACGCCAAGGTAGAAATGCAGTTCTTCAAAACCCGAGGTGAGGGCTTCGGCCCGCTCCAGCGCATGGATGGCAGCTCTGTCACGCCCCTCGCTCAGAGCGGCCATGCCCAGTCCCATCCAGTAATACGGGTCTTGGTCCTGGCGTTTGGCCAGCAATTCGGCATAGTGTTGTACTTCGGCATTTCGCCCCTGTGCCAACAAAAGATTGTGCATGGTGCGCAGCGGCGAATACGATGGACCGCCCAGCGCAATGGCATGGCGCAGCAACTGCTCAGCCCCGTCCAACATGCCGCGCCTGACATACAACTGCGCCAAGTTCCCATATGCCGGTGCAAATTCCGGTGCCATATTAATCGCAGCCCGGTAGTAGGCGTATGCACGGGCGTCGTCTTTCTGTACCAAATACTCCGTCCCCCGGTTGTTATAAAAGCGTGCCACGATTTCGGGCTCGGACAGCGGCTGCCCGGCGCGCCGGGAGCCTACCTGGGGCTCGAAATCGATGATGAAACTCCCAACTCCAAAAATCCGGCTATTCAGAAACACCTCCGATTCGTTGCGAACCAGCACATTGACGTGACCGCTGATGAAATCGACGCCATCGCGCCTGTCCACGGCGACCGGAACCTGGACTTCTTGCATCTGGGCATCAATACCCAAGAAGCGCGCTGAAGCGTAGGCCAAAATGGTTAACGACAAACAGTCGCCACGCTTGTTGTGCCAGGTCTCAGACGCTCCGGTGGTGTTCCCAGTAGCATAGGACAGTCGAATCCCGTCGCTCCCGTATAGGCGTGCAACGAGCTTGTTCAGGCGGCGCTCGGAAGCTCTTCCCGCAGGTCCATCCAAACTCAGGCTTTGCATCACTGCGGGATCGAGCGCAAACAGGGTTTCGCGCGTTTCAGTCACCAGCGAGCGGTCATAGTTAAAGGCCGCGTCCTGCCAAACGCTGACAGACGGTGCGCTGATCGGCTGGGTTGCAGCACAGCCACCCAATGCCAAAACGACACACAATATCGCGCTCACACCTCTAGTATTCATGGAATTTGTCATTTTTCGATTCGCAAATCCGTACCAGAAGTATGGTCAAGCAAGCGGCTCGGGTCAAGGAAAAGATACATCGACGGCGCAAGAATTTTGGTGCCTCGGATATGGGAGTGGCGTGATCTCAGAAAACTATGCCTCAGCGGTGTTTACAAACTGCATTTGCACAAATGTAGTACGATTGCTATTATCTCTAAGGCAACCAGAGAGACCCATAAACCGCTTGTCAGCTACCTGCAATTCTTTTTGCTTAGCTACCAAACGCCTCTCCAAAAAAGACAAGGGACATGCAAAATGCCATTTCAAAAGCCGACGATGTTGATTGGTGTGTCCGCGCGCATCTACTACCCAAACGGTCCGGTTCTGGACCTGGGCGGGGTCTGGACCAAAACGCTGCATTATTTGGAGCAATCCGTAGCACTCTGGCTGATGCGGGGGGGAGCCCTTCCGGTCATGATTCCGGCCTTCGAGGCTCAAAGTCTGGTTCACAGAGAGGACCTCAACCTGATGAACTATGTGGAAGCACTGGATGGTTTGGTTCTACAAGGCGGAAATGACGTTGCCCCAGAATCCTATGGCGAAACACCACTGCAACCACAGTGGCATGGCGATGCCATCCGCGACCGCTATGAAATGGAATTGATCCATGCTTTCGTTGACGCTGGCAAGCCTGTGTTTGGGATCTGCAGAGGGTTGCAGGTGCTGAATGTCGCCTTTGGCGGCACACTTTGGCAAGATCTCGCTACGCAATGTCCGAATTCCGCACTTCACATCAACGAAGGGGTCTACGAACACAACGTTCATGACTTGGCGATTACACCTGGTGGGTGGCTGCACGGCCTGTATCCAGAACAAGCAACATTTACGGTTAACAGCATCCACCACCAGGGCATCAAGACCTTGGCCCGTGGCTTCGACACCGAAGCTATCTGTCCCGTCGATGGGAGGGTCGAGGCCATTCGTAGGCAACATGGCAGCTTTGTCGCGGGTGTGCAGTGGCACCCGGAATTCGGATCACCAACATCGAAGGCAAATTTCAATGACCGCCCCATACTGGACAGCTTTCTGCGAGCAGCGCGGGGGCGACGTACTGACAATGCGCCATCCGCGCAAGCCAACGATTATGTCAATGGCATGTGCGTGTAAGACGCAATCAAAAAGAGGAGAACAATATGGAATTCACTAAATCGGCTGCACTGACTTTTGGGCTTGAACTGGAATTCCAGATCGTCAATGAGACAACTGGTCTGCTTTCGCCTTCCAGCCTGGAGATATGGAAGGAGCTGTCCAACCGAGAGGACCTCGCGCGGTTTGCACTGGAGGCAACACTCTCGACTATGGAGATCAATTCGTCCATCCACACGACTGCGGACGCCATGGCAAGTGAGGTACAGGCGCTGACGACCGATATCCGACAATTGGCAAAGAAAGAGGGATTGGACATTCGTGGTGGTGGAACTCAGATGACCCAGTTCTGGAATGAACGGGTCATGGCACCCACCGACCGCGCCAAGGAGTTGGAGAAAAAGTTTGGGTTTCTGCCCAAACGTTTCTCTACATACGGCATGCATGTTCATATCGGCATGCCGAGCGGAGATGACGCCATAAGAGTCGGCAATGTGTTGCAATGCCTGTGCCCGCTTTTTATCGCCATGTCCGCGGCATCACCCTTCTTGCAACGCGTAGACACCGGCTTTGCCGCAGCTCGCCCCTTGGAGACATTGATGTACCCACATGGCGGCCCTATGCCTGATTTGCGAGACTGGGCCCATTTTGAAGAAATCACCCAAGAACTATTTGCAACTGAACTGGCGAGTACGTTAAAAGACATTTATTGGGATGTGCGCCCAAAGCCCGAGTTTGGAACCGTTGAGATCCGCGTGTTCGATACACCGCTTTCTGTAAAAAAAGCGGTGGCAATGGCCGCGTTCTCCCGAGCGTGCGCCTCGATGGCGCTTAACGGCCAGCTGGGCATCTCTGACAAACCCAAACCCACGACCGCCGAGCGCGTCAGCCGATTCCTTGCTTGCCGAGACGGCATGGGCGCCGTCCTGTTCAATCCCTTTGTAGGCGAGTGGATGCCGGCACGCGTTTGGTTTGAACAAGTGATGGACGCCGCCCAACAGCAACCTATTTATGCAGTGGACGCTGAACACCTTGATTACTTGGAGGCATTGATGGCCGACAAACAGGACTATGAATTGATGCGCAAAGCATGGGCCAACATACAGGTGAGCAATCCAAACCCGGTGGATCTGTCTTGGAGTCTGCCAAAGTACTCAGCAGTACTGTGCGAGTTGCTCACCTAAACAGCTGGCTTGCTTACTTTATTCGGATGTACGAAATTCGCCCAGATGGAGCTCTCTAGATGACGGATTTGATTTCCGCCCAAATCGGCAGCGAAGACTTGCGCCGCTTTCATGGTCAATTGCACCGTGCGCTCTTGATGCACCGCAAGGGCAGGCTCAATCTGTTTTATCAGCTCCAGTTTCCGCAGACCTTGCAATCAGAAAACTCGGCAGCGGAAGTGGCGGCAGAGTTTGATTTGTTTAGGTGGCTGATCGATCCTCCACCCCAAGAGATCGCGCAACATGCAAGTTATGTGGATGTGGTTGACGCACTGAGGGTTGTCATGGATTGCGCAAATATAGCGCTAGAAAATGCGCTTGCGCCTATCAATCCTAGTCAGTTCAGCGCCTTGATCCAGGCCTTGCATGAGTTTGACCGCTGTGCCCTTCTATTGGATTCGGTCATCACCAATTCGCTCACCGACGTAGACGCGTTGACAGGCCTCTTCAACCGAGCCGCTCTTGACCGTGACTTGAATCGCGAGGCCGCCAAGGCCCGCAGGAGCGGTAAGGCCCTTAGCGTCGCAATGATCGATGCAGACAAATTCAAGGGCATTAACGACGCACACGGACACTCTTTTGGGGATTTGGTGCTGAGCAAGCTGGCGGAGCGATTCATGGAGAGCCTACGCCCGAGTGACCTGTTGTATCGGTACGGAGGAGAGGAGTTTGTGGTTTTATTGCCGGATACCGCTATAGAACAGGCACTCATTGTGCTTGAGCGATTGCGAGCACGTGTTTGTGCTGCGCCAATTTCCAAGGGCAATGTCTCGGTCACACAATGTGTCTCTGTCGGCATTGCATTGCTTGCACCCGATGAATCACCGCTGACGGCCATTTCTAACGCGGACAAAGCCCTCTACCTGGCAAAGACGCAGGGCAGAAATCGGATCGTTGCAACAGACAGCTGTCTCAATACCGAACCAGCCGAAATACCATAAGGAGAGCATCATGCGTCTGCGTTTACTGATTGTTTTAGTGTTGATGGCGCTTTTGGCTGCCTTTGTTGTATTCAACTGGTCCGTCTTTATTGCGCCTACGGAGCTGAGTCTGGGCTTGCTCCACTTCGATGCACCTTTGGGACTGGCCATGCTGGTAATAACGGTTTCGATTTCGTTGATCTTCATCGTGTATATGGCGATCTGGCAGAGCAAGATTCTGCTGGAGGCGCGTCACCAGGCCAAGGAACTTCAGTTGCAACGGACTCTGGCAGACCAGGCAGAGGCTTCGCGTTTCATCGAACTGCGCACGGCCATGCTTGCGCAGTTCGAACAATTATCTGATCGCCTCAAACAATCCCAAGACACAGCACGGCAGGAGATGCGGGATAACGTGAATTCACTGGCTGCCATGTTGGGCGAGATTGACGACCAAGTCAAAAAAATCGCCATAGGTCCACCGCGATGAAACCCGACCGGGCTAGAGCTGCGCCAAAGGAGTTTTCGCGGCGCGTTCGTCGGTATCAAGCAGCGCCAGCAGTTGGCCCAAATTTCGCTCCAATTGCAACAGCGTCTTTTGGTCCAACTCAGACAGCGCCTTGGGCAAAACACCTGAAAATGGGCCCGGTACTTTCTTTAGCAAGACCCGTCCAGCAGGCAATATGTACATCTGAATCGCGCGCTTGTCTGTCCCCTTCTTTTCTGTCTTGAGCAACTCAAGCTTGAGAAGGGCCTTTACAAGGTTGCTGGCGGTCGTTTGATGGATGTCCAAAGCCATCGCCAGATCATTCATCCCAATGCCTGGATGATCCCTAATCGTGCTCAAGGCCCAAACCTGCGCACCACCGATACCGGCGCGCTTTTCTACCTGCTGGAAATGGGTTCTAACCGCGTTAAAAACGGATCGAAAATGGCGCAGCACTTGGGCTGCCGAATCAGTTGCCGCGGAATCTACAGTCGCTTCGGCTAGGTTTGCCTTTGGCGCAATTTTGGACGCTGGGCCGGTAGCATTTCTTTTCATCTGGGGCCACATTTGAGGTGATAGGTAGATCGCATTATGCCGAGCCTCTGGCATTCGGTTGTCTCGCCCAACGGCTAAAACGTGTCAAATATTCGAACTGCGGAAGTCTAAACTGGCGTATCATACATTTGCACAAATGTGATACTCAGATACGATTTTGATATGCCTAGACACCCCGACGTTATAACTTCGCTTCAAACCGAGTTGTATGACTGGCGGCTTTGGACTACACGTGTTGTAGTGCTTGCATTTGCGTGTCTGGCTGGGCTCACCGTCGTGGTGTTTACCCTATTGAGTGAACGCGCCTTGGCGACATTTCACGCAATACACGCAGCCGCCTGGTGGGCACCACTCCTATTGACCCCCGTTTGTACTGCAGCAATCGTCTGGTGCACCCGGCGGTACGCACCCGGTGCAGCGGGTTCGGGCATTCCGCAGGTGATGGCGGCACTATCGACTAGTAAACCGTCGGTGTCCCTATTCGTATCCTTGCGATTGACCGTAGCGAAACTATTCCTCACGACATGGGGCTTGTTCGCAGGGCTCTCCTTAGGACGAGAAGGCCCGTCGGTCCAGATTGCAGCGGGAGTCATGCACAGTGCGCGCCGCTGGCTACCCAAAAAAGACGTGGTATCGGACCACGGTCTCTTGATGGCAGGCGGCGCTGCCGGGATTGCTGCGGCCTTTAACACTCCACTTGGCGGCATTCTTTTCGCCATAGAAGAGTTAACGCGCAAGCCCGGCCAGCGGAGCAATGGCCTGGTCATGGCGGCCATTGTGCTGGGCGGCTTGATGGCGGTTTCCGCCTTCGGAAATTCCACGTACTTTGGAGTCATACCATCCGAAAAAATTGGCTTCAGCCTGCTTATGCCTGGTCTTCTGGTTGCGTTGGCATGCGGTTTGGTCGGGGGGCTTTTCTCGCGGCTTCTGATTGTGTCTCTGTCGGGTGAGTCGGGTGATTGGTTTAGTCGAATGCGCAAACAATCTCCCATTTACTTCGCCGCCGCCTGCGGGTTGGTTGTCGCCGTCATTGGTCTTGCCACTAGTGGCGGGACCTTTGGCAGCGGCTACACACACACACGCTCCATGCTGGAAGGCACGGAGGAGACGTCGCAGTTATACGTATTGCTAAAGTTTGTCGCGACCTGGATTTCAACTTGGTCCGGTGTACCCGGTGGGATATTTGCACCGTCTTTGGCGATTGGCGGCGCACTCGGCAACGATGTCGCGGCCTGGACCGGGCATGCGCAAAGCGCGACCCTGATTGCGTTAGGAATGGCAGGTTTTCTTGCAGCGGTTACGCAGGCACCGATGACCGCTTTTGTGATCGTCATGGAGATGGTAGACGGCCATGGTTTAGTGCTGAGCTTGATGGCTTGCGCACTGCTTTCCAGCGCGGTTTCGCGCCTGGTGAGTGCACCACTGTATTCCTCACTGGCCGAATTGCAGCTCAAGCGTGTGCCGTCGGTTGATGCAGAAAAAAAGAGTCTCTAGGGACTCCAATAGTCGAGGAGCCTGAACCATGTCTACCTACAGAGCGACGGAATTCAATCCAAACACCATCCTTCTTTTTGAAGCCAATCAGTGTGTACCGTCAGCCAACGAGTTGGCCATATTGAAACGATGGCTGGCGGGGTGGCGCGCACAACCTAAAGCGAAAAAGCTCGTTATTGGCGGCGCGTTGGATACCCCGCGCGCGGGACGCTTGCGCCGCCTTCGCGTAATTCTGAATCTCCTCAAGGACGCCGGCATTTCCATGCGCTCCGTTCAACCCGTCGAAGACTGGTTTGTGCCGACCCGGATGGGCATGACTGAGGTACTGCCTGCAGACATGGCCTGGATAGGCCAAATTGACGCGCCGTCCAAACCGGGTTCAGCAAACCGAACAAAAACCCTTTAGGGCGATATATCTTAAGGAATGGAAGCGAGATGTCTAAGAGAATTCTGATCGTGGTGGACGACGATCCCGCATCTGCGCTAGCGACGGAAACCGGTATCGACTTGGCCAAAGCGATCGATGCCGACATTCTGTTCTTCTATGTGCTGCCACCCTATGAGATTGTTCTGGGTGGCGAAGAACGGATGGCGTCGACAAACATTTCAGAGGATGACTTTCAACGCCAAGCGGCAAGCTTTGCAAAGCAGAAATTGACGTCCGCCTCAGAACTTGCGGAGCGCGAAGGTGTGCATAGTTTGCGCGCAACCGGCCTGGACTCCGATGCGGCAAAATGTGTTGCCCATGCGGCTGAAAGTCGCCATTGCCAAATGATTGTGGTCGCCACCGAGCGCAGGAACGCGGTGATGCGGATGATTACCGGAAGCATCGTCCCACGCCTGCTGACCGTTGCAACAGTTCCCGTGCTGGTCTGCTCGCCTGCGGGTCACAAACCCCGAAAAAATTCTGACTCTAAGAAGAGAACTGTTTCGCGCCTCTCTTCTTGAAAGACGACACGCAGCCACGATGCGCAATATCTACCGAGGACACCGTTTGTATTTTCGTTCCCTACTTATCCCCATACTGCTGTTGACAACCACCAGCGCATTCGCACAGCCGTGGGTGGACGCTTCGGTTTTTTCAATGGACGAGACGCAGCTAAAGAGCGTCTTTCCCGATTTACGGAAGGTCAATACACCGCGCATTGCCGCGCGAGGACTGCGCAGCCAATGGCGGCTCACAGGAATGCAGGTGGCGGGGCATTCGTTCGAAACAGTCTTGTATGCCAAAGATGGAGTCTTGCAGCGGATAGAGCACGTGTGGTCCGCAACGGGGGCACCCTGCCTTGCTCGTGCCGTTTATGAAGACGTGGTTGCGGATTTGAACACTAAGCTGGGGCCGTTTAAGGCTTCCGACGCGGGTCCTGGTGAGCCCTATGACCAGCGTTCGGCGGTCTGGGTGCCGCAAGGCACAGACTTGATTGCCTATCTGTACGAAGCCAACATGCGGTGCACGGTGCGCTTGGTCAACAAGCCGCACAGCACCCCCGACGCATCGGAGCTGTAATGCAAAGCGCTTTCACCTAGGGTTGCCCCGCATTTAACAGAGCATTTGCTCGGCGAAAATAATGGCATGAGCAAAGTCATCGTTTTCGCCACCCCCGTATTTTTATTATTGATCGCGCTGGAACTGCTGTGGAGCCGCAGGCGCACCAGCCGCACCACAGGGCAAACGCCCTACCGGTTGAACGACGCCATCAACAGCATCAGCCTGGGAATGCTGAGCCAGCTCACAGGTGTGCTGAGCAAGCTGTTCAGCATCGGCATCTATGTGCTGGTGTTCAACGCCATTGCGCTGTACCCCGACTTGGCCTTCTGGACCACCTGGTATGGCGTGCTGCTGGCCCTGGTGTTTTACGATTTCTGCTACTACTGGCTACACCGTGCGGGCCATGAGGTGGCGCTATTTTGGGCGGCGCACGTGGTGCACCACCAGAGCCAACACTACAACCTATCCACCGCCCTGCGCCAGACATCCACTGGTTTCCTGTTTGGTTGGATCTTTTACCTGCCTATGGCACTGGCCGGTGTGCCGCCCATCATATTTGGCACCGTGGCGCTGATAGACCTGCTCTACCAGTTCTGGGTACACACCGAGCAGGTGGGCAAGCTGGGCTGGTTTGACCGGGTGTTCTGCTCACCCAGCAACCACCGCGTGCACCACGCCGTGAACGACCCGTACATCGACAAAAACTACGGCGGCATTCTGATCGTGTGGGACCGCATGTTTGGCACGTTTCGCGAAGAGGCCGAGCCTTGCGTCTACGGCACCCGCGGCCCGCTCAATAGCTGGGACCCTTTGTGGGCCAATGTGGATACGTACGCATCCCTGGCCAAGGACTCCTGGCGCACCACCAACTGGGGTGACAAGGTCAAACTTTGGTTCAAGCCGCCCGGCTGGCAGAGTGCCGAGATGGCGCGCACCAACCCCAAGCCTGCGTTCACGCTGGCGTCGGTCACCACCTACAACCCGCCGCTGACTACAGCGCAGCAGTGGTTTGCAGGCGCGCAGTTTCTGCTGGCCATGGCTGCGGTGTTGGCCTTGTTGTGGCACGTAGACACCCTGTCATTCACCGACAGCGCCATTTGGTGCGCCGCCATTGCGGCGGGGCTGTGGGCGACCGGACGCTTCATGCATGGGGCACTGGGCACGCTGGAAGTGCTGGCGGTGGAAAGCGGTGTGCTGGCCACGCTGAGCGCCTTGGGGCTGATGGAGGGCCACATGGTCTTCAAACCCTTGACCATGGCTATTGCTATAATTTTTATAGCTAGTACCGCATATTCCACGGGGGCTACAGGCCGATTTAATGCATTACTAATTGCCGCACTGGTGTTTTCACTGGCTGGCGATGTGTTTTTGATGTTGCCCGGCAACTACTTCATCCCCGGCCTGGCTGCGTTCCTGGTGGCACACGTGTTCTATATCGCGCTGTTTTGCCAGGGACAGGATTGGTTTCCCAGCAAAAAAGCTTTGGTCGCCGTGCTGGCCGTGGGCGCTGGCATGTACGCCATCGTCTGGGGCGGGCTGGGCGACCCGGTGTTGAAGATCGCAGTAGCCGCCTATGTCAGCGTCATCGCCCTGATGGCGGCCCAGGCTATCGGCCGCGCCACCGTGCAAGGTGACGTCGCGGCACGGTGGGTGGCGCTGGGCGCTTGCATCTTCATGGTCAGCGACTCGTTGATTGCCATCAACAAGTTTGTGACGCCGGTGGCGCTGTCACCGCTGTGGATACTGGCGACGTATTACTGCGCCCAGTTGCTGATTGTGCATAACGCGCGCCTGCGTTAAAAGAGGGTGATTCGCGCCGCTACACCAAGCCACATTGATGCAAGAAACTATTTCCATCGTTGTTGTTGAAGACGATGCCCTGACCCGCGAAGCGATCTGCGAACGCATTGCCGAGCAGGATGGCATGGCCGTTGTCGCATCATTCGACCTTGTTGCCCCAGCCCTGGAATGGCTGCGGCACAACACCTTGGATATTCTGCTGACGGATTTGGGTCTGCCCGATGGCTCTGGCATTCAAGTCATTGCAGCGTGTAGAGCCCTGCACCCACAGTGCGACATCATGGTGATCACCATGTTTGGGGACGAGAGAAACGTGATCGCGTCCATCGACGCGGGTGCGGCGGGTTACATCCTCAAGGACGCCGATTGCCTGGATGTGGGCCGGTTCATTGCCGATTTGCGCCAGGGCGGATCGCCCATGAGCTCCTTGGTTGCCAGAAAGCTGTTGTCGCGCGTGCGGCGCGGCATGGACCCTGTTAGGCCTGCTAGTCCGACGCCCATGGCCGACAGACCTAGTTTGAGTGGACGCGAAATTGAAGCATTGGAATTGATGGCCCGCGGCTACACCTACAGCGAGATCGCCGCGTTGTTGGGCGTAACCATCCACACGGTGCAATCGCACACCAAGCACATCTACATCAAACTGTCCGTGCACAACCGCTGTGAGGCGGTTTTTGAGGCCCAGAAAATGGGCATTTTGACGCCGGGGCTGTCATAACGAAGCGCTGCCACAGCAAGCGTGCGGGGTCTCTCGCTATGGCACTGCTACAGTCAAGGCAATGCTCTTCATTACGACCCGATGGATGCAATGCGCAGCCTTGTTTTTGGCTATGGCGCTTGCAAGTTTCTCCACACCTGCAGCGGCGGATACGGCTGTTCTCGACAGGGCCGACGCCACCATTTCACTCGGTGACACGACGCGAAAGTCAGAGCAGATTCACCTACCCTTCAATTGGGACCGAAGCATCGGGCCGTTGGACGGACAAGCCAGCTTTGTGGTGCAGATACCGGTGGCCAACACGGCGAAACCCCTGGCCATCTACCTGCCACGCTTGGGAAACACGTTTGTCATCAACGTCAACAAACATGAACTCGCGCGTTTTGGGTCCAACCCTCCGGGGCCCTACGACGATGCCGCCACCCAACCACGCTATTTCAGTATTCCAGCGGAGTGGCTGACCCCACAGACTACCTTGGAAATCACCATCGCCGTGAAAGGCGGCCGCTTTGGTGGGCTTTCCACGATCACCGTTGGTACCCCCGAAGAGGTACATAAACTATTTGCGCGAGACGAGTTTGAACAAATTGACTTGCGCTTGATACTGGTTGTGGTTGGGACCATGCTCGGCATGCTGGGCCTACTGTGGTGGGTTCGCCAACGGGACATCTCCTACCTTTACTATGCGCTCGCTGAATTTTTGTGGGCCTTTCTGGCGGCGCGGCATTTACTGTCACCTCCACCGCTTGCATGGCCCCTCTGGGGCCATGTCATTCAGGCCGCCTTTGTGCTGAGTGTGCCGTTGCAATGCAAGTTTGCGCTGATCGTGGTTGATCAGGACAAGGGGTGGGTGCGCAAATTGAACAATTTCTTGCTCATCGGCGCAATACCTGCTGTCGTTGCGGCCGGCCTTCATGGTGGTCGCACGGTGGTCTTGCTGTGGATGTGCCTGCTGGCGATCAACGTCGTGACCATGGCCTGGGTGGTTGTTTCCAACCTGTCGCGCAATTCAAGCCTAGAAAAAGTCATTCTTTCAGGTGTCATTGCGGTTGTGTTGATCAGTGCATTACGCGATGTCGCCGTGAGATGGGCATCAACATCCATCTACACGGATATTGCGTGGGTTCGCTATGCCTGGACAGGCTTCGGCATAGGATTCGCGTGGATCATTGCAGAGCGGATGCGCAGAACAACCAACGCCTTGTCCACGATGAATGCCTCATTGGCCGATCAGCTCGCAGCCCGAGACGCAGAACTGACAGCTGCTTTCGAACGTGAACGGGTTTTAGATGTAGAACAAGGAGCCCTTGTGGAGCGGCAAAGGCTGATGCGTGACCTGCATGACGGGCTGGGTAGTCACTTGGTGGGTGCATTGCGGATCGCGCAGCACGCATCGGCATCCAAGGACGACATCACGTC
>JBKJJC010000153.1:0-3951 GCA_046598245.1 Rhodoferax sp.
GCGATGATGCGGATTTCACCCTTCTGCTCCAACATGGTCATCACGGGGTCGGTATTGCTCATGGCATCAATCTGGCCGGAGCGAAAGGCTGCCAGCGCACCGGCTGCCGTACCAACACCCACAAAACTCACATCACCCGGTTTGAGACCTGCACGCGACAGAATCAGGTTGGCCACCATATTGGTCGACGAGCCAGGTGCCGAAACGCCAATCTTCTTGCCTTTGAGGTCCGCCACCGTTTTGTAATCTGGCATGGTCTTGTGTGACACACCTACCGATATCTGCGGCGCCCGCCCCTGCAACACAAAAGCCTGAAAATTTTGTCCCTTGGACTGCAAATTGATCGTGTGCTCATAGGCACCTGACACCACATCCGCAGAGCCACCCACCACCGCCTGCAAAGCGCGCGAGCCGCCTGCAAAATCACTGATCTCAACTTCCAGCCCCTCGGCTTTGAAATAGCCCAACTGCTCGGCAACGGTCAACGGCAGGTAATAAAAAGCCGCCTTACCACCCACAGCGATCGCGACTTTCGACTTTTCCAGTCGGGTCTGGGCCAGAAGCGAAGGGGCCACCAGTGACGCCGCCGATAGAGCGGAAACTGTGGCAAAGCTGCGACGGTTCAACAAGGAGTTGTTCATGGTGATCCCAGTGGGTGTCTGGGCGGATTGTACTGAGCGACAGAGCACTTGCAACCGCTCAAACACGGTTCAATCAACGGTGTTGCAGCGCCCCGAAATGGGTAAGATGAAGACAGGAGGGGCAGCCAGCATGTACACACTGGAATTCAACCGTGGATCTTGAGCAGTTAGAACTGGCCCGACTGCGCGCTATTGTCGAGCTGTGTGGCGAGGGGCTGTTAGTCATCCAAAATGACCAGTATGTGTTCGCCAACAACCGTGCGACCGAGTTGCTGCAATCCAGCAGGGAAGAAATGATGGCTGAGGGGTACCTGTTCCGCGTCCACCCGGAAGACCGCCCCTGGATGGAGGAACGGCGCAAACTGCGGCTGGCCGGCAAAGAGGTACCCAGCCGGTATGAAGCAAGGGCCTTGCTCGCAAACGGTGAAGTGCGATGGCTGGACATTGGTGTCACCATGATTCCCTGGGGCGGTGCGCCCGCCACCCTGATCTATTTCTCTGACATTACAGAGCGCAAACAGGCGCATGCCGAGTTGCAACGCGCCTCTTCAGAGCGCGAAGCCATTCTGCACAATGCACTGGTCGGCATCGTGTTATCCGTGAACCGGCATAACCAGTGGGTCAATGACAAGTTTGCAGAGATGGTTGGCTACAGCCGCGAAGAGTTGATTGGCGTTTCGTCTGCCATGCTGCATGCCGACCGGGATGTTTGGGCACAGTTGGGACGTGAACAACGCGAGGCCCTCATAACCACCAGCACCAGCTCTAGTGTGCGCCAGCTCAAGCGGCGTAATGGTGAACTGTTCTGGGTGCACATGGAGGGCCAGTGTGTCCGCAAGAACGACCCCGATGCAGGGGTTATCTGGACCTTTTTGGACATCACCGAGCAGCGCCAGGCCGAAAAGGACACGCGTGATGCCTTAGACCAGCAAAAGGAACTCAACACTCTGCGCTCACGATTTGTAGCCATGACCAGCCACGAGTTCCGCACCCCGCTGTCGACGATCCTGTCGTCTGCTGAGTTGCTCAAATACTATGACGATCGCCTGCCCAAAGGCGAGAAACTGGAAATCCTCAAGACCATTGAGGACGGCGTGCAACGCATGAAACGCATGTTGGACCGTGTGTTGCTGCTGGGCAAGGTGGAGGCCCACATGCTGGAGTTCCGCCCCCAAAAGGTCAATCTCCTGCAAATTTGCCAAAACCTGGTGGAGGACACCCGCACCCAACACCCGTTGGCCCGCAGTGCCATCACGACCGACTTCTCGCAGGCCACCGAATCAGGGACATTTGACGAAAAATTGCTGCACCACATCTTTGGAAACCTGCTGTCCAACGCGCTGAAATACTCGCCCCAAGGTGGTGCGGTGGAATTCAGGGTGGTGTCGGACGCGGGGCACACCCTGTTCCAGGTGGCCGACCACGGCATTGGGATACCGCCCGACGAAATCCCCCATCTTTTTGCATCGTTTCACCGTGCCAGCAATGTCGGAGACATCCAGGGCACTGGCTTGGGACTCGCTATTGTGAAAAATGCGGTGGAATTGCATGGCGGAACCATCCACGTCACCAGTACGCCTGGGCAGGGCACTACATTCACTGTACGTATTTGAGTGGCCGGGTCTTGCAAAAACGCTATAATCCGAGGCTATTCTGGCAGTCTCCCGTCGGCCAATACTAGTTAAGACGGGAAAACCGCTGAACGTGGCATGTGGGGCTCGATCTCCCCCCGTGACTGGCGACAGCACTTTTTGGACAACATTACGTAATGACAACCATCCGTGTAAAAGAAAACGAGCCGTTTGACGTCGCTCTGCGTCGCTTCAAGCGCACTATAGAGAAATTGGGTTTGCTGACTGACTTGCGCGCGCGCGAGTTCTATGAGAAGCCCACTGCAGAGCGCAAGCGCAAGAAGGCAGCCGCCGTCAAGCGCAACTACAAGCGCATCCGCAGCATGCAATTGCCCAAGAAGATGTTCTAAATCAGAACAGCCTTCCAAGGCCCAAAAAAAGCTCGCTTGGGGACGCTCCAGCGGGCTTTTTTTTATATGTGTGAAATTTTGTAGGACAGACCGTAGTTACGCTTAGCGAACAAGCTCTGTCCCCAACTGATTGGAAATAGCCATGACACTCAAAGAACAAATTACCGAAGACATGAAGACCGCCATGCGCGCCAAAGATAGCGAGCGCCTGGGCACCATCCGCCTGCTGCTCGCCGCCTGCAAGCAGCGTGAGGTGGATGAACGCATCGTGCTGGACGACGCGGCTGTGGTGGCCATCGTGGACAAGTTAATCAAGCAACGCAAAGACTCCATCGAAGCCTTTGTCAAAGCTGAGCGCCTGGATCTGGCCGATAAGGAAGCCTCCGAGATGAAAGTGCTGCAAGCTTACTTGCCGCAGCGCATGTCGGCCGAAGAAGTGCTTGCAGAGGTCAAAGCCATCGTGACTGAGCTGGGTGCTACCGGCCCCGGCGATATGGGCAAGGTTATGGGCGTAGTGAAAACGCGCTTGGCGGGTAAGGCCGAGATGGGGACGGTTTCTGCCGCTGTTAAGACGGCTCTGGCTGGCTAATGTAAAACGGGGCCGACCAGGCCCCGCTTGTGAGTACGCGGAAAGCTAATCAGCTACCAGCCACCTTCATGCGGTTAATCAAAATTGACCCCACGGTCTTGGCCCCGTAGTTGTAAACATCCGCCCCCACCGCCTCTATGCCCTTGAGCATGGTCTTCATGTTCCCGGCAATCGTGATCTCATGCACAGGGTAGGCAATTCGCCCCTTTTCGACCCAAAAACCACTGGCCCCGCGTGAATAGTCGCCGGTTACGTAGTTGGTACCCTGCCCCATCAATTCAGTAACAAACAAGCCCGTGCCGAGCTTCTGCAACATCGCGTCCAGGTCGTCACTGGCACGCGTCTGGCGTGAGGTGAAGGTCAGATTATGCGAACCGCCCGAATTGCCGGTGGTCTGCATGCCCAGTTTGCGTGCCGTGTAGCTGCTCAAAAAGTATCCTTTAACCCGCCCGCCTTCAATCACTTGGCGGGGTCGCACGCTGACGCCCTCGTCATCGAACGGTGAACTGCCTTTGCCACGCAGCACAAAGGGGTCTTCCTGCATGTCGATGTGCTTGGGCAACACTATCTTGTCCAAGGTATTCAACAAAAACGTGCTCTTGCGGTACATAGCACCGCCGCTGAGAGCCTGCACCAAGCCCCCTACCAGCCCCGCAGCCAGCGGGGATTCAAACAGCACCGGGCACTCCAGCGTGGCGATCTTGCGCGCCTTCAGGCGGCTCAGGGCCCGCTCGGCGGCG
>JBKJJC010000079.1:0-6000 GCA_046598245.1 Rhodoferax sp.
GCTGGCGCGCAGCACACAGGCTGGCATAGATGCCGTAGCGGGGCTGCGCCAGTTTGACATCGAGGTGCAGTTGCGCACCAAGGACCGGGGGTACCGCTGGTTCCGCACGCGGGCCAAGGTGAATATTGATGCAGAGGGTCGTCCGACCGGAATGGCAGGCTCCACCCAGGACATCCACGAGCAAAAAATTGCGCAGTTCGAGGCGCAGCGCGCGGGCGACTTGCTGCGCGGCTCCATCGACGCGCTGGACGATGCCTTCGCCCTGTTCGACCCCGACGACCGCCTGGTGCTGTGCAACCAGCGTTACAAGGACTTGTATCCCTTGTGTGCCAACCTGATGGTGCCGGGCAATACCTTTGAGACCATCATCCGGGCCGGCGCTGAACGCGGCCAATATATGGAGGCCATCGGTCGGGTGGATGCCTGGGTAACAGAGCGCATGGCCATACACAGGTTGCCGTACTCCAGCCTTTTGCAGTCTCTGGACAATGGGCGCACCCTGAAAATTTCTGAGCGGCGCATGCCCGATGGCCATACCGTGGGTTACCGGGTGGACATCACCGACCTCGTGCAGGCCAAGCAGGCGGCCGAACAGGCCAGCATTTCCAAGAGCCAGTTTGTGGCCAACATGAGCCACGAAATCCGCACCCCCATGAACGCCATTTTGGGCATGCTCAAGTTGCTGCAAAACACCGACCTCTCGGTGCGCCAGATGGACTACGCGGCCAAGATCGAAGGCGCAGCGCGGTCACTGTTGGGCCTGCTCAACGACATACTGGACTTCTCCAAGGTGGAGGCCGGCAAGATGACGCTGGACCCGCGGCCTTTCCGTATGGACCGGATGATGCGGGACTTGTCCGTCATCCTCTCGGCCAATATGGGTGCCAAGGCGATTGAAGTGTTATTTGACATCGACCCCGCCGTGCCCAAGTGCTTGCTGGGTGACGACATGCGCTTGCAGCAGGTGCTGATCAACTTGGGTGGCAACGCCATCAAGTTCACCGACAAAGGTGAGGTGGTATTGCGGCTGCAGGTGCTGGAGCAGACCGCCGACGATGTGCTGATTGGGTTCTCAGTCAAAGACAGCGGCATCGGCATCGCGCCTGAGAACCAGGCCCACATTTTCAGTGGCTTCTCGCAGGCCGAGGCCTCCACCACGCGCCGTTTTGGCGGCACCGGTCTGGGGCTGGCCATCTCCAGCCGCTTAGTAGGCCTGTTGGGTGGCACGCTTGCAGTGGACAGCGCATTGGGGCATGGCAGCACCTTTCACTTTCAGATCCGGTTTGCGCTGGCGCAGATGCCTGCGTCTGATGCAGCCGCGCAAACAGTGCCCACGATACCCCTGGGCGTGTTGGCTGCGCTGGTGGTAGATGACAACGAAGTCACCCGTGAGGTCATGTGGCACATGCTGCGGCCGTTGGGCTGGCGGGTCGACGTGGCGACCAACGGCGCACAGGCAATTGAGCGGGTATTGGCCCGGACTGCCGAAGGCCACCCGCCCTATGACGTGATCTTCATGGACTGGCAGATGCCCGTGATGGATGGTTGGGAAGCCAGCCAGCGCATTCGCAAGCTAGCCTCCGGCGCCATTGCAACAATCGTGGTCATGGTCACTGCACATGGGCGCGAGATGTTGTCCGAACGCAGCGCCGACGAACAGGCCCTGATTAATGGTTTTCTGGTCAAACCCGTCACCGCCTCCATGCTGTTTGATGCGGTCAGCGATGCCAGAGCGGCCGTCAGCGCTGCAGCGTCGGGTATGAACCCGCAGGCCCCCCAAGTGGTGGTCAAACCTCAGCGCCTGCAGGGTATGCGCCTGCTGGTGGTGGAAGACAACAAAGTCAACCAGATGGTGGCCAAAGGACTGCTGACCCACGAGGGCGCGGATGTCACAGTGGCCGACGATGGGCAATTGGGCCTAGAAGCCGTGGCCGCCGCAGAGTCCCCCTTTGACGCCGTGCTAATGGATATCCAGATGCCGGTAATGGACGGCTACACCGCCACCCGCGCCATCCGCCAAGAGCTGGGAATGACCGATCTGCCCATCATCGCGATGACGGCCAATGCCATGGCCTCGGACCGGGCTGCCTGCCTGGAGGCGGGCATGAACGACCATGTGGGCAAGCCTTTCGATTTGGACGATCTGGTGAACATGCTGCTGCGCATGACAAACCCACGCGGCCCACGCTGAAATCACGATGCGTGTTCTGCAGGCTCTCTTGCCCTCGTCACCCACCAATCGGGTGTTCGCACTGTATGGCATCAGCCTGCTGTTGTTGATTGCCGGGAGTCTGGGCCTGCTTTTACAGTACCAAGCGTTCCGCCAGGCAGACGGTGCCGAGTTGACTTTGGCGTCGGTGCTCGTGTTGGGATTCTGGGCAGCGTGCCTGGTAGCGGCTCTGATGCTGGTCCGTGTGGTGCTGGCGGCAAAGACCGCGCAGATGCAGGCGGTGTTAGACCACATATCCCAAGGCGTTGCCATGGTCGCACCGGACCGTTCTGTGGTGTTCCAAAGTCGACGTGTTCTGGAATTGCTCGAAATTCCCGAGCACTTGTATGGTGCCGAAGTGGCCGAGCTGATTGCGTTCCAGGCGGCGCGCGGCGACTTCGGCAACGACTACGCATTGGTTGAAGCGTCGGCCCGCCCCTACCTGCGTGCAGTGGGCACGGCGACACCGATTGACCCGCCGCCACGCTACACACGGCGCACCATGTCCGGGCGCACCCTGGAGATCCGATCAGCACCGCTGCCTGGGGGCGGCCTGGTGCGTACCTTCACCGACGTCACCAGCTATATGGAAGCGCTGGCCCTTGCCGAACAGGCCAGCCTCGCCAAGGGTCAGTTTCTGGCCAATATGAGCCATGAAATTCGCACGCCCATGAACGCCATTTTGGGCCTGCTGAAGTTGGTGCAAGACACCCCGCTGGACGCCACGCAATGCGACTTTATTACCAAAACAGAAGGCGCCGCCAAATCTCTGTTGAGCCTGCTCAATGACATTCTGGATTTCTCCAAGATAGAAGCCGGCAAGATGACACTAGACCCGCGGCCGTTCAATCTGGATGCCACACTGGGCAATCTGTTGGTCATCCTGGCCCCCGCGTTACGTGACAAACCGGTTGCCTTGCGATTAGAGGTAGAGCCCACGGTGACACGCAATTTGGTCGGCGACGACATGCGACTGCAACAGGTGCTGATTAACCTGGGCGGCAATGCCGTCAAGTTCACCACGGAGGGCGAAGTGCTGGTGCGCGTGCGCCTAGTGGAGCACGCGCCGGATGCTGTGCTGCTGGAGTTTGCTGTGTGCGACACCGGCATTGGTATTGCGCCCGAAAACCAGGCCCACATCTTCAGCGGCTTCTCACAGGCCGAGGCATCCACCACCCGGCGCTTTGGTGGCACGGGTCTGGGCCTTGCCATCTCCAGCCAGCTGGTGAATTTGCTGGGTGGCGAACTCATGCTCAACAGCGTGGTAGGTCAGGGCAGTACGTTTTTCTTCCAGCTCCGCCTTGCGGTGGCCCGACCGGTCGACGCCCCTGATACGACCGGCACGACCGGTCCAGCGGCGATGGCTTCGTCCAAACGTTTGCAGGGCCTGCGCCTGCTGGTGGTGGAAGACAACAAGATCAACCAGATGGTGGCCAAGGGCCTGCTGACCAAAGAAGGGGCTGAGGTGACGCTGGTTGACGACGGACAGCAGGGCGTGGCGGCAGTGGCCAAGGCGGACCCGGCCTTTGACGCGGTGCTGATGGATATCCAGATGCCGGTGATGGACGGCTACACCGCCACACGCACCATCCGCCAAGAGTTGGGACTGAAAGATCTGCCCATCATTGCAATGACGGCCAATGCCATGGCGTCGGACCGGGCTTCCTGCCTGGAGGCGGGCATGAACGACCACGTGGGCAAGCCCTTTGAGCTGGACCAGCTTGTGGCGACGCTGCTGCGTCTGTGCATGAAATAGAGGCCCCACGCGCGCAAAGCGCATGTGGGGCCTGGTTATGAAGCCAGTTCAGGCTGGCTTGCCCAACACTTCCCAACGCTCCAGCGCGGCCATCAATTCATCGTCGATCTGGGCATTGCGGGTCGCCAGCTTCATGGCACGCACGTTGTCTACTGCGTACAAGCTGCCATCGGCCAAGGCATCGGTGATTTCCTTTTGCTCCGCTTCGAGAGCGGCAATTTGGTCCGGCAGGCCGTCCAGCTCGCGTTGCTCCTTGAAGCTGAGCTTTTTGGTCTTGGTGGGCGGTGGTGCTGCGGGCGACTGGGCGCTGACCTGGGCCGACGCTTGCTCCTGTTTTTGTAGCTGCTCACGCTCGTAATTGAAGGGCTTGGCGGTTGCTTTTCCTGCAGCCGCGTTGATGGCGTTGGCGCGTTTGGTCTGGATCAACCAGTCGCTGACACCGCCTTCGTATTCACGCCATTTGGCATCACCTTCGTAAGCAATGGTGCTGGTGACCACGTTGTCCAAAAAGGTCCGGTCGTGGCTGACCAGAAACACCGTGCCGTCGTAAGTCTGCAGCAGATCTTCCAGCAGTTCCAGTGTGTCGATGTCGAGGTCGTTAGTCGGCTCGTCTAGCACCAGCACGTTGGCGGGTCTGGCAAACAGGCGGGCCAGCAGTAGGCGGTTGCGCTCGCCACCGCTCAAGGAGCGCACGGGCGACGTCGCACGCGCAGGCGAGAACAAAAAGTCCCCCAAGTAGCTCTTGCGGTGTTTCTTCTGGTTGCCAATCTCGATCCACTCACTACCCGGGCTGATGAAGTCTTCCAGCGTAGCGTCCAAATCCAGCGCGTTGCGCATCTGGTCGAAGTAGGCCACGGTGATGTTGGCGCCTTGGCGCACCGTGCCCCACGGGCTATGGCCGGGTTCGGGTGCGGGTGAATTGGGGGGCGCAGGGTCGGCTTTGTAGTCACCCAAAATGAGCTTGAGCAGCGTGGTCTTGCCCGCGCCATTGGGGCCCAGCAGGCCAATCTTGTCGCCACGCAATATGGTGGCGCTGAAATCGTGCACGATCTTGCGCGCCGAATCGCCTTCGCCAAAGGTCTTGCTCACATGCGTCAGTTCGGCCACCAGCTTGCCGCTCTTGTCGCCGCTGCTTACGTCCATGTTCACGCTGCCCACCACGTCGCGCCGCGCTGCATGTTTGGCGCGCAGGTCGTCCAGGCGCACGATGCGTGCGGTGGCGCGGGTGCGGCGGGCTTCCACGCCCTTGCGTATCCACACTTCCTCTAGCGCCAGCAGCTTGTCGGCCTTGGCGTTGATGACCGCCTCTTGCGCCAACTGCTCTTCTTTTTGCACCAGATACGCCGCAAAGTTTCCGGGGTAGGACAGCAGCTTGCCACGGTCCAATTCAACGATGCGGGTTGCCACGTTGTCCAAAAAGGAGCGGTCGTGGGTGATGGTGATGATGGAGCCTTTGAAGTCGACCAGCAGGCCTTCGAGCCATTCAATAGAGTCCAGATCCAAGTGGTTGGTCGGCTCGTCCAACAGCAGTACATCGGGCTGCGCCACCAGGGCTTGGGCCAATGCCACGCGTTTTTTGGTACCACCCGACAGCGTGCTGACAATCGCGTCCGGGTTCAGGTGCAGGCGCTGCAGGGTTTCGTTCACCCGCTGCTCCCAGTTCCAGCCGTCCAGCGTTTCGATTTCGCTTTGCATGGCGTCCAGGTCGCCGTGGCCCAAGCAATATTCCTCAATCAGGCCGATAACCCTCTCCAAACCTGATCGTACAGCTACAAAAACCGTAGCATCCGCATCCAGAATCGGCTCCTGCGCGACGTAAGCAGTACGGATGCCGCTTTGCACCTGCACGGTGCCATCGTCGGGTTTGTCCATGCCGCCCAGGATTTTGAGCATGGAGGATTTGCCAGCGCCGTTGCGACCAATCAGGCCCACGCGCTCCTGCGTCTCTAAAGAAAAGTCAGCGTGGTCTAAAAGCGGGACGTGCCCAAATGCCAGCTGGGCGTCAAGTAAAGTGATAAGTGCCATGTGGGCAAGA
>JBKJJC010000121.1:0-3369 GCA_046598245.1 Rhodoferax sp.
CCGGCGTAATGGGCGTGTCCAACTCCACGCTCAGGGCCTTGGCGCGTTCTATCAGTTCTCGCGGATCAGAGATGTCGGCCGGGGTGATCTTGTTCATCACGTCGGCCGCCGCATAGCCCAGCATGCGCTCGGCACCCACATTAAAAATCTGGATCACGCCCGTGGCGTCGGTCGCGATGCTGGAGAAATAGGCGCTGTTGAAAATCGCGCTTTGCAACGCTCCCGCTTTTAGCAACACCTCTTGGTGCTGGGCATCGGCCGCGCCGTCAGGGCTGCCCACAACGTAGAGTTGGGGCTGTGTGTTAGCAGAGTCAGGCATGTTTCATTTTCAAAATAGCGCATACCTACCTGAACATAAAAATGGTTCAGCGAACCTGCATCAATCAATTAACTGGAGCACCTAGCATGAATGCCGGGTGGCACACAAGGGGCTAGCGTACATAGCGATGGGTTTTTACTATGTGCGGCAGCGCACATAGGCCCAATATGGTGGGCTCAAATCAAGGCATTGGACAGAAATTTCCCTGCACGTTGCCAATTTTTTGCCACTTACATCCACTTAGTGCCTTGATGAGCCTGGCGCTCAAGTTGCTCGGGCCTTTTGGCCCTAAAGAGATTCCGTGAACCACTTGGATTAGTCCAAACAGACTATTGCGCTGGAACACCGGTCTGTTCAATACTCTTCCAACTACAAAGGAGTTACTCTATGAAAATCAAATCACTGGCTGTCACACTGGCCGCTGCGTTCATCCACACGGTTGCCAGCGCTGGCCCAAGCTGGATCGACTGGACAACCGTAAACACGGGCACGCTGACCATTGGCAGCAACGAGATCGGCGTGTCGTTAGAAGGCAGCTCGCCTATGGGCTTGAACAATGGCAGCTACTACTACAACAACGCAGCCACTGGTGGCATTGCCCCGACCGGCACCTATGGCGGTTATCAGCCTGCCGACATGTTGCAGGTATCGAATCCGTCATTTTTCACGCTTACATTCAGCCAAGCCATTGTCAACCCCTACATCGCTTTGGTTAGTGTTGGCCAGGGCGGCGTGCCGGTGACCTACACCTTTGGCAGCAATGTGTCTGTGCTGTCCTCGGGCAGCAATTACTGGGGTTACTCCGGCTATACCGTCGCAGGTAATGCGTTCACCGGAAAAGAATTCAATGGCGTTCTGCAACTGCAAGGCAGCTTCACCAGCATGAATATTGCTGTTGACCAAGCTGAGTATTGGCACGGCTTCAACGTTGGCTCCGCTGCGGTGTCGGCAGTACCCGAACCCGAAAGCTATGCCCTGATGCTGGCTGGCTTGGGTCTGATGGGTGCCATTGCACGCCGTCGCAAAGCCAAACAGGCTTGATTCCGTTCAGCGCAATGCAAGCGGCACCTTAGGGTGCCGTTTTTGTTTCTGTACTAACCCCTGCGGTCGGTGGCGTCTCTTGCAGCAGGTCCCACAGGTTGCCGTACAGGTCTTGGAACACTGCCACGGTGCCATAGACCTCTTCCTTGGGTTCACGTACAAAAACGACGCCACGCGCCATGTAGGCGTTGAAGTCGCGCCAGAAATCGTCGGTGTACAAAAACAAGAACACCCGCCCCCCGGTCTGGTTGCCCACCCGCGACAACTGCTCATCGCCCACGGCACGCGCCAGCAGCAGGCGTAGGCCGCCGTCGCCGGGCGGTGCAACCACGACCCATCGCTTGTTTTGCGCGGGCATGGCGGAGTCTTCCAGCAGCGTGAAGCCGAGTTGCTGGACGTAGAAGTGGATGGCCGCGTCGTAGTCACGCACAACGAGGGAGATTTGCCCTATGGATTGGCTCAACAAACACTCCTCTTTTGATAGCAAACTTTGCTTATTTTGCGGGGGCTAGAGGCCTATTTGGCACTCAATCGCTGCCCCGGCCGCTCCATGGCGACCTCGGACACCGCGAAGCCCAGTTTTTCATAGAAGGCAGACACGCCCGTTCGTCCCGCACGCAGTACCCAGGTCATCTTGGGATCGTCGCCCATGGCGGCCCGCACCAGTGCCGTGCCCACACCTTTGCCACGGTGCGCCTCCGCCACGACGACCATGGAAATGTAGCCGTTGAACATGCCATCGCTGATTGCGCGCAGGAACCCGACCACTTCGTCGTCAGACCCTTGCACAGCCACCAGCGCGATCTGCGAGCGCGACACGAGTTCACGAAATGACTCCGCATGGGCGACGCGGGGCCCCCAGTCATTGGCAGCGAGCAGCAACCGGGCCTGCTCGACTTCGGGCGGTTGGATGGGACGGATGTGCACGGATGAAAAGCGGATGGCTATGGCTTCGTAGCGGGGTCCCAATGCTCAGCAATCTTGCCGTCTTCGATGCGGAACATGTCGAACCACGTGGTGGTGTACTTCTTGGTGCTGTCCTTTGGATCAGTGTTCGAGCGGACGAAGCTCAATACGACCAAGTCACCCTCAGCCACGATGGCCACCAATGGCGCCTTGATGGTGGGTTCCGTGGGCTTGGTCTTGGTGAACTTGGCGAAGAAGTCGACGAAGGCCGCCCGTCCTGTCGGCACATTGGGGTTGTGCTGGATGTAGGACTCGGTCAGGTATTTGTCGGCCAACTCCATATGTCCACCCTCCAAGACTTCGCGCCAAAAATCGTAGACCAGCCGCTTGTTTGCCGCAAGCTTGGGGTCAGTGCTGGCGAGCATTTGCTCCTGATTGGAATTGGGTACGACAGGGACTTGTGCCTGCGCCTGAATCGCAGTTACCAGGATGGCGACGAGGGCCACGGTGCGGAAGAGAGAAGTCATCATTACTTTGGGTTTTCTTAGTTTGCTATGCTATTGATAGTTAGTAACACATATACCACGGGGGCTAGCGGCCTATTTCATCGTCAACGCTTCAGTGCCGCCTGCGTAACGCCCGACAACGTGCCGCGCGTGCTAATCAACTCCGGCTCCAGCATCACCTCGATCAACGTGCCTTCAGGCCGCGCCAGTGCCGCCAACAGCTCGGCCTCAAAGTCCACCGTGCGCTGGATGCGCACACCGGCATAGCCGTAGGCGCGGGCCAGTGCGGCGAAGTCGGGGTTGTGCAGCGAAGTGCCGGCACCGGCCACGTGCTGTGGGTACTCGCGCTCCTGGTGCATGCGGATCGTGCCGTACATGCCGTTGTTGAGCAGCAGGATGATGGTCTTGGCACCGTGCTGCACGGCGGTAGCCAGCTCCTGGCCGTTCATCAAAAAGTCGCCGTCACCCGCAATGGTGAACACCACCCTGCCCTGCCCGGGCGCACCGGGGCTGGCCTTACTGGTGATGGCGGGGGCGATGCCGGCTGGCACGCCGTTGACCATCGCCCCATTGGTAGGCGCCAATTGGGTCTTGAAT
>JBKJJC010000132.1:0-14702 GCA_046598245.1 Rhodoferax sp.
TGCACCGAGGTACTCGACGACTCCCAGCCGGAGGACGTGGGAGACGAGCCGCTCTTGATTCGCCGCACCACCCGCGTCCCCGTATTTGTGGGGCCGACGCGCTTTGGAGCAGCCACAGCCCTGCTTGCCCGTCACCCACAGATCAACATTATCGTTTGCGACGACGGACTGCAGCACTATGGCTTGTACCGCGACCTAGAGGTCTGCGTATTCGATGACCGCGGCTGTGGCAACGGCTGGCACTTACCCGCTGGTCCCTTGCGCGAAAGCTGGCCTCGCAAAGCTGTTACCCGTGTAGGCCAGAGGCCGGATCGCTTCTTGGTATTGCACACCGGCGGGCGCCCGGCCTTTGCAGGCTATACCGCGCAGCGCGGTTTGGCGCCATTCGCGGTTGGCCGCGATGGCGTACGGGTGTCGCTGGAAGCTCTGCGCGCGCCCGGAGCCAAACCGCTGGTGGCATTGGCCGGTATTGCACAACCCGAAGTATTTTTTGCCATGCTGCGTGCGCTCCCATTGCCAATCGCGCAGACGCTTGCACTGCCAGATCACTATAAATTTGATAGCGACTTAAGCATATTCCACGGGGGCTACCGCCTGATTTGTACAGAGAAGGATGCTGCAAAGCTGTGGCCCTTGGCCCCCGATGCTTTGGCTGTCCCTCTGGCATTTGCTCCGGAGGCCGCCTTCTTCTTCGCCCTGGACGCTGCTCTGGCGCCGCTCATTTCCACACAGCTATCATCTGCCCATGGACACCAGACTACTTGAACTCATCGTTTGCCCCGTAACCAAGGGCCCGCTGGAATACGACCGCGAGAAGCAAGAACTGCTCTCCCGCAGTGCGCGCCTGGCCTACCCGGTACGCGACGGTATTCCAATCCTGCTGGAAAACGAAGCCCGCACGCTGACCGACGACGAACTCGGTCTGTAAGCGCCAGCATGGCTTACACCGTACTGATACCCGCGCGGCTGGCCTCTACCCGTTTACCGAACAAGCCACTGGCCGACATTGGCGGCGCGCCCATGGTGGTACGCGTCGCGCAACGGGTGCGTTCCGGCGCGCCTGCCAGCGCGCGCATCGTGGTGGCGGGCGACCACCCTTCCATCATCCAGGCCTGCCACGACCATGGCATCGAAGCAATTCTGACCCGTGAGGACCATGCCTCCGGCAGTGACCGCTTGGCCGAAGCCTGTGGCATTTTGGCGCTGCGCGAAGACGATATTGTTGTCAACGTGCAAGGCGATGAACCGCTGATAGACCCAGCCCTGGTGCAAGCCGTTGCCGATGTACTGCAATCGCAGCCCCTGGCCAGCATGGGCACAGCAGCCCATCCAATATCCAGCGTCGCCGATTTCACCAACCCCAATGTCGTAAAAGTGGTGCTGGATGCGGCGGGCTTGGCCCTCTACTTCAGCCGAGCGCCCATCGCGTGGTGGCGTGACGGATTTGCCGAGGGTGTGCAGGCCCTACCCCAACCCGCTCCGCTGCGCCATATCGGCATATATTCCTACCGGGTCGGCTTTTTGTGCCAGTTCCCGCAACTGCGGCAGGCCCCAATAGAAGTGACGGAAGCACTGGAGCAACTGCGCGCCATGTGGCACGGCTACCGCATTGCCGTGCACGTCAGTGCGCACGCGCCAGGGCCGGGCGTGGACACACCCGAAGACCTTGAGCGGGTACGGGCCCTATTTGTTGCAAACAGCGGGTAATCCGTAAGTCAGGCGGACGGTGGTCCATGCTATTCTCGGGAGGCAGCCGCGTGTCGTGGCGCGCCTGTAGGGTGCAGCCTGCCGCGCTAAAGGTTTTTGTTCTATCCGAGGGTATCCATGAGACTTATTTTGTTGGGCGCGCCAGGCGCAGGCAAAGGCACGCAGGCCACGTTCATTTGCCAAAAATACGGCATTCCACAAATTTCCACTGGCGACATGCTGCGTGCAGCCGTTAAGGCAGGCAGCCCGCTGGGACTGGAAGCCAAGGCCGTTATGGCTTCGGGTGGACTGGTCAGCGACGATCTCATCATCAACCTGGTCAAGGAGCGTTTGACCCAACCCGACTGTGCCAACGGTTTCCTTTTTGACGGCTTTCCCCGCACCATCCCCCAGGCAGATGCCATGAAGGCGGCCGGTGTCGCACTGGATTACGTGGTTGAAATTGATGTTCCTTTTGAAGCGATCGTGGAGCGCATGAGCGGTCGCCGCTCGCACCCCGCGTCGGGCCGTACCTACCATGTCAAGTTCAACCCCCCCAAAGTGGCCGGTGTGGACGATATCTCTGGCGAACCACTGATCCAGCGCGATGACGACAAGGAAGAGACCGTCACGAAGCGCTTGGACGTGTACAGCGCCCAGACCCGCCCTTTGGTGGAGTACTACTCTGGCTGGGCCGCCAAGGACCCCGCAGGTGCGCCCCAGTACCGCGCCGTCAGTGGCATGGGCGATGTGGACGTCATCAAGAGCCGTATTTTTGAGGCTCTGGGTAGCTGATCAGTCCCAACTGCCTATTGAAAAGGCCGCTTTTGCGGCCCTTTTTACGCCCCCAGGGTCTGTGTTGAGGACATCAACTCCAGCATCAAGGCAATACGCGCTTTGACCGGTGACAAGCCCCGAGAATCTGGAAAATCACCGACCACAGCACCCGTCACCATTTCCCCGTAGGCACATCGGGTGGAGCGCAGTACGCGCACCCCTTGTGCCTGCGCCTCGCGCAAGGCCAATTCAAGATCCCGGTGGACGGTGCCATTGCCCGTGCCAGCCACAACGATGCCTTGCACTGCCTGTGCTGGACTCGCGGGCACAACACACAGCGCACGCACCGTGGCACCCGTGGCACCGGCATAGCTGGTAACAATTTCCACGCGCGGCCAGAAATCCTTAGACAACGTCGTCAGCGGAAAAGCATGGGCTTTCACTTCAGTTACTGAGCACGCATGCACCCAGCGCACCCGCCCCTCTTCCACATAAGCCAGCGGCCCTGCATCACCAGAGTCAAAGGCATCAAGTCTGTAAGGGTGGACTTTCTGCAGGTCCCGCGCCGCATGCACGGTGCCTGCGCATACAGCCAGCACGCCACAGGCGTGCGCCGAACGGGCGACGGCCACAGCGTCCAGAACGTTCTGCGGTCCATCGGGGGCCATGGACGAAGCCGGACGCATGGCGCAGGTCAGCACGACCGGCTTCTGCGCCAACAACGTCTGCGACAAGACCTGCGACAAGAAGAAAGCTGTCTCTTCCAGCGTATCTGTGCCATGGGTGACCACCACAGAAGCGACCTCAGGCTCGGCCAAGTGGTGCTGGATACGCTCTGCCAACGTGCGCCACTCGGTCCAGCCCATGTCTTTGCTGTCAACCTGTGCAACTTGTTCCGACAGAAAAGAGTGGTCCCCCAAAGCCTGCTGCAAGTTGGGAATGGCCTGCAACAATTGGCCCACACCCACCTGCGCCGCGGTGTAGCCCACGTTGTCGCTCGCCTGGTCCGCGGTGCCAGCAATCGTGCCACCCGTACCCAAAAACACCATCTTTTTCAACATATTTGCGCTTTCTACTTGCAAACAAAATAAAACTGGTTAAAAATACAGTCACTGGATGCCGAAACAGTGTGTATAGACCAACAGCTAACCCGGCCCAAAACCAAGGAGTCAGCATGCTTGAAAGTCCCAAACTTACCGCGCGACAACAACAGATTCTCGATCTGATCCAAGACGCTATCGCACGTACGGGTGCTCCACCTACCCGTGCAGAAATAGCCAGTGAACTTGGCTTCAAGTCCGCCAATGCGGCCGAAGAGCACCTGCAAGCTTTGGCGCGCAAGGGCGTGATTGAGCTGGTCAGCGGCACATCACGCGGCATACGCCTCAAAAGCGACGCCCTCCGATCTATCAATGAGTCCCGCCTCAAGCAATTCTCCATGCCGCTTCCCGGCTTCGCCCAATTGGGCTTGCCCCTGATCGGTCGGGTCGCGGCTGGCTCACCCATTCTCGCGCAGGAACATGTAGACAAAACCTACTATGTCGAAAACAGCCTGTTTCAGCACCAGCCCGACTACCTGCTGAAAGTGCGAGGGATGTCCATGCGTGACGCCGGCATCATGGACGGCGATCTACTGGCCGTGCAGGCCACCAAAGACGCCAAGAATGGCCAAATTATTGTGGCCCGCCTGGGTGACGAGGTCACGGTAAAGCGTTTCAGGCGCAACAAACATCTGATCGAACTACATCCCGAAAACCCAGACTACCAAACCATTGTGGTGGAGCCCGGCGAGCCCTTCGAGATCGAAGGCTTGGCGGTGGGTTTGATCCGTAACACCATGCTCATGTAATTTCGCACGAAAGCCACTCCCATGAACACTGCTCTATTTGCCAAGTCAGATTTCTTTGGACCACTGCAGGGCCTGATGCGCTGGTGGTCGACCAATCGAATCCCTGCCGTGGGTGTATCGCTTCCCGAGCGAGATGTGCCTAGCTTCGCTCCTAAATTAATAGCTGCAAATGACCTATTGACGGGGGCTAGATGCCAAAATCGCACAGTGCAGAAACCCCTGCGCGTGTTGCGTGTGGTGGAGACCGGTCAGGCCCGCACCAGCGTAGGGCGCATGGTCATATCGGGGCGCATGGCCGACGTGTGCGCAGAATTGGACCGTTTAGCCGCTCGTGAGGCGGCGCTGTCATAACTTGATAACGTCCTGAGCGCTACGGAGCCCAATGACAGGGCACAATTGCATCCATGAATATTGTGATTCTGGATGATTATCAGGATGCCGTGCGCAAACTGGAATGCGCTGAGAAGCTGGAAACCTACCAGGCCAAGGTCTACACCAATACGGTCAAAGGCATAGGCCAGCTCTCGGTACGGCTGAAGGATGCGGATGTCATCGTCCTTATCCGCGAACGCACCCACATCAACCGCCAACTCATCGAAAAGCTGCCCAAGCTGAAGATGATTTCCCAAACCGGCCGTGTCGGCACTCACCTGGATGTGCAAGCCTGTACGGAACGGGGTATCGTGGTTGCCGAAGGGCTGGGGTCTGGTGTAGCTCCGGCCGAACTGACTTGGGCACTTATCATGTCAGCCATGCGCAGACTACCCCACTACATAGGCAACCTAAAACATGGTGCGTGGCAGCAGTCCGGCCTGAAGGCAGGCTCCATGCCAACCAATTTTGGCCTTGGCAGCGAGCTGCAGGGCAAGGTGCTGGGCATCTGGGGTTATGGAAAGATTGGTCAACTGGTCGCGGGTTACGGTCGGGCATTTGGTATGAAAGTCGTGGTGTGGGGCAGCGAAGTGTCGCGCGACAAAGCGCTGTTGGATGGTTATGGCGCGTCTCCCTCCCGCGGGGCCTTCTTTGAGCACTGCGATGTGTTGTCGCTCCATCTCAGGCTCAGTGAAAGTACACACAACCTGATCGACCACACCGATTTAGCCCGCATGAAACCTACGGCACTGTTGGTCAACACTTCTCGGGCAGAGCTCATTGAAACCAATACCTTGATCGGTGCACTGAATCGGGGTCGCCCAGGCATGGCTGCTGTCGACGTTTTTGACACCGAGCCTGTATTGCAAGGTCATGCACTGTTGCGCCTGGAAAACTGCATCTGCACACCGCACATTGGTTATGTGGAATTGAACAACTTCGAAAAGCTATTCGGATCTGCCTTTGACAATGTGACCAATTTCATCAAAGGCACCCCGACCAATATCGTCAATCCCGGTGCGCTGCAAGTCAGGCGTTGAGAAAATACTCAACTTGCTTTGCGCTTGCTACCACCTGGAGTTGATGGCGACCAGCCGCTGGTATCAAAATCGATCAAATTGCCGTCCAGCGGCTCTGCCGCATCGAAATCCGCCGCCACATCAGGTACTGGAGACATCGGCACAGGCGCAGTTTTTGCTGCGCTGAATGCAATAAAACCTGAGTCAAAAGAAACTGAGGCAATGCGGCTCGCCACACCATGGAGCATCAGCAGATCGCGGAATGCCTCCAAATCGAAGTCCTGCCCGCCGCTTTCCATATGTCTGCGTGACAGGCAACTTTCGATATATGCGACGGCCGCCTCTGATGGCCAAAGAGCAACTATCTGCTGACACACCGGTGTATACGCTTCCAAGCCACTTCCGACTTGGTTGAAATCCGCATAAACCGGAACATGTCCGTTAAAGATGGCGTTAAACCCCTGGCGGTAGTGGTCATACTCCCCCTTACGTCCTAGCGTGTGCAGAACCTTGAGCAATTCAAGGTACACCAAGGGATTGGCCTCCGGTCCATCCTCCACGTTGTCTGTGAGCAGCGCGATTGCCGCTTCTTGCTGCCCCAGCGTCATAAAAAACTCTGCCTGCTGGCGAACATCCAGCATCTCTTTGGAATTGACAGACCGCAGCAATGTTGCAGACATGCTGTGACCAAAGTCCTGATGCCCAGCGGATCGTGGCGGCTGTTTGTTAGGCTTCGCTTGCACCGGATCCCGGCGAACGCTGCTGTATTGGGGAATTGAACGGCCTGCATCCACGGGATCGTCCAACTGGAGGTCAATGTCGATGGGTGCAGCGTTTGACAAAGGTTGAGAACGTGCATCTTCATGGGGTACAGACTGCGAAACCTTCAAACTTTGCCCCACGCGTTGTTCAACAGAACTTACTTTTCCGCCAACTCCATTCCCGACGTCAACCGCGTCTGACTTATCACTCACACCATCATTACGCCACCAGGGTTCACTAGCGAGTCCACCCTGCCGTGCCCGTCGCCAGGACAAGGCTATGGCAAGACAAACGGCCGCTATAGCCGCAAACAGTCCGTAAACCAACGGATTGGAGTAACGCCCAGTCTCCGCTTGGTCCAACCGGCGTGTCATATCTTCCAAAAGCACGCGGTTCTTGACAGTAATGCCTTGCAAGTTTTTGATATCTATCCCATAGGCTTGTCTGCGACTGTCCGTGCTCAATATTTCTTGTGGTGTCGCATTCAGCGCGCGCCAAAGCGCCACTGCGCGGGCACGTTTCTGGAGGTCTTCGCTCTCAACAGCTACCAGTTCGTTGGTGAGCTTCAACGCCGGTTCGTATTCTTGCGTCAGGTCCAGCGGAGCCAACTTCAGATGGGCGCGTCTACCTGTTGCTTTGGGCGGGGTGGGCGCCAACTGCTTCATTTGCGCCACTCCGGACCCTTTGGCAATCGGGCCTGTCTTTGCTTGCTTAGCTGCGCGTTGCTGCGGATCCGCCTTCTTCTCAGATGTCGGAGCGGAAGCCGCTGGCGCTGAGCGGCGCAACAATGAAACTGAAGGTGGATTAACAGTAGTGGCTGATGGCACCACGGTTGGTGCCAATTCCGACAACAGGACGTAGCGACGCGTGGTCTTGCTTTCACACCCTGCTCGCAAGTACACCGTAACCACAGGTTCGTCTACCGTACTACGGGAGGAGACGGTTAGGTTTGCCGATTGTGATTGGGAGTGCCATTCGCTAGCTACAGCTACGCGACTCGCATCCTGGCGGGTATCACCGTAAAAGACATCAGCTTCAACACACAGTGCGGACGCGCCCTCGCCCGCCTCCATCTGAACTGGCACCACCAATTGGAGTGTTTGCCCCAAAAAAACAGTGCCTTTGGCACGCCCCAAATTAAGCGCAAAGCTGCTGGTCGCAACACTCAATGTTGCAACGCCCAATATCGCAAATAAATATTTTCTATGGGAAGCCATCTATAGGTCAGATTTTCGCATAAGGGCGTTCAAGCCATGGGCCATAACTATCCGCAGGTTACTCTTTCCAAAGGAGAAAGTTGCAAATAGCACCCAGTTTTGGAATTTCCAACCCGCATAGCAACTTTGCAGGACCAGACACGCGCGTGACAAACCCGCAGACAAGTGACTGCCGCGCAGGTGACAATGGCAACGTCATTTCCAACACCTGCAGTCACCAAAAAGACAAGCTATGGACGAACCCATCCTTACTATCGACGAACGTTCAGCGATCAATGGAGGTCGTTGGTTTTCTACTCTGTCTCCTTCACTCAAACACGACATTCTTCGATGCGCTTACGTCAAACGTTTCAAAGACGGCGACTTGATTGCAGCCCGCGGCGAACCGCCGGAGGAATGGATCGCTTGCGCCAAGGGGGCTGTACGCGTAAGCTCAACGTCCATTTCCGGCAAACAGATAACCCTGGCATATGTGGAACCGGGTATCTGGTTTGGGGATGTCGCCATTTTCGACGGGGACCGTCGCACCCACGATGCATACGCCCATGCCGACACCACTATTTTGTGTGTGGCCAAAGCCGATTTCAAGAAAATCCTGGCTCTGCATGTCGAACTGTACGAGGCACTGTTGCGGCTGCATGCACGCCGCATTCGACAACTGTACGGCTTGGTGGAAGACCTCAACACCCTGCCGTTGCGTGCACGGCTGGCCAAGCAATTGCTGCACCTGGTTCGCAGCTACGGTGTTCCGTCCCTCAGCGATGCCAGCGAGGTGCGCATCGGTCTTCAATTGGCTCAGGAGGAACTCGCGCAACTGCTGGGCGCATCTCGCCAACGGGTCAATCAGGAATTGAAGTCCATGGAGCGCGACGGTGCCATCCGGATCGAACAAGGTGGGCTGGTGGTGCGTGATCGCGCTGCGTTGATGCACATCATTGATGCCGATAACTGACCCCCACACAACTTTACCTGCCAGACATTCACATGAGCGAATTTGACCATTTCTTAGGTACCCGACCTGTCGGTGACCAGCATGCCTTTGATGTAGATGGCCTGAGCGCCTGGCTAGAAAAAAACCTGCCCGGATACGCAGGCCCCATGAAAGTGGAGATGTTCAAGGGCGGGCAGTCCAACCCCACCTACAAACTCGATACCCCGAGCAAGAGCTACGTCATGCGAGCAAAGCCTGGGCCCGTTGCCAAGCTGCTGGCGTCTGCCCATGCGGTCGAGCGGGAATTTACCGTCATGCATGGTCTGCAGGATAGTGATGTGCCCGTGCCTCACATGTACGCCTTGTGCGAGGATGAATCCGTCATTGGGCGTGCCTTCTACATCATGGAATGTATGCAGGGGCGTGTGTTGTGGGACCAGTCCCTTCCCGGCATGCATCGCAGCCAACGCGGCGCCATCTACAACGAGATGAACCGTGTCATTTCGGCCCTGCACAAGGTTGATTTCAACGCACGCGGATTGACCAACTACGGCAAGCCAGGCAACTACTTCGAACGCCAAATCGGACGCTGGAGCAAGCAGTACGCAGCCTCCATCACCCAGCCTATTCCAGAGATGGACAAGCTGATCGAGTGGCTACCAAAAAACATTCCCGCCATGGCGCGGGACGACAGCATGGTCAGCATCGTGCATGGTGACTACCGCTTGGACAACCTGATGTTTGACACAGCACAACCACGCGTGGTCGCAGTGCTGGATTGGGAGTTGTCTACGCTGGGCCATCCCCTGGCCGACTTCAGCTACCACTGCATGGCTTGGCACATACCACCGGGTTCGTTCCGCGGTATCGCCGGGCTGGATTTTGAGGCGCTAGGCATTCCCAGCGAAGCGGAGTACATACGTCTGTACTGCGAACGCACCGGCCTGGCCACGCCAGAGCAACTCAAAGCAGACTGGAACTTCTATATGGCCTACAACATGTTCCGCATAGCGGCCATCTTGCAGGGCATTGCCAAGCGGGTCGAAGCAGGTACGGCCTCTAGCGCCCAGGCGGTCAGCTCGGCAGCGGGTGCGAGGCCGCTAGCGCAGATGGCGTGGAAATTCGCCTGCGCTGCCTAAGCAACCCTTCCACTTTTAGACAAAACACAAACGGAGATCCAATGGACTTTGACTATTCCCCCAAAACAAAAGACCTGCAAGAACGCGTGCTGCGGTTCATGGACGAGCACATCTATCCCTCTGAGTCGGCGTACCACGCCGAAATCTCAGCCAATACGGCTGCTGGTAAACGCTGGACGCCTCTGCAAACTATTGAAAAGCTCAAGCCCAAAGCGCAAGCGGCCGGTTTGTGGAACCTATTCCTTCCCGTTGATAGCGCACAAGCATCGGGCTACCACGGTGCCGGCTTAACCAACCAAGAGTACGCGCCATTGGCTGAGATCATGGGCCGCGTCATGTGGTCCAGCGAAGTCTTTAATTGCTCGGCACCCGATACCGGCAATATGGAAACCATTGCACGCTATGGCTCCGAGGAAAACAAAGCGCGTTGGCTCAAGCCCCTGCTGGAGGGCCAGATCCGCTCTGCCTTTGCGATGACGGAACCCGATGTCGCGTCCAGTGATGCAACCAACATCGAAACCCGCATCGAGCGCCAGGGCGACGAATATGTCATCAATGGCCGTAAATGGTGGACGTCGGGCGCGGGCGACCCCCGTTGCTCCGTTTACATCACGATGGGCAAGACCGACCCGGAGGCGCCACGCCATTCGCAGCAGAGCATGGTGCTGGTGCCCGCCAGCACCAAGGGCATCACCGTGGTACGCCCGTTGAATGTGTTTGGTTATGACGATGCGCCCCATGGCCACATGGAAGTGCTTTTTGAAAACGTTCGCGTCCCCGTCAACAACATTCTGCTCGGCGAAGGCCGAGGCTTTGAGATAGCACAAGGCCGCCTTGGCCCTGGTCGTATCCACCATTGCATGCGCCTAATCGGTCTGGCTGAGCGGGCCTTGGAATTGATGTGCAAACGCGCCTCATCGCGCATCGCCTTTGGCAAACCCATCGCGGCCCAAACCGTCACCCAAGAGCGCATCGCCGAAGCGCGTTGCAAGATTGACATGGCGCGCCTGCTGACGCTTAAGGCCGCGTGGATGATGGACATTGCAGGCAACAAATTTGCAAAGAATGAAATTGCGATGATCAAGGTTGTTGCGCCCAGCATGGCTTGCGAAGTGATCGACTGGGCCATGCAGGTACACGGCGGCGCGGGCATGTGCGACGACTTCCCGCTCGCCTACAGCTACACCAATGCGCGTACGCTGCGATTTGCAGATGGCCCGGATGAAGTGCACCGCAATGCCATCGCCAAGGCCGAATTGGGTAAATATGCGGTCTAGTCGGCAACAGCCTGAGCCCCATCTGGGGAGGAACTTGCCAACGTGGCGCCCCCGCGCGACGTTGGCTCCATTACCAATGGGATTTATTAAACCCAGACCACAATTCATTGAGGTCTGCAAACCGCCATATCGCAGGGTCTTCCCTGCTCACGATCTTTTCGGTCACGCCTGACTGAGACAAATCAATGACTTCCTGCGGTATGCGCAGATTTGATTTAGTGGAGAAAAAAACCTTGACCGACGGCATAGTCAGTGATTTTCCTGTCTGATCCACAACAACTCCCAGACGACCCGAGGTGAGCTTCACCAGCGAGCCTATGGGGTAGATGCCAAGGCTCTTCACAAATGCTTGGAACACCTTGCCATCGAAATGTCCATTGGCCCACTCCGCCATCTTTCGCAAAGACTCCGCTGGATCCCAGCCAGATTTATAAGGGCGGTTTGACGTGATGGCGTCGTAGACATCACACACTGCACCCATCTTTGCAAACAAGCTGATTTCGTCTCCCCTGAGTCTCTCGGGATAACCGGACCCGTCGGTTTTTTCATGGTGATGCAGACAAACATCCAGAACCAATGGATCCACGTTGAGGCCGGTCGATAACAGGCGATGCCCTTCCGAAGGATGCGTCTTGATGACATTGAACTCTGCTGGTGACAACTTGCCTGGTTTGTTCAATACCTCCATGGGCATTAAGGCCTTGCCCAGGTCATGCATCAATCCTGCCATGCCGGCAGACCTAGTTTGCGCCTGGTCCAGCCCTAGTTGCTTGGCCAGACCAACCATCATGGCGCAGACCGCAACGGAATGCATATAGGTGTAGTCGTCCACGGTTTTCAGGCGCGCCAAGCTAATTAGGGCGCCAGGATTACGGGCGACAGAATCCGAGATGTCCTCGACCAACTGCTGAGCACCACCAATGTCCACCGCTTTGCCCATACGGGCTTCTTGGAACATGGAAATGACCGCCTGTTTGGAGTTAAAGCAAATCTTGGCCGCACGCTCTAACTCCGCTCCTATAGATACTGGTGCTAGCTTGTGTGACGGAACAACAGCGAGTGCCTCCAGTTGGGCATCCACTTGCGCCTCAGATTCGGCTTCAGACACGGCAGCCGCTCCACCTGCGGCGTCCAGACCCTTGCTAGTGTCTATCCACACCTCTTTGATGCTACTGCCCAAAACGGCTGAGATGTCGCTGGGATCAGTGATGACGAATCCAGTTCGCCAAAATGGATGTTCCATCCAGGAGCCACAAAACTCCTTCAGATGCATACCTACCGTAAGCCGCTCAACATTTATTCTCTTGAGCATGTTGAATTCGCTTGGTGTACCCTGGAATCAATGCAGATGTCGAGGCTTGCGACCACCACCGTGTCCGCCACCATGGTTGCCGCCCGACCCACTGGGTGGTTTCCCAAGCGCAAGGGAGCTTACCAATGCATCGAAACGCTGGGTGAAAAGCTTATCAACCTCACCCACAACCCCGCTCAATTCGGCACCATCAAAATGACGCTCCATCAAACTAACGACATCCTGTACTAACAAATCCCGTTGCACTTGCATGATGGCGGCCGGATTGGGGCCTACAAAAAGCATCAAAAAATCGTCGCGCGACTCGCTCCCTGGCTGGCTGTCTTCTTCATCAAAGTCTGCATCGTAAAACGTCACTTCGATGGCAGCACCAACATCTGCCACCTCGTTCAGGTTCATGCACATTTCGTCCAGGGTCTGACGAAAATCATGATCCCCTGCGACCGTCCAGCACATCTGCAGCACGTGGTCTTGCGCGTCAAACTTGATTCCCGGCTCATCCTCATAGGAACTATTCGCTCCGTCAGAAAGAGAACGAGCACCTGCATATTTCCATAACGGCTTGAGAGCATCCTGCAACTGCTCAAACTGCACGTCCGCGCGCAAGGTGACCTGTCCATGGACATGGATTTCAAAGGGGGCGTTATAGCGCGGCATATGCTGCAGTGTAAGAGGTGCCTACTGAGTGGTGCCGAGACCGGAACCCTATATCGCTCGGGAACCCGCATGAATGCTAGGTTCTGCACTTCGGTTATTAAAAAGTACCGTCAAAAGTACCGTCATTTTTAAATGTGTCCCCTACAAGTTGCAGAATTGACACGCCGTGAGGCTGTAGAACATTGTAAGCACGGTATTGGCCACCCGCCCTACTCGGAATAGACTTTTTGCCCGTGTTCATCACCACTTGATTCGATCCAGCCCACCGCGCATCCGATCCACAGCCGCCATTGATCCGGCAAACACCCGATTGGCTTGATTCAGGTAGATCCCCGTCAAGCGCGAATAGGTGCGCCAGTGCATCCCCTTGGTTTTGCGGCCTCCATGGCGCAGTTAAGGAAAATGGTTAGGCTTATGAAGGCGGCTGATACCAGACGGGTTCCGGCTACGGTGCAGGCAAGTTTTTACGCCCCCCGGGCCCTCGCGCGCGCGCACGACAAACGGCAGCGGCTCAGTTTTCCCGGCAAGTTGTGCGTTAGCGTTATTTCAAACCATACTGACCGGTTTCCGGCAACGGGTGCGGCAAGTTTTGAAGCCCCCCTATCCCAATCTGCTGAATTTGATTAATTCAAATGGGGGATTTTTTCTCCGCGTGAGAAACAGTGGGGTTTCCAGCTTGGGCATGTTCCAGACTTTCAAGGCCCCCGCCCACCCGTGCCCACCCGTAAGTCCTACGGGTCTGGGTGGTAGCATCTTCGATACGAAGACCGCCGGTCGGGTTGGCTTCGTGGTAACAAAAACCTTCCTAAGTAGGACAATCTTTCATATGTACCCTCCAATTTGTGGATCTTGGTTCGCCAAAGTAGCGTTATCTATTGTCTTTAGCGCAGTAGCAATGTCCGCGATTGCACAAACATCGAAGCAGAGCAATGCCATACGGTCTGGCTTCATCACTGAACGATTTGAAGGAGGGTCTGTAAAAATAGACTTGGGATCGGGAAAACTATTGAATAACGAATCGTCCCTTCGGCGGGAGTGGTATGTAATCAAGGACACGACTGCCCCTGCTTCATTCCCCGAAGGAGGGGGCCTTAATGTCGTCTACAAGACCGCTGCGAGTAAATTTCAGTACAACTTCGACTACCGTATAGCACCGAATGAGCCTATAACCGCGTTTGAAGTCCGTGTTCATGTCTTCGATGTTTTCGGCGTTCAGATGCAAACGCTATCAGCAACAGAAGTCACTGACTTCACAGATAAAAAATTCTTTAGTGCGTTTTGGAATATCTTTGATGAAAATAACGCAGCGCAAGCGTTAACTTCTATTGCGTACATAGCCCAAGTGCGAACGGCGTCCGGTAAGTTGTATCAAATTGATAGGTCTTTAGTCCTCGAAGAAGTTCGAAAAATCAATCGCACTTTTACAGGTGCCGACCTTGATTCAAAAAAAGAATCAGCGTACAAATGAAACCACTGGCATACGTCGAATGAGTTAGCTGGGATGTCTTACAGGCCGGCCACCAGCTCACGCGCTGCCCGAACCTCCGCGTTCACCAGCTTGGACAGATCTCGCAGTTCCTGCCGGTGACCGCCGCGCCAGGCATTGCGAGATACTGCCGCTTTGCCTGCTTGCGATCTAGGCCCGGTGGATTTAGCCCAGGGTGCCCACTGCCTGATTAACTCTGCTTGCCGCTTGCGCCGCTC
>JBKJJC010000055.1:0-5338 GCA_046598245.1 Rhodoferax sp.
GCGGCGTCTACCGGCTCGAAGGGCGCGATGTGACGACGCTCTCACCCGACGAGCAGGCGAAGGTGCGCAGCGAGCGGATTGGTTTTGTATTCCAAAGCTTTCACCTGGTGCCCCGGCTCACAGCCGCCGAGAACATTGCGGTGCCCATGGTGTTGGCCGGTCTGGCTCCAGCGCAACGCGCCACGCGGGTCAAGCAGGCACTCAAAGACTACGGCCTGGAGAACCGCGCCGACCATCGGCCCGATGAGCTCTCGGGTGGGCAGCGCCAGCGCGTAGCCATTGCCCGCGCCACCATCATGCAGCCCGCAATGATCCTGGCGGATGAGCCCACCGGCAACCTGGACCGTGCCACCGGTGAAGAGGTGATGCGCCTGTTGGAAGGCCTCAACGCCCAGGGCGTGACCCTGATCATGGTGACCCACGACGCCGTGCTGGGCGCCCGTGCCCACCGCCAGTTGCGCATGGAAGACGGTGGCATCCAGCGTGACGAACGCAACCCGGTGCAGGTCGCCCCCACGGTGCCGGATACGCCATGCGCGGTGCCGACCTGATCCGCTTCGCGCGGGACGCCGCCACGGGCAACCCGCTGCGTGCGTCGTTGCTGGTGTTGGCCATGGCCATTGGCGTCGCGGCTGTGGTGGTGCTGACCGCGTTGGGTGACGGTGCCCGCCGGTTTGTGATGAACGAGTTTTCTTCCTTGGGCAGCAATCTGGTCATCGTGTTGCCCGGGCGTTCACAGACCGGTGGCTTCAACCCCGGCAACGCCATCACCAACACCACGCGGGACTTGACCATTGACGACGCCCAGGCCCTGCAGCGCGCCAGTGCCGTCAGTCGCGTGGCTCCGTTGGCCGTGGGTACGTCGGAGATCAGTGCCGGGGGCAAACTGCGCGAAGTGATCGTTGCCGGCACCGTGTCGCAGTATCTGCAAATCCGCCAATTGGCCTTGGCCCAGGGGCGATTTTTGGCGCCGGGTGACTGGCGTCGGGGTGTGGCCGAGGCAGTGATTGGCGCCAAAGTGCGCGACGAGATTTTTGGCACTGCGCCCGCGCTGGGGCAACTGGTGCGCATTGGCGACCGGCGTTTTCGCGTGGTAGGTGTGCTGGGTACCAGTGGCCAGGGCCTGGGCATGAATGCTGACGAGCTGGTATTTGTGCCGGTGTCGATGGCGCAGGCCATGTTCAATAGCAACACACTGTTTCGTATCTTGGTAGAGGCCACGGGGCGTGACGCCATCGACTCCGCCAAAAAGCAAGTGACCGACATCATCCAGCTGCGCCATGAAGGCGAGCAGGACGTGACCGTCATCACGCAAGACGCCGTGTTGGCCACCTTTGACAGGCTGCTGGGCGCACTAACGCTGGGCGTGGCCGGTATTGCCGCCATCAGTCTGGCAGTAGCCGGTATTCTGGTGATGAATGTGATGCTGGTGTCGGTCAGCCAGCGCACGGCCGAGATCGGCCTGCTCAAGGCCTTGGGTGCCACCGGTGGCCGCATTCGCATGCTGTTCTTGGCAGAGGCGAGCATGTTGTCGCTGACCGGTGCAGTGGCGGGTTACCTGCTGGGGCAATTGGCAGCGGCGCTGATCCGCCAGCTGTACCCGACTTTTCCGGCCTACCCGCCGGATTGGGCGGTTTTTGCGGGGCTGGCAACAGCGTTAGTGACGGGCATTTTGTTTGGCGTATTACCTGCCCGCCGCGCCGCGAATCTCGACCCCGTGCAGGCGTTGTCCAAGCGGTAGAGCGATGTTATTGACCGACGCCATTCGCCTCGCCCTGCGCGCCATCGTCGCTCAGCGACTGCGCAGTTTTTTGACGCTACTGGGCATTGCAGTGGGTATTGCCTCGGTGATTTTGTTGACCTCGATTGGTGAAGGCATCCACCGCTTTGTGTTGGCGGAGTTCACGCAGTTTGGCACCAACATCGCCAGCATCTCGCCGGGCAAGATCAAGACCTCTGGGCCGGCCCCTACCGGCATACCGACCTCGGTGCGCCCGTTGACACTGGAAGACGCACGCATGCTGCGCAACCTGCCCCACGTAACCGGCATGACGGCCACCGTCTGGGGCAATACCGAGGTAGGTGGCAATGGCCGCATACGCCGCACCACGGTCAATGGTGTGGGTGCGGACATGCCCGCGGTCTACAGCATCAAGGTCAAGACCGGCCAGTTTTTGCCCGATGAAGCGTTGGAGAACGCCCGCGCCTTTGTGGTGCTGGGCGCCAAACTCAAGGACGAACTGTTCGGCAGCACTAACCCCTTGGGGGCCCGGGTGCGGGTGGGCAATTTGCAGTTTCGGGTGATCGGCGTGCTGGAAGCCAAAGGCCAGTTTTTGGGTGTGGACTTGGACGATGCGGCCTACATCCCCACGGCGCGGGCGCTGGAGCTGTTCAACCGCGACGGCATGATGAAGATAGACCTGGCGTATGAAGAGGGTGTGCCGGCGGCGCGCATTGTGGCCGCCGTCAAAAGCACGCTCACTGCCCGCCATGGCCGTGAAGACTTCACCATCACCACGCAAGAAGACATGCTGCGCACCCTGTCGAAAATCCTGGACATACTGACCCTGGCAGTGGGCGCTTTAGGCAGCATCTCGTTGCTGGTGGGCGGTGTGGGCATCGTCACCATCATGACGATTGCGGTCAGTGAGCGCACCAGCGAGATTGGTCTGATGGTGGCGTTGGGTGCACCCCGCAAGACGATCCTGGGCCTGTTTCTGGGCGAAGCGGTCACGCTGTCGGCTATCGGGGGTGTGATGGGCCTAGCGCTGGGCGTCGGGCTGGCCCAACTCATCCATTTCGCAGTGCCAGCACTACCGGTGCACACGCCGCTCAGTTTCGTGCTGCTGGCCGAAGTTATCGCGGTTGTGATTGGCCTGCTGGCGGGGGTTTTGCCAGCCCGCAGCGCGGCCCGGCTGGACCCGGTGCAAGCCCTGCGCACGGAGTGAAGCGTCCTTGATTGCGGGCTATTGACTCTACGGGGCTGGGACCAACCCAAAGCCAGGTAGTACAGCGGCAGCAATAACCGATTAACTTGGCAGTAGCGGCTATATTCGAGCATCTAACGGGTCAAGACGGTTCGCACCCGAACCCTTGCCAAGGAGTCCATCCGCGTGGCTATTTCGACGATCAACCGCTTCATCTCGCTGTTCGACACTGCGTTTCGTGGGTTGCCGGTCTCGGTCAGCATGGCCGACACGGAGCGTCTGGCCCTGCTGGTCCACCACGCCATGGAGTCCACCAAACGGGTCTACCACAAGTCTGCCCATGTCTTTGGTATGTGTGAGGGTATGCGGCCAGTGCAAGTGTTGGCCGCGTTGTTCCACGACCTGGTGTACTACCAGCTGGACCAGGGCTTTCCCCCGCATTCCCGTTACTGGTTGCGTGGTGTGACGCGCGAGGTGGGCGACACCCTGGTTCTGCAGCCCATACCGCCGGAAGATACCGAACTGGCCCTGTGTGCCGCATTGTTTGACTTTGTACCGGGCCAGGTCTTGCCACTGTATGGCGGCATGAATGAGTTTTTGAGCGCCGTGGTTGCGGCCCGTTTGCTGCAGCCGCATCTGGGTACGCCCGAGCTGATTGCCGTGGTGGCTTGCATTGAGGCCACTATTCCCTTTCGTGCGCCCGATAGCCAGGGCGAGACGGCCTCAGAGCGCTTGGCGCAGCGGGTTTTTCAAGCCTACTGTGACCGTGTCGATGGCAGCGACCCAGTTGCGGCGCAGGCCTTTGCCGATCGCGTGGTGTGGGATGCGGTGGCGCTGACCAACCGCGATGTGGACAGTTTTGGGCAGGTCGACCCGGGGTTGTTTTTGTCCAGCACCTGGCTGTTGATTGAGGAGTCCAACGCCCCGTTGGCGGTAGCTGGCACGTACACGGTGCAGGAATACCGTTTGGGCTTGTCGCGCATGGACGGATTTTTGCGCAGGTTAAACCCTCACGACGTATTCCAGCAATACAAGGGCCAGCCCAGTGTGAATGACATGGACGTGCTGCGGTCTACGGCACACCACAACATTGGTTTTGCCACCGAATATCTAGGTGCCAAAATTGCGGCAATTGCGATCGTGGAGGCACTGGCGCTGTGCACCGGGACGGACGGCCCCACTGCCATGTTTCTCGGTGAGATCCGCAGTGCCCACGGGCAGCCTGAGGGAGTAGCAGATTACCTTCCCGCCGTGCCCGCCAAATCGGATGTCAACCCCGAACTTCTCCGTGCTTTTGAAAAGGGGCACTCGCTGGAGTCGAATAATGACCTGACTGCCTCACCCGTCACCGCCTTCGTTTATCGCTCTGTTGGCCACCAGGGCACACAAGATGCGCTCGTGTTGGCCAGAGAAATGTTTGATGGTCAGCGCGGGCCGCTGGCATTTTTGCAGGCCTTGGACCGTGTGATGGTGGTTGCCATTGTGCGCGCCTGCGCGCAAATTGCGCTGTCGCGCAGAGACGCCCTGCAGGAACTAGAGCGAAAGTTGTAGCCCGATGTATCTGTAGCGCGGCACAGAAACGTCCAGACACAACTGCTTACCGCTGGACGCGGCGAAAGCGACGATGCTGACGCAATGTTTTTTTAGGAGGCGCTCTTGTGACACAACAAGTGAGACGCAAGGCCGACGCCGCGCACACATCGGCACCGATACCCATAGAACTGCTAGTGGAAGAGGCTTACGCCTCGTCCCCACCCGAAACGCAAAAACAGATACTTGCGCGCTTGGTAGGCAAGGTCTATGCGGTGGCTCCGGTCCCAGTGCAAAAACGTTTGCTGGAACAATTGCTACGGCCCGTCGGCGTGTTGTCGCTGATCGCCATCGCTAACGGCATCTTTGCGAGATCGCGCCCACGCACGGCTGATGTTCAATCGGTTCGCCCGTCCGATGTGGTCGTGCTAGTGGAGCATGCCTTGCAGACCAGCGGCGCCGCCCTCAATGGCCTGACCCATTTGCTTGCCAACTCGCCGTCGCTGGCAGGTTCGGGCGCAGCAGCGGTGCTCGTCGCCTTGCTCCTGCAGCATACACACCAGCGAAGGGCCGGTGACAGCTTGGTCCGCAACTCTGTACTGACTGCCGCACACTAAAGCACCCTACACCGACGGGTCGCCTCATGGACGCCAGGCCTTGTCGCGTGCCTGTCGTTCCGCCGCTTTATCCAGAGTTCCGTGGGCCATGCGTTGGTCCACCACATCGAGTAGCGCGGGTGGCAGTGCGGTGGCGGCTTGGCGCACCGTACCAACTGGTTGGTCTTGCACTGCGCTTACGTGTTGCACCACCCATTGCCCCGCCTGCTGGCAGGCCAGACCTGCTGCGGCCGCAGTGCTGAAGGTGCGACAGTAGTTGCCACC
>JBKJJC010000188.1:0-8531 GCA_046598245.1 Rhodoferax sp.
CCGACATCACACGTGCGGTCAATCCTGCTTTGTTCATGGTGTCGCCCAACGCCAATGCATTCATCACGGTTGCCAACATTCCCATGTAGTCGGCAGTGGCGCGGTCCATGCCCACGGAGCCACCAGCTACGCCACGGAAAATATTTCCACCACCAATGACCACTGCCATTTCAACGCCCAGACGCGTCACCTCAGCGATCTCATCCACCATACGGACGATGGTGTCACGGTTGATGCCGAACTGGTCGTCACCCATCAAGGCCTCACCCGACAACTTCAGCAGTATGCGTTTGTAAGCAGGCTTTTCTTGGTTCATGGGTGACTCCGGTGATCGCAAATAAACAGGTTGACGCGTAAGGGCAGTCGATTAAGCAGCTTGTTGTGCAGCCGCTACTTGAGCAGCCACTTCAGCGGCGAAATCATCAACCTTCTTCTCAATACCTTCGCCAACCACATACATGGTGAAAGCCTTCACATTGGTGGAGACAGCTTTCAGCATCTGTTCCACGGTTTGCTTGTCGTTCTTGACGAAAGTCTGGTTGAACAGAGACACTTCTTTCAGGTACTTTTGCACGCCGCCTTCGATACGCTTGGCAACGATTTCAGCAGACTGGACTGGCTTACCAGCGGCAGTCGCCACAACAGCATCTTCTGCCGCTTTGGCAGCAGCCACCGAGCGCTCGCGCTCCACCAATTCTGCGGGGACATCATTGCTGGTCAGTGCAACCGGTTTCATGGCAGCCACGTGCATGGCAACATCTTTGGCTGCTGCGGCATCACCCTCAAACTCAACGACGACGCCGATGCGGGTGCCATGCAGATAAGAAGCCAGCTGCGCGCCGGTTGCGAAACGCTTGAAGCGGCGGAAAGTCATGTTTTCGCCAATCTTGCCGATCAGACCTTTGCGCACATCTTCGAGCGTAGGACCAAAGCCGTCTTGCTCAAACGCCAGAGCACCCAATGCCGCCACGTCAGCGGGATTGTTCTTGGCAATCAGGGCAACCGCCGCATTGGCCAAGCCCAGAAAGCTGTCATTCTTGGTCACAAAATCGGTTTCGCAGTTGACCTCGAGCATTGCACCGACATTGCCGTCCATGCTACAAACAACAACGCCTTCAGCGGTGATGCGGGCTGCGGCTTTGCCAGCCTTGCTACCCAATCTCACGCGCAACAATTCTTCAGCTTTGACCATATCGCCTTCGGCCTCGGTCAGCGCCCTTTTGCACTCCATCATGGGGGCGTCGGTTTTTCCACGCAGTTCAGCGACCATACTAGCGGTAATTGCAGCCATTTTCGTTCTCCGTATTCAGTTCAATAGTTTAATAAAGGGCTAAAAAAAAGGGGCCACAAAGCCCCCTTTTTCAGGCGGGACAGCTTCAAGCAGAAGCGTCGCTCACCTCAACGAACTCGTCATTGCTCTCGGCGGCGACTGCCTTGACCACATCGTCCATCTGGTTGGCGCGGCCTTCCAGAATAGCGTCAGCAATGCCACGGGCATACAACGTCACAGCCTTGGAAGAGTCATCGTTGCCAGGAATCACATAGTCGATACCTTCGGGCGAGTGGTTGGAGTCAACCACACCAATCAACGGAATACCCAACTTACGTGCTTCTGCAATGGCGATCTTGTGGTAGCCCACATCGATAACAAAAATCGCGTCAGGCAAAGCAGCCATATCTTGGATGCCACCAATGTCTTTTTCCAGCTTGGCCAGCTCACGAGCAAACATCAGCTGCTCTTTCTTGCTCATGCTATCGAGGCCGGTTTCTTGCTGCGCCTTCATCTCTTTTAAACGCTTGATCGAAGTCTTGACCGTCTTGAAATTGGTCAACATACCGCCCAACCAACGCTGGTCCACAAAAGGAACGCCAGCGCGCTGTGCTTCTTCAGCCACGGTTTCGCGCGCTTGGCGCTTGGTGCCCACCATCAAAATGGTGCCGCGCTTAGCCGACAACTGACGGACGAACTTGGCCGCCTCCTGGAACATCGGCAGCGATTTTTCCAGGTTGATAATGTGAATTTTGTTGCGATGGCCGAAAATAAACGGGGCCATCTTGGGGTTCCAGAAGCGGGTTTGGTGTCCAAAATGGACGCCAGCTTCCAGCATTTCGCGCATTGTTACTGCCATAAATTACTCCAAAGGTTAGGTCTAAGATCCAGCCCCCTCATCACTTGCCCAAGCACAACCAAAGTTGCTCAAACCAGTAACACCTTAACGGGGCGGATCTGCGAGTTGCCTGCCAACGGTTAGATGCACCATTAGCAAAGCCAGTCGAGTATAACATGGAGGTAAGTTGTTAATTGCACCACTGTGACGCAACAAATGCTGGAGACTTCCAGTCCAGAATGTGCCAATATGGGGCGGCGTAGCTGCTGTAAGTCATTTGATCAGTTATTGCTCAGTACCCACATTTAGACGCGAAGGAAGCAATCGCCATGAAGGTTAGATTTTGGGGTGTACGCGGATCGATCGCCTCGCCAGGCCCCAAAACGGTGCGCTATGGCGGCAACACGACCTGCATTGAAATTCGCACCGACGACAACGAGCTCATCATTTTGGATGCGGGCACCGGCATTTTCCCGTTGTCCCAGACCTTGCTTGCGGAATTGCCTGTCACAGCCAACATCCTGATTACACACTCCCACTGGGATCACATTCAGGGTTTGCCGTTTTTCATTCCAAACTTCATACCTGGAAACACTTTGCGTTTGCATGGCGGTTTCGACCCGGTTTCCGGCAAGGGCATAGAACAGGTTATGGCCGTTCAGCTGCAGTACAGCTTCTTCCCGGTTCGCGAGGCAGAGATGAAGGCGCGCATGGAATATGTGACTTTGGTACCAGGAGAGTCGCACACCATAGGATCCGCAACTATTACCCCATGCATGTTGAACCATCCCGTCATAGACTTTGGGTATCGTATTGAAAGCCATGGTAAATCCGTGTTTTTTACCGGAGACCACGAGCCACCGTACAACATCTATGAACCCGGAGACGAGGGATACGCCGAATACCAGGGTTTTGTGGACGACAAGAATGCGGCCATTCTGGATGCCATCCGAGATGTCGACATATTTATAGCGGACTCGTCCTATACCGATGCGGAGTACCCATCTAAAAGAGGATGGGGGCATGGAACCTTCAGCTCCAGTATCGCCAGCGCCAAGCAAGCAAACGCAAAAGTCCTGTTTTGCACGCACCACGAACCTACCCGAAGCGACGATGCACTAGAACAGGCTTTCCAAGAAGCACTGCAAACCAACAGCGCCATTACCCAAGGAATGGATATTCGGCTGGCGCGCGAGGGAGAAACCTACGAGTTCTAAACGGATACTGGGCGTCTGCGGTGCAAGTCCCGCAGCCGATGCACACCCTCTTTTTTCAAGCAGCCAGTCGCGGGCGGTAGAAGCGTCAGTTGCACCAAACCTGCCGCCCCACATGCTGATGCAACGGGCAGGGCTGGCGGTCGCAAAGTTCGCGATAGCCATTGCACCCCATGCTAGGGTCATCTGGATACCCTGTGGACCGGGGAACAATGGCGGTGATGGTTTTGATGCGGCGGCCTATCTCAAGGCATGGGGGAAATTTCCTGTCGTGACCTGCCTGAGCGACTCTAGCGATATTCCCATTGACGCAGCGGCAGCACGTAGCAAAGCGATGGATGCTGGCGTTTTGTTTGCGGACTCAGCACCCAACCAGTACGACTTGTGTATCGACGCCATGTTTGGCATCGGCCGAATCCGGCCCTTGCACTCCCTTTATTCGGCATGGATACAGCGCATCAACACTAGAACCTCCCCCGTACTTGCAGTAGACGTCCCCTCCGGTCTGGATGCAGATACAGGCGCAGCGCTTCCATTGCATGTCAAAGCCGACTACACCCTGAGTCTTTTGACTCTTAAACCTGGCCTATTCACTGCGGACGGACGCGAGACTTGTGGCGAGATCTGGTTCAACAACCTGGAAATTGATGCACATGCCAGTGCATGCGCTCATTTGAACCGCCGCCCCCCTTCCCCAACTCGCGCGCACAACAGCCACAAGGGCAGTTATGGTGATGTTTGCGTTGTGGGTGGCAGCCCAGGCATGACCGGCGCTGCCTTATTGGCGGCGCGGGCGGCAATTCGAAGTGGTGCCGGTCGTGTGTATGTCAGCATACTGGATGGTGCAAACATGCCGCTGGATGCTTGCCAGCCTGAACTCATGTTTCGTGACCTGGCCGACATTGACCTGGCATCCATGACGGTGGTCGCGGGCTGTGGAGGTGGCAAAGCCATTCATGCGGTGTTACCTCGGCTGTTGACCCAGTCCGCACGATTGGTGCTGGACGCCGATGCACTGAACGCAATTGCCGAAGATGCAAGCCTCCAAAACGCACTAACTGGCCGACACGCCAACACCACGGTGCTGACGCCACACCCCCTTGAAGCCGCGCGCTTGATGAACATCAGCACCACAGAAGTACAGACCAACCGGCTAGGTGTTGCACAGGCCATGGCAGATCGTTTTCACTGCGTCATAGCCCTGAAGGGATCGGGCACAGTCATTGCCGCCCCCGGTGCTTTGCCACACATCAACACGACGGGAAACGCACGCCTAGCCACTGCGGGCACAGGCGACGTATTGGCCGGACTGTTGGGCGCACGTTTTACAGCAGGCTTTGATGCTTTTTTGAGTGCCTGCGATTCCGTGTATCGGCATGGTCAGGTGGCCGATGCATGGTGCTCAACGTCCACCATGACGGCCCAAGACCTAGCCCAGGCACTGTAGTTTGCTGACCGACTCGTCAACGGCGTTTTCGAGGCGCCTTTTTCTGCGACGCAGAACCCTTGTCGGCTGATTTGGATGCCTTAACAGACTTGGTCGTTGATCGCTTACGCGGTTCATCCATAAATGGCACTGAACGACCACTGGCCGGTGCATCCAAACGATCACCTTTCGAACTTCTGGCTTTTGGATCACGGCCACCACCCTTGTCGGCCATTGCGCGGGATACCAAGCCCTCACCTTCGTGTATCAACCTGAAATCGATTTTGCGCCCGTCTAGGTCTACCCGGCTGACCTGGATGCGTACACGCGTACCGATGGCGTATCGCATTCCCGATCTCTCGCCCCGCAACTCCTGGCGCGCCTCGTCAAACCGGTAATACTCGCCACCCAATTCGGTGATGTGCACAAGGCCTTCCACATACATCGCATCCAGCGTGACAAACACTCCAAAGCTGGTGGCGGCAGTCACCACACCACTGTATTCCTCGCCCAAATGCTCCTTCATGTACTTGCATTTGAGCCAAGCCTCCACATCGCGGCTGGCCTCGTCGGCCCGGCGCTCATTGGCACTGCAGTGCAGGCCAGCAGCGAGCCATGCCATGCCTTCGGCATTGGTTTTCTTGGGTATTTGGTTGGGCTGCCCCACGCGAGACGCGACACCCTTCTCCAACCTTCTGGCCAACTTAGCATGGGCCTCTCCGGGTATTGGCAATACGGGCAACTGGTAGCGTGTCTTCGCCAAAATCGACTTAATAACCCTGTGCACCAGTAAATCCGGATAGCGGCGGATAGGACTGGTGAAATGGGTATACGCGTCGTAGGCCAAACCAAAGTGGCCGCTATTGGTGGGCGTGTAGATCGCCTGTTGCATGGAGCGCAACAGCATAGAGTGAATTTGCTGTGCGTCTGGCCGGTCTTTGGTGGCTAGCGCGATTGCCTGAAACTCACCGGGCGATGGGTCATCACTGATCGTCATGCCCAGACCCGTCACCTTCAGATAATTCTGCAGAATCTCTTTCTTCTCTGGTGTTGGGCCTTCATGCACCCGAAACAGACCTGGGTGTTTGCTTTGTGCAATGAAATCAGCGCTGCACACATTGGCAGCCAACATGGCCTCCTCAATCACCCGATGCGCCACATTGCGCGTGCGGGGTACGATTTTTTCGATGCGGCCGTTTTCGTCGCACACGATTTGTGTCTCTGTGGTCTCAAAATCAACCGCACCCCGTTTTTGACGGGACTTCAGCAATGCTTGGAACACGCCGTGCAGGTTGAGCAAATCCCCTACCCGATCTTTGCGCTTGATGGCTTCTGGACCACGGGTGTTGCCCAGGATGGCTGCCACTTCGGTGTAGGTGAATCGCGCATGGCTCCACATCACTGCGGGGTAGAACTGGTAGGCGTTGACCTCTCCATCGGCAGTGACAAACATGTCGCACACCATGCACAGACGCTCCACCTCGGGGTTGAGTGAGCACAGGCCGTTAGATAGTTTCTCCGGCAACATGGGGATGACACGCCGAGGAAAGTACACACTGGTCGCTCGGTCATAGGCATCAATATCAATCGCCGAACCGTTCTCGACATAGTGGCTGACATCAGCGATGGCCACCAGCAAACGCCATCCTTTGACACCAGACTTGCCGCGACCCTTGGTTGCGGGCTCGCAATATACCGCGTCGTCGAAATCGCGTGCGTCTTCACCATCAATGGTCACCAAAGGCACATCGGTCAAATCAATGCGATCTATTGTGTCTTGGGAGCGCACTTTGTCTGGCAAAGTGCGCGCCAGTGCAATACAGCCCTCCGAAAATTCGTGTGGCACACTGAACTTGCGCACTGCGATCTCAATTTCCATCCCCGGGTCGTCGACCTCACCCAAAACTTCTTTGATGCGCCCCACGGGCTGGCCAAACAAGGCTGGCGGCTCTACCAATTCAACCACGACAACCTGCCCCGGCTTGGCGACGCTGGTGGCTCCTTTGGGGATCAGGACATCTTGCCCATAACGCTTGTCTTCAGGTGCAACGAGCCATACGCCGCTCTCCTGCAATAGACGCCCAATGATGGGTTGCTTCGAGCGCTCTAGGATCTCCACCACGCGCCCCTCGGGGCGCCCCTTGCGGTCGCTGCGAACAATGCGCACCTTTACCCTGTCCTTGTGCAGAACAGCGCGCATCTCATTGGGAGGCAAATAGATGTCGGGCGCGCCATCGTCGCGGGACACAAATCCATGACCATCACGGTGACCTTGGACAATTCCTTCAATTTCATCCAGCAAGCCGCTGGTTTGGCTGATATTTATAATACAAATACTCTCTTTCCTGAGATGCCCGGGTGGTGAATTTGGCAGACGCAATAGTTTCAAATACCGGGTAACCCCAACATCATCGCACACCACTTTCCATGACCGGCGAAGACCGCAACAACGGTCAATTGGATGCATTTGGAAATCGCGAAAGATCGGAGTAGCGTAAGAAGCCAATTCAAAATTGGGTTCAATTCAGGGGCTAAAAAGCATGCTAGAATTCGACTCGTTGCCCAGATGGCGAAATTGGTAGACGCACCAGCTTCAGGTGCTGGCGGTTGCAAGACCGTGGAAGTTCGAGTCTTCTTCTGGGCACCAAAATTAGATGAGGCCTGTAACGCAAGTTACAGGCCTTTTTCTTTTGCTCTGCGCTACGCGAAGAATGAAAAAAGCCGCTGAGATTCAGCGGCTTTTTTCATTCTGATACTAACTATGCTGGCATGCCGTCATATCGGCATGGCGACCAGATCGTGCCCTTGTGCAGCCACTATGCGTGCCTTGGTAAATTCACCCACTTTGAGTGTTTTGCTAATTTTCTCAGGTGGCAGCAAACGCACTACGCCGTCGATCTCGGGAGCATCGGCATAACTTCGACCCACACCGCCCTTCTTCCCCATACCTGGCGCAGAGTCCACAAGAATCTGCATAGTAGAGCCGACACGCCTTCGCAACTTGGCAATTGACACCTCTTCGGCAACCGCCATAAAACGCGCGCGGCGCTCTTCCCGCAACTCGATAGGCAACATCCCAGGTAGCTCGTTGGCGGTCGCACCATTGACTGCGCTGTAGGCGAAGCACCCCGCGCGGTCAATCTCTGCTTCACGGATAAAGTCCAGCAGATGTAAAAACTCTTCTTCGGTTTCACCTGGGAAGCCAGCGATAAAAGTGCTGCGCACCACGATCTCGGGGCACGCCTCACGCCAAGCCTGCAGACGCTCCAAATTCTTCTCGCCGCTGGCGGGCCGCTTCATGCGACGTAACACATCGGGATGGCTGTGCTGCAAAGGCACATCGAGGTAAGGCAGCACCCGCCCTGTCGCCATCAGCGGCAAGATGTCATTGACGCTCGGATACGGATACACATAGTGCAAGCGCACCCACGCGCCGTATGGTTCGGCGATCTCACCCAGGGTCTGCACCAATTCCAGCATGCGCGTCTTAACGGGCTTGCCGTCCCAGAAGCCGGTGCGGTACTTCACGTCAACGCCGTAGGCGCTGGTGTCCTGACTGATCACCAGCAGCTCTTTCACGCCAGCTTCGAACAGACGCTGCGCTTCGCTCAGCACGTCGCCAATGGGGCGTGAGACCAGATCGCCGCGCATGCTGGGGATGATGCAAAAGCTGCAGCGGTGGTTGCAGCCTTCGCTGATCTTGAGGTAGGCGTAGTGCCGCGGGGTGAGTTTGATTCCCTGCGGCGGCACCAGGTCGACAAATGGATCGTGTGGCTTGGGCAC
>JBKJJC010000068.1:0-11034 GCA_046598245.1 Rhodoferax sp.
GGGCAGCGTAGTACGCGCAGCGACAAGAGTGGGGGTCATATTCCGGTCCCGCACTGTGCCGACGAAGCTACACACAGCGCCAACCCTTGCGTCATCGGCACGCAGCGCGTTCACCACCTGACTCAAGTCAAAGTCTTCCGTCTGAATAAAAACGCGGGGGGCTTGTCTGCTGCTGCTCATGGCTGAATTGTGGCACTGTCGCGCCGCTACACTCCGACCATGCCCGTAATCCACATCTGCACCCTCACCATGGCCACTACGCGCCATGTGGTGTGCAGTGCGGCGTGCGCCAGCAAAGCCAAAAAACCCAAGCTCATCTGACCGGAGCTCTGTGGTTCCGTTCTCAGATGAGCGACGGAACCACCAAAACAAACACCCCCACTCTTTTTTTGGTTTTCGCGCGCATCCGATGGCGGTTTCCCCTCGGTCTTTTTCAAAGGAAAATGCATGCCAAGCTCTCATGATTTCTCAGGCCTGTGGATCGCGCTGGTCACGCCGTTTGTCGACGACGCCGTTGACCATACTGCGCTGACCCGCCTCGTCCACCAACACGCTGTTGCGGGTGTCAGCGGTTTCGTGGTCTGCGGCTCGACTGGCGAAGCCGCGGCGCTGGATCACCCGGAACAATTGGCCGTGCTGGACACAGTGCTGAATGCCTGCGGCACGTTGCCAGTGGTCATGGGGTTGTCTGGCTACCATATGGGCCAGTGCCTGGAATGGGTTGAAGAGCTGTCGCAGCGCCCTATCGCCGGAGTATTGGTGCCTGCGCCCCACTACATTCGCCCGGCACAAGCGGGTCTGGTGCACTGGTTTACCGCACTGGCCGACGCTTCGGCTAAGCCGCTGCTTATTTACGATATTCCCTACCGCACGGGTACGACGATCACGCTGGAGACCCTGTTGGCGCTCGCGGCCCATCCCAACATCCACGCTATCAAAGACTGCGGCGGCGATTGGGGCAAGACCCAGGCACTGATAGCGGACGGCCGCCTCAAGGTCTTGACTGGGGAAGACGGTCAGATTTTCAGTACCGTGGCCATCGGGGGCGCCGGTGCCATTTCTGCCGTCGCCCATCTGTGCACCGTACAGTTTGTAGACGTAGTGCGTTGCCTGCAACGTGGTGACCTGGAGCGGGCGCGCACGCTGTGGGGGCACCTATTGCCGGTCGTGCAGGCGGCATTTGCAGAGCCCAACCCCGCAGTGATCAAGGCCGCCATGGCGCAGCAAGCGCTGATCCAAGACGGGCTGCGTCTACCCATGGTAGCGGCCAGTGCGGGTGCAACGCAGCGCTTGTTGGCCGCCATTGCCAAGGCAGCGTAAGCGCGGCGCGTGAGGGCTAGGACTAGCCGCCGGTCACCGGTGGGAAAAATGCCACCTCCGCCCCTGTGACCAGAGGCGCGGTGTCGTCTGCCAAAGTCTGGTTGATGGCCACGCGTACCGCCTTGCCGTGCGCCAGCGCCTGGGCATACACACCGCCCCGTGCAATCAGTTCGTTCCGCAGGTCGGCGACCGTGGACGACGCCGTCTCCAGGCTCTCTGAGCCACTGCCCAATGCCTCGCGAATAGAAGCAAAGTATTTGATGTGTACCGTCTTCATGCCAGCAACTCCGCAAAGGAAATGAACTGCACCGTGTCACCCGGCGCAACGGTGCGGCCTGGCGGATTGTCGACAAAGCCATCACCCCACACAGCCGAGGTCAACACACCGGAGCCCTGGTTGGGGAACAGCTCTAAGCCGCCATCGGCAGTGCGCCGCACACGCAGGAACTCACGGCGCTTATCGGCCTTAGCCCACGTGAAATCTGCACGTGACGCTACTGTTTTCATAGCGATGTCACGCATGCCTTGCAACTGCAGCAGAAACGGCCGCACCAAGACCAAAAAGGTTACGAAGCTAGACACCGGGTTACCCGGCAGGCCCAGGAAGTGGGCAGCACCAATGCGGCCATACGCAAAGGGCTTGCCGGGCTTGATGGCGATTTGCCATAGGTCCAGCGTGCCCAGTGTTTGCACGGCAGGTTTGATGTGGTCTTCTTCACCGACTGAAACGCCGCCGCTCGTCAGTATCACGTCGTGCGCTTGGGCAGCGTCTCGCAGGGCCGCAACGGTGGCGTCTCGTTGGTCCGGCACGATGCCCAGGTCAGTAACGACACAACCCATGCGGCGCAACAACGCTGCGAGAAAATAGCGGTTGGAGTTGTAGATGGCCCCGGGCGCCATGTCCTGTGGCGCCACGGTGCCGGGCATGACCAGCTCGTCACCGGTGGAAAACAACGCCACGCGGGGGCGGCGGGTTACCGCCAATTCAGCCAGACCAATGCTGGCAGCCAGACCCAGCTCGGCTGGCCCTAGGCGCTGGCCACGGGACAACACCACAGCGCCCAACGCCACGTCTTCGCCGGCACGGCGTATGTTTTGACCTGCAGTGGGACGGGTGTTGATCCGAACGACGACAGGCGTATCGGGACTGGCACCGTCGGCGGGTGGCACGACTGTGCAGTCTTCTTGCATGACCACAGCATCGGCACCGGGTGGCACCGGCGCACCGGTGAAGATGCGCGCGACCGTACCCTCCAGCAAGAATTGGCCGCTAGCTCCCGCGGCAATACGCTGCGATACCGGCAAGGCGGCGCCGACTTGGGTGGTGTCAGCGCAGCGCACTGCGTAGCCATCCATGGCGCTGTTGTCCAACGAGGGCACATGCAGGGCCGACACCACGTCTTGCGCCAGCACAAGTCCATCGGCGTCGCCCACGTTGACCCGCTCGACCGGCAACGGCGTGCTGGCAAATGCCAGCAACCTGCACAGGGCGTCGTCCAGGGGTAGCAAGGGCGCGCGGGCGGTCGGGTTCATGCTGGCATCCTCTCTTATTTGCTACACAATTAGTAGCGTATTACGCCCATTTCACGGGGGCTACGGCCCAATTTAGCACTTGACCTTACCCCAATGGGGTGCTACTGGCGTTTAGACCGCTTGGCATTCCCGGGCGATCAGCGCCTGGATGGCGGCCACGTCGGCGTCCATCACCAGCACCTTCTTGGGCAAGGCTTCGATACCGTCAAACTTGGCTGGGCGATCGGGCTCGCGGCCCAGGGCCTCGACGATGGTCTCGGCAAACTTGATGGGCAGCGCGGTCTCCAACACGATCATGGGTCCGCCCCGCAGCTCCAATCGGTTGCGGTGTAAGTGCGCCACCTTCAGGCCGTCTGCCGTGTGGGTGTCGATGACCAGCGCGTGCTGGTTCCACGTTGCACGAATGGTGTCGACACGGTCGGCGTGGGTGCTCTTGCCGCTGACAAAGCCGTAGCGCGTGGCGGCCTCTGCAAACGCGGGATCGGCACTCAGGTCAAACTGGCCAGTCTTGGCCAAGCCATCACCAAACAGCGCCTTGGTACGTGCACCGTCACGGCCCAGCAGGTCGAACACAAAACGTTCGAAGTTACTTGCCTTGGAAATATCCATCGAAGGGCTAGAGGTCTCGTGTGTATCCGCACTGCCCCGCACGCGGTAGACGCCGGTGCGGAAGAACTCGTCCAACACATCGTTCTCGTTGGTGGCCACCACCAGCTTCTCAATCGGCAAGCCCATCATGCGGGCCACATGGCCGGCGCAGACATTGCCGAAGTTTCCCGACGGCACGGTGAAGCTAACCTTCTGAACCACCACTTTGCGTGGCGCCAGCGAATCGCGGGGTCCTGGGGGCTTGGGTACAGATTCTTCGGTGGCTTGCAGATAGCCGGCAAAGTAATACACCACCTGGGCCAGCAAACGCGCCCAGTTGATGGAGTTGACAGTGCCAATGCGGTACTTGCGCTTGAATTCGAGGTCGTTGGACACCGCCTTGACCATGTCCTGGCAATCGTCGAACACGCCCTTGACGGCGATGTTGTAGATGTTGGCATCCTGCAAACTGAACATCTGCGCCTGCTGGAAAGCGCTCATGCGACCGTACGGGCTGGTCATGAAGACACGCACGCCCTTTTTGCCACGCATCGCGTATTCGGCGGCACTGCCGGTGTCGCCGCTGGTAGCGCCCAAGATATTGAGCTCTTCGCCCCGGCGAGCCAGTTCATATTCGAACAGGTTGCCCAGCAGTTGCATCGCCATGTCCTTGAAGGCCAGTGTGGGACCGTTGGACAGGGCTTCCAGGTACAGGCCAGGCTCGCCCGCTTTGGCGTTGGGCACTTCCAGAGTCTTCAGTGGAACAATCTGCGGCGTGCCAAACACGTCTTCGGTGTAGGTCTTTTTGCAAATGGCCTTGAGATCGTCCGCGGGAATGTCGTCGATGAACAGCGACAGGATTTCAAACGCCAGGTCGGCATAACCGCCGGGTGCGCCTTGGCGGAAGGTGCGGCGCAGGCGCTGCAGGGCCGTTGCGTTGATCTGCGGATACGACTCCGGTAGGTACAAACCGCCATCAGGCGCCAGACCTTCGAGCAGGATTTCGCAGAAGCGTTTGCGCTCGGCCGAGTCGGGGTTGCTTGCGCGGGTAGAAACGTATTTCATTCTTCAGTCAGGTTAAAGCCAAGGGTTGAGCGTTTTGACGCCCGTGTCTTCAAAGTGTTTGGTGTTGCGGGTCACTACCGTCAACTGGTTCACGACCGCAGTGGCGGCAATCAACAAATCCAGATCTTCCTGCGGTCGGCCAATAGCTTCCACGGACGCTTTCAATCGACCATAGGTGCGCCAAACGTTGCTGTCAATTGGCAGATTTCGCGCCACAAATTGGGTGCACAAGCCATCAAACCACACTTGCAAGCTATTGCGCGCGCGGCTTGCATCCAAGCGCTCAATGCCGTACTGAATCTCCCCCAAGCTGACCCCACAAATTGACGCCTGCTCGGCATTGTGGGTCAACCAATCAATCACTTTGGGGTCAGGTACTTTGCGCGTCATTTCCGAGACTACGCAGGTGTCCAGCAACCACAACATGCGTCAACCGCCCAAGACCGGTGCTGTCTTGCGGTTGCGCCGAACGGGTGACGGCAAGGCATCACATTTGGGCATAGCCAGCAGATAGTCCGTAAACCCGTCCGTTGGAAGTTGCCCATCCAAGCCCGCACTCTGCCCTGAATTGCCAGCGTTGGTGGCAACCACGCGGGCAACGGCACGACCGTGGCGGGTTATGACTTGAGGACCTTCGTTTTGTGCACGCTCAATCATTTCGCTGAAACGATTTTTGGCTTCTTGCACTTGCCAAGTGGATTGAGATTGCATCGATGCCCCATTCTGTCCAAACTAGACTGAATTATAGACACAATGCACGCTACAGCGCCTAGGAGTCTGGGTGGCGGAGCGCTTTGCGCAGGTTAAGGAGGAGCCCGCAACGCGGGCGGGGGACACGGAGCAGAGCGCTCCGCCACCCAGCCTCCTAGCCCACGCGAAACGCTCTGAACGCATCAGGCCAACTCTTCCTTGCGGATACGCACGATGGGCGCCAGCACGGTGGGCAGGGCCTGCATCTGGGCAATGGCGGCGTTCATCTTGGCTTCCACACAGTCGTGGGTCAGGATGATCAAGTCGGTCTGGGTACTACCCTCGCCGCCCACTTCGTCGGCTTCACGTTGCAACATGGCGTCAATGCTGATATCGGCTTGCGCCAAGATGCCGGTCACCTTGGCCAGCACACCGGCCTGGTCGGCCACGCGCAGGCGCAGGTAGTAGCTGGTCACCACGTCACCCATGGGCAGCACAGGTGTGTCGCTCATGCTGTGCGGCTGGAAGGCCAGGTGCGGCACGCGCTGCGCCGCGTCGGCGGTGTGCAGGCGGGTGATGTCCACCAGATCGGCAATCACCGCGCTGGCAGTTGGCTCGGAACCTGCGCCCTTGCCGTAATACAGCGTATTGCCCACCGCGTCACCGTTGACGACGACGGCGTTCATCGCGCCTTCTACATTGGCAATGAGGCGCTTGGATGGAATCAAGCTGGGGTGCACGCGCAATTCGACCCCATTAGCCGTGCGTTTGGTGATACCCAACAGCTTGATGCGGTAACCCAATTGCTCGGCGTATTTAATGTCGGCGGCACCTAGCTTGGTAATGCCTTCCACATAGGCCTTGTCGAACTGCACCGGGATGCCAAAGGCAATGGCCGACATCAGCGTGAGCTTGTGTGCGGCGTCCACGCCTTCGATATCAAAGGTGGGGTCGGCTTCGGCATAACCGAGGCGTTGTGCTTCCTTGAGGACTACGGCAAAGTCCAGACCCTTGTCGCGCATTTCGGACAGGATGAAGTTGGTCGTACCGTTGATGATGCCGGCGATCCACTGAATGCGGTTGGCGGTCAGGCCTTCGCGCAGCGCCTTGATGATGGGGATGCCACCGGCCACGGCCGCTTCAAACGCCACCATCACGCCCTTGGCCGATGCAGCGGCGAAGATCTCGGTGCCGTGCACGGCCAGCAGGGCCTTGTTGGCGGTGACCACGTGTTTGCCTGCGGCAATGGCTTCCATCACCAACTGCTTGGCGATGCCGTAGCCACCAATCAGTTCGATAACGATGTCGATGTCGGGGTTGGCGATGACGGCGCGTGCGTCGTTGACTACTTTGACGTCGGGACCGACGATTTCGGCGGCGCGCGCCACATCGAGGTCGGCCACCATGGTGATGGCAATGCCGCGGCCAGCACGGCGCTGGATTTCTTCCTGGTTGCGCTTGAGCACATTGAATGTGCCCGCACCTACAACACCAATGCCCAACAGGCCAACTTGAATCGGTTTCATAAACTCTTTAAGTAAATCAGGGCGCTAGCCCCCGTGAATTAAGCGCGAGCAGCTACTAATTTGATAGCTGCCGCAGGTGCCTGGGTTTGTGCAGCCTGTGTTCCGTGGGTCTTGCGGTAGCTCTCCAGGAACTTGGCGATGCGGTTGATGGCCTCGCGCAAATCATCTTCGTGCGGCAAAAACACAATACGGAAATGGTCTGGCTGCTGCCAGTTGAAGCCTGTTCCCTGAACCAGCATGACGCGGGTCTCGCGCAACAGTTCCAGGAAGAATTGCCGGTCGTCCGCGATGGGGTACACCGCCGGGTCCAGCTTGGGAAACATATACAACGCGGCCTGGGGCTTGACGCAGCTCACGCCAGGGATCGCGGTGATCAGCTCATAGGCCAGGTCGCGCTGGCGGCGCAAACGACCACCTTCACACACCAGATCGTTGATGCTCTGGTAGCCGCCCAGCGCGGTCTGGATCGCCCATTGGCCGGGTACGTTGGAGCACAGCTTCATGTTCGACAACATGTTCAGGCCCTCTATGTAGTCGGTGGCGTGTTTTTTGTCGCCAGAGACTACCAGCCAGCCCGCACGGTAGCCGCAGGAGCGGTAGCTCTTAGAGAGCGAGTTGAAGGTCAGCGTCAACACGTCGTTTGACAGAGAAGCCAGCGCGGTATGTTTGACGCCGTCGTACAAGACCTTGTCGTACACCTCATCAGCCAGAATCACCAGGCCGTGTTCGCGCGCAATCTCGACGATGCTTTTCAGCAAGGCATCGGAATACAACACACCAGTCGGGTTGTTGGGGTTGATGACCACGATGCCCTTGGTCTTGGGCGTTATCTTGGCGCGAATGTCGTCCAGATTGGGCATCCAGCCATTGGCTTCGTCGCACAGGTAGTGCACCGGCGTGCCGCCTGAGAGGCTGGTGGCGGCAGTCCACAGCGGGTAGTCGGGCATGGGCAACAACAACTCGTCGCCGTTGTCCAAGAGCGCGTTGGTCGCCATCGTGATGAGTTCGCTGGCGCCGTTGCCCAGGTAAATATCGTCGAGCGCGACGCCGGCGATGCCCTGCTTCTGGGTCTCGTGCATCACCGCCTTGCGCGCGGCAAAGATGCCCTTGCTGTCCGAATAACCCGCCGAGTTGGGCAGGTTGCGGATCATGTCCTGTTGGATTTCTTCCGGGGCATCAAAGCCAAAGACGGCGAGGTTGCCGAGGTTGAGCTTGATGATCTTCTGGCCTTCGTCCTCCATCTGGCGGGCCGCATCCATGATGGGTCCGCGAATGTCGTAGAGCACGTTAGCCAGCTTGGCTGATTTTTGAATGGTACGCAAAAGTCCCTCCAGAAGTCGTGATCACAGGGGAAAACTATAATTTGACCACAGTTAGGCACGCATTTAGTGCGGTGCAGCATTCAAATTCACCCAGGCGCCAATATGAAATTCCTCCCAGACCCCACAGAATCGTCCTCGGTGACGGGTTATGGCCCCGGTTGGGTGGCGGTGAATGGGGAGACATTCACGGCCAGCGTGGTGCTCAGCACCCTGTCTAAGCCCTATTTATGGGATTGCGCGCAGTTTGACGACTTGCAAGACAGCCACTTCGAACGCATCGCAGGCATGGATGCCGAGTTGGTGATCTTTGGCAGTGGCGAACGCATACGCTTCCCCAAGCCAGCGCTGCTGCAGGCGCTGTACGCAAAGCGCATTGGCGTAGAGACGATGGATACCCAAGCGGCTTGCCGTACCTATAACTTTTTGGCTGGAGAAGGCCGCAAGGTGGTTGCTGCCCTTTTGTTATAGGCAGGTTTACCCTGAGGCCGGATGGGGTGCTTTTCAGAGTAAAATCGTGGGTTGCAGTCGAGGGAAAACAAACGCTGTCACGTTTGAGCCCTCTACTTTGACTGACACATCCAGAACGCGAGACTAAAAGTACCCTATGGCGATCGTTGTCAATAAGCCCCTACCCGAATTTGAAGCCAATGCAACCGGCGGTATCAAGGTTAGCAATACTACCCACGTCGGAAAAACCATGGTGTTGTATTTCTACCCGAAAGACAATACACCGGGTTGCACCACCGAAGCCATGCAGTTCCGTGACAAGTACAAAGACTTTGTCAAAGCCGGTGCTGCCGTTTTTGGTGTGTCCCGCGACAACATGAAGTCCCACGACGAATTTAAGACCAAACTTGAACTCCCGTTTGAACTCATCGCTGATACCGAAGAAAAAATGTGCCATATGTTTGGCGTGGTCAAGAACAAGATCATGTACGGCAAAAAGGTCAAGGGCATTGAGCGCAGCACCTTCCTGATTGGCGCCGATGGCCTGTTGAAAGAAGAGTGGCGCGGCCTGAAAGTTCCCGGCCATGTGGATGACGTGCTCAAAGCCGTCAAGGCGCTTAAAAAAGCGGCATAACCCACTAGCGTGGTTTTTGACACACGCCCATCTGGCGGTGTCATCCGGGTCATGCATAATGATCCAATGCCGTTGATCACCGCAAACGCGCCACAACAAAAAGCCGCCTTGGCTCAGGGCGGCTTTTTTGCATTTGCGATGCCCTTTTCTTCCACTTCCCCTTCCATGAGCCCCACCATCCATGCCACTGCCACCCGCCCCCACCAAACCTGCTGACCGTCTTCCCCCCAAAGCTTTTGTTGCAACTGCCCGCAGCGCAAGCCGACCCGCGCAAAAAACGGACAACTTCGACGCCGTCAAAGCACCGGTTGCACGACCTGTCGCTGAAAAAGTCGCAATCAAGGAAGCACCGAAGCGGGCAACGGCCGCGTTGCTGGAAAAGACCGTGCGCGAGCCAGCGCCCGTGGCACCAATAGCCGCCGTGGCGATGGTCCAGGTGGAGACCCGCACCGGTACCGCCCGCTCTAGAAAGCCATTGCGCACCGGCCCAACCAAGCTGTTTGTGCTGGATACCAACGTGCTGCTGCACGATCCGATGTCCTTGTTCCGCTTTGAGGAACACGACATCTACCTGCCCATGATCGTGCTGGAAGAGTTGGACGGCCACAAGAAAGGCATGACCGAAGTTGCCCGCAATGCCCGCCAGACCAGCCGCACGTTGGATGCCCTGGCGGGTGCGCCCGGTGCCGACATTACCGCTGGATTCCAGCTGTCCAGCACCGGCAACCGAGACGCACGGGGCAAGCTGCTGTTCCAGACCCAACCCCTTAACTACACGCTGCCCACCAGCCTGCCACAGGGCAAGGCCGACAACCAGATCCTGGGCGTGGTAGAAGCGTTGCGCCAGCACTATGCGCCACGCGAGGTAGTTCTGGTGTCCAAGGACATCAATATGCGGGTCAAGGCCCGCGCCTTGGGCTTGGCCACCGACGACTACCAAAACGACAAGACGTTGGAAGATGGCGATCTGCTGTATTCCGGCGCCACCGCCCTGCCCTCCGATTTCTGGGCAACCCACGGCCAAGCAGTGGAAAGCTGGCAGCAAGGACAGCACACCTTCTACAAAATCGACGGACCGGTAGTCCCCAGTTTGCTGATCAACCAGTTTGTGTACTTTGAATCACCTGGCGAACCCAGCCTGTATGCCCGCGTGACCGAGATCCGTGGCACGACGGCCGTCATCAAGACACTGCGTGACTTCAACCATCTGAAGAACGCGGTATGGGGTGTGACCACCCGGAACCGCGAGCAGAACTTCGCAATGAACCTATTGATGGACCCCGAGGTCGATTTCGTCACCCTGACCGGCACAGCCGGCACTGGCAAGACCTTGATGGCGCTGGCAGCTGGTTTGACCCAGGTGTTGGACGACCGGCGCTACACCGAAATCATCGTTACCCGCGCCACCGTCAGCGTAGGAGAAGACATTGGCTTCCTGCCAGGCACCGAAGAAGAAAAGATGGGGCCCTGGATGGGCGCGCTGGACGACAACCTGGAAGTGCTAGGCAAGACCGACACCAGCGCCGGCGAATGGGGACGTGCGGCGACCAACGAATTGATCCGCAGCCGCATCAAGATCAAGAGCATGAACTTCATGCGCGGGCGCACCTTCATGAACAAGTACGTCATCATCGACGAAGCGCAAAACCTGACGCCCAAACAGATGAAGACGCTGATCACCCGAGCCGGCCCTGGCACCAAGATCGTCTGCATGGGTAACCTGGCACAGATCGACACGCCGTATTTGACCGAGGGTTCGTCGGGGTTGACCTTTGCGGTGGACAAGTTCAAGGGCTGGCCGCACAGCGGCCACATCACGCTGGCGCGCGGCGAGCGCTCGCGGCTGGCCGACTACGCGGCCGAAGCGCTGTAGCAGCAGGAGGGACCCTGTCCCTGCTGCGCCAGCTCC
>JBKJJC010000098.1:0-16313 GCA_046598245.1 Rhodoferax sp.
AACTTTGGTCGCCGCCACGCTGGAAGCCACGCTGCTGCAGCCCACCAAGTCTGCAACCAATGCCTTTTTAGAAGCCGCCGCCGAGCTGTCGCGTGACAGCATGGCGGCCTACCGTGCGCTGGTCTATGAGACCCCCGGTTTCACCGAATACTTCTTCAGCTCCACACCCATCCGCGAAATTGCCGAGTTGAATATCGGCTCACGGCCCGCATCGCGCAAAGCCTCGCAGCGCATTGAAGACTTGCGCGCTATCCCTTGGGGCTTTAGCTGGGGCCAATGCCGCCTGACCCTACCGGGCTGGTACGGCTTTGGGTCGGCCGTGCAAACGTTCATCACATCCGGCACGGCGGCGGAGCAAAAGGAACGCGTCGCGCTGCTGCAAAAAATGTACCGCCAGTGGCCCTTCTTCAAGACCTTGCTGTCGAACATGGACATGGTGATGGCCAAGAGTGATCTGGCCCTGGCATCGCGCTACTCAGAGCTGGTGGCGGATGCGCGTTTACGCAAGAAGATTTTCACGGCGATTGAGGCTGAGTGGCACAGCACGGCGCATGCGCTGGCCACCATCACGGGGGACAAGAATCGATTGGCCAATAACGCCGCCTTGCAGCGGTCCATTCGCCACCGCTTTCCGTATATCGACCCTTTGCACCACCTGCAAGTGGAACTGGTGCGGCGTTACCGTGCAGGGCAGGCGGATGAGCGATTGCAGCGCGGGATTCATATCTCGATCAACGGGATTGCGGCGGGGTTGCGCAATACAGGTTAGAAGCCATTTCTGCCTGTAGCCCCCGTAGAATATGCTTACTGCGCTATTGATTTCGTAGCGTTTTGACTGTTTTTCACGTCTAGGCGTGGGCTGGACTGGCGGACCGGGTATCCGTTCTCTGGCCCGCGCTCGCCATCATGCGTCTTGGGCTTTTTATCGATCTGCTTTACAAAATCCAACGGGGGAAGGCTATTGGGCCAGTAACCGAGCCGCAGGACCTGGAAAAATGTGCACTTAGTGCCCAGCACGATATTCCTTCAGGACGTTTCCAAAAGACGATCGGTGGATTAAGACAAAGTGATGTTAACGTTGCCAGTGGGGCTTGCCAGACCTCGATTTCATAAGCCGGGGTCGAGTCCTAGCAGGGCCAGATTTTTAATGCTAAAAAAGCCAGTCCGTACAGTCAACTCGTTCAGTTTTCCACTGATTCACAGAATATTCTGTGACCACTGCTAATAACCCTTCATGTTCGGTAGGCAGAAGCAAAATTCTGTCGTTTAGCACGACGTGCGGCTTCCACTTGCCCTTTAGCGCGGCGGCCGTCGTCTCCAGGGACTGGGTATATAGATGCACCCCGTAAAACTTAAGGTCAGGGTTCTGAAAGAACGAGGCATTGATCGACGCGGAGGAGAAGCTTTTGAAGGGCTCGACGAAGATTCGATGACAACCTAGCCATATATCTGAACCTTCACGCCTCACGATGTCGGTCGGGAAATCGGCTATGAGACTAGTAGTGACCGCGTCCAAGTCGTCGCTATCGTAAAGAAGACCAGCAACCGCAAAGATGCCGTTCACACCGGTTTGCATTTCTACCTGATCGACAGCCTTGCCCTTCAGATGCTGGATGTAGAAGCTACCAAGCCCAGACAACGGCTTCACTAGCTCGACGAATGACCATAGGTTTGGTGTATCCACGCCTTTACCCTCGGGACGTTTGGACCAGACTGGCTTAACTGCGGTGCCTTGCGCAACCAGTGCAGCATAGACGGCGTCAGCGTCCTTCACTCTAATGCCCACGCCTTGCGCACAAGACCGTTCTGTATACCATTCATCGCCATTCGCCTGAGCTAACAGGTAAGTCGCCCGGTCCTCAACAGTCAGAAACTCAATGTAGTCGCCAGCTCCCTTGGGTGAAAGAAAAAGGAATCCAGTCCGAAGACCGGGTTGGTGGCGCATGGTCTGGTCGTAGGTCGAGACCTTAAATCCAATTTCTTCATATGACAGTAGCAGGTCACGCATCTCCTTTGACGCGCCGAAAATAACATGATCGATACGGGCCTGCGCTTTCAAATTTTTTACCATGATTATTCTCCTCGCCTCCTGCTGTTAACCAGGAGATTGCAGACATACGCCTTAAACATACCAATGTCGGCTCTTGCTCGGATGTCTGGATTCGCATCGTCAGCCCGACCGACCCTTCTCCCAGCATACTTGACCGACAGCAGCCGGACGCGGAATTATTTTGAATCTTGGCGGGATCGATCGGCATGACCTGGAAGCAAGCGGAAGTACGTAGTGGTGCTTCAAAGCGGTTGACTGGCGTCAAAATTCAACGCAATCAGGAGCCGTATGTGTGTTGATTTGATCGTCCGCACGCTAGAAAAATGGCCACCGAACAAGGGTTCGAAAGCAACCTCATTGCCGCTTCAGGGTCTATCAAACGCCCGTGCCGATGGTGAACCGCTCACGATGCCCAGTTGCACCACCGCATCAACCCTAGTTTCTGTACTGTAAAGGGCCCTGGTTCGCAACGCATGATTCTTGTATCCATCCGATCCAGCGTACCAACTGGTGCCGCCTTCCGTTCGCAGCCCCACAATGAACGGCTGCGATCGTTCCTCCAATATTTGCGCCATTGGACGGTACTCTGGATCTCTGGATGTCCCCTTGATGGTCGACGCGTGAAGGTTACCAACCAGGGCAAGCACCACGTAGTTGCGATTCAGAATGGCTGCCCGCTCCAGGTTGTCAGCCATCGTGCGGTCTCTACTGCGTGAGAAAAGCGAGTTGTCCTGGGTGCTTAACTGCGCGCGATCCGCCTCGCTCATCGGAACGACCAGGTCACCTGAAATATCAAACGCCAAAGCACCCACGCGCTGCCCTGCGCTCCTCAGCCTGCGAGCCGACTCCAACATCGCAAACATGGCTTGGCTAGCGCGCCCATCCTGAAAGGGACTTTGCCACCTTTCCCCAGTCAAGAGCGCATCGCGATCGGCGGACGTTCCCTCGGACACCATAAAACGATTCAAAGCCGCCTGATCTGCACTCGTATGCTCAATTCCCAGAATTACCGACTTCCCTTGTAGCAAGAGGCTGCACAACAATCCGCTAACGAATTCAGGGATTTCGTTAGTGCCATGGACCTCACCCACGACAACCAATTGACTGGTGATTTTCGAAACGTCCAGCGACGCCTGTGGTTTGCACAGGGTGGCACTGGACACAAGTTGTTTGGGCGCTGGCGTTTGCGCTCGCATGGTGCCGATAGGGACTGCTGACAGCGCGATGGAAAGTGCTACGAGATGGGTTCGGATCATGGACGGTTTGGAGGTTTTTCGACCATCAGATGTAGCCGACCGGCAAACATCTTTGGTGTGTGATTTTAGAAGCTCGAAGGTCGAAAATGGATGGCTACCAAGCCACTTCGCCCGTACCGAACAAGGGTTTGCTGTTGGGGATTGACTGGCACCGGGCGACCATAGGAATGACCGGTAACGCAGCATTGTTGACCGACAGCAATAGCAAAGGTGACATAGCCTTTTCTACCTCTGGTCTTGCTCGCTTCACCGCCTACCGCGACACCAACTCCCGCACCGCCGCCAGTTGCCGCCATTACACCGCCAGCAGTTCATCCACCCCATCGGGCCGCACGGCACAGCCTTCACCCTCCTCCGGATCAAAGTGTTTTCAAGCGCCCGCACTGCGCGGCGGGCGATCAGCGCGTGGCGGTGCGCACCGTCACGTATTTCAACTCGGCCTTGAAGTAAACGATCTGCGCCAGCGGTATGCGTTCGGTGCGACCGCGCTCCTGGATGATGAGCACATCCTCTTGCGTCAAATTGGCCTCTAGCCCCCGTCGGGATTAAATATACCGCTCTACTTTTTGTAGCGAAAGCTGCAAACGCTCCAGCCGGACCGGTTTGGTCAGGTAGTCCACCGCTTCCAGATCGAAGGCCTGCACGGTATGTTCGGTGTGGGCGGTCACAAAGATCAGAGTGGGTGCTTTGCAGTTGACGTGCAGCGCATCACACCCATGTGCAGCGCGTCGCATTTTGCTGGCAGGCATGTGCCGAAACAACGAACATCGCGCCCTTACTCCATCCGGCTCCTTCGAGCGGATGTCTACCCTCACTCTTCAACTACCTTCAACCAAGGCCATGAAAGACACCCATGCAATTGAACGACAGATCCAGAAACCTACAGGCCAACGCCGCAGTGACCCATTCCTTGCAGTGGTGGGGCAAGATTGCGCTGGTATTGATGTTGACGGTGCTAGCCATGGCTTCAAAAGCGGCCACAACAGTCGAGACACCCACAGCGCCCACAACATTGAAAGAACTGGACGAACGTTTGGCGGCTATGTTCGTGCAACGCGGCATTCCAGGAGCCTCCCTGGCCTTGATTGAAGATGGCAGGGTCACCTATCTAAAAGGTTACGGCGTCGCGGACAAGGCAAAGGGCTTGCTGGTGACTCCAGACACTGTTTTTCGCGCGGCATCCATCTCCAAGAGCTTCACCGGCGTTGCGCTGATGCAGTTGGTTGAATCTGGCAAGCTCAAGCTCGATGCTCGCCTGGCTGAATTGGCGCCAGAAGTTAAATTTACCAACCCTTGGGAACAAACCGACCCGCTGCGTCTGGTGCATTTGCTGGAGCACAGCTCAGGTTGGCCGGATATTTCGACACGCGTCGAGGTGACCGATGGTCGTGGTTGGACCCTGCGCAAGGGTGTCGAATTTGCGAGCCCAGAGTATGTGAGCCGCTGGAAGCCGGGGCAATTTGCGGTGTACTCCAACTCGGGTCCGGCGGTGGCGGGCTATGTACTGGAAAAGCTGACCGGGCAAACTTTCTCCTCCTTTGAACGTGGTTCCGTTTTGCGGCCCATGGGGATGACAAGTGCAGACTTTGACTTGACGCCAGAGTTGGCAAGCCGGCTAGCCAAGAGCTACGGGGCTGATGGAGCCGAGACGCCCTACTTGAATATCGTTTTGCCACCTTCAGGCTCACTTGCGACCAGCGTGCGCGAGCTGTCACGATTGGTCATGTTCTTCATCGGGCGCGGGTCGATTGACGGTCAGCAGATTCTGTTGCCGCAGTCAGTTGAACGGATCGAACGCGGCGAGGCTTCGTTGGCCGCGCAAACCGGCCTGGGCGGAGGCTTCGGTTTGGGCAACTTTCCATTGAACGACAAGGGTGTAACCTACCGTGGACACAATGGCCAGATCGACTCATTCACATCCGTCTACGGCTATTCAGTAGCGCAGCGCACGGGCTATGTGGTGATGGCGAATGGGGGTGAGGGGGTGGACTACAGAACCCCGGTTACGGCTTTGATTCAAGCCTATTTGAACCGCGGGCACACATTCACACCCCCGCCAACCGTACCCGTCGCGCAGCGGGATCTCGACGCATGGGCAGGGTTCTATCGCAACGTGACGCCGGCCAAAGACTTGATGCGTCCCTACACCGATGTACTGGGCCTCACGCGTGTGACCGCTGCCAAAGGCACATTGCTGGTGGGCGGTCGCGAGTTTATAGCGGTAACGCCCCATAGCTTTCGCCGCGTGGACCGTGACAGTGCCAGCCTCGCCTTCGCTGAGAAGGACGGTGCGGTGTATGCATTGTCGGGGGGCTTTGGCGACCGCAAAAAGGAAGCCACCTGGCTTATTGCCATGGCTGCTGTGGTCGGTGCTACTGCTGTACTGGGTGGCATTTGCGGCTTGTTGTTGTTGCCGGCCTGGGCAGTCAGCGCGTACCGAAAGAGGCTTTCTTCCAAAGGAGGATGGAAACTCAGGATCCTTCCGCTGCTTGCCTTCACAACGCTTTGCACCACCCTCATACTTCCACTATTTGCGAGCGAGTCGGGCATAGAGATGTTGGCAAGATTAGCCGAACCGGGTTTGCTCTCCATGTCGATTTTTGTGTGCAGCATCCTGTTTCCGCTGCTGGCAGCCAGTGGTTTGTGGTACGCCGTGCGCACCCGCAATGCAAGCCGTTTGGTGCGTTGGCACGCGGGCCTGACTTCGGGTGCCATTCTGGTGATTGCAAGCTACTTGCTGGTCATTGGCTGGGTCGGCCTGAGAACGTGGGCGATGTGAGCGCCTGCCAGGTGGTGGTTCAATCAACTTTGCGCTACCGCGACACCAACTCTCGCACTGCCGCCAGCTGCCTCCGCGACACCGCTACCAGCTCATCCACCCCATAGAGCCGCACCGCCCAGCCTTCGCCCTCTTCCGCGTCAAAATGCTTCTCCAACGCCCGCACGGCGCGTCGCGCGATCAGGGCGTTGCGGTGGATGCGGACAAAGTCAGCGCGGTATTTTTCTTCCAGCTCATTGAGCGAGCCATCCAAAATGTAGCTGCGCGTGGCGGTGCGCACAGTCACGTATTTCAACTCGGCCTTGAAGTACACGATCTGTGCCACCGGTATGCGTTCTGTGCGGCCTCGCTCCTGGATGATCAGCACATCCTCTTGCGTCAAATTGGCCTCTAGCCCCCGTCGGGATTGAATATACCGCTCTACTTTTTGTAGCGAAAGCTGCAAACGCTCCAGCCGGACCGGTTTGGTCAGGTAGTCCACCGCTTCCAGATCGAAGGCCTGCACGGCATGTTCGGCGTGGGCGGTCACAAAGATCAGAGCGGGTACCTGGGGCAAAGACTGCAGTGAGCGCGCCAGCATTAAGCCGTCGGCACCGGGCATGTGGATGTCGATCAAGGCTACGTCCACCGTATGGTGCTGCAGCATCTCCATGGCCTGCACCGCGTTGGCAGCCTCACCCAAACAGTGCACAGCGGGTGCTTTGCAATCGGCGAGCAGCGTGCGCAAGCGGGCGCGGGCCAGGCTTTCGTCATCGACCACGAGGGCTTTGAGCACACCGCCAGTCACAACGGCACCTCCATGCGCACCTGGAAGACGCCATCATTAAGCGCGCTGCGAAACTGGCCTTGTACGTCATGCAACAGCGCCAGGCGCTCGCGCACATTGCGCAGCGCCAGCCCATGGCCATTTTCGCCTTGGCCATTTGGCACGGTATTCGTCACTTTGATCACCACCATCGTCCCCCTGCGTTGCGTGGATATGCGCACGTCGGCCCCCTGCGCGCTGGGCTCTACGCCGTGTCGTACCGCATTTTCCACCAATGGCTGCAGTAGCAGCGGGGGCAGCAGGGCGTCGTCAGCCTCAGGGTCCAGCGCCCACTGCACCCGCAGGCGATCGCCAAAACGCACCTGTTCGATCGCGAGATAGCGTTTCGCCAATTCAATTTCGTGAACCAGGGGCACCGGCTCGCCGGAGTCTTTCAAAGCTTCGCGGAACAAATCACTCAAGTCCTCCAGCAAGGCCTCTGCCTTGGCCGGCTCGGCACGCACCAGGGCAATGGCACTGTTGAGCGTATTGAATAAAAAATGCGGACGTATACGGGACTGCAGCTCGGCCAGCCGGGCCGATGTATCGGCCGGCATGCGGCCTTTGCTACGCATCACCAGGGCTGCCACCAAAATACCCGCCACCAGCAGTCCACTCATCGCGCTGGCCACCCACGGTGGCCCCACCATAAGCCCGGACCAAGCCAGCATGGCGCAACCGTACAGCCCGGCCACTCCGCCCATGAGCACCGCCACGGTGTACTGCAGCGTCGGTGCCAGGCGTGTGATCAGCCGCTTGGACATGCAAGCCAACAACAGCCAGGACAGTGTGGCTGGCAAGGCACCCCCGGTCACCATCGCCAACCGTAGGACCCAATCCACCGCGTCAAAAGCAAAAAAAACAACACCAACACCGGCGCACACCTCCACAAACAGCACCGCGCGCAGCACGACGCCAGTTTGGCAGGCGTCGAACACCGACCCCGCAACGGGCGCCACGGCGACTGTCGACTTGGCCTCGGCCGGCGGCAGTAGGTCGTGGAACGCCGATAATATTTGGGTGTCTTTCATGAAACCGGATTTTGACTCCATTACCAGCCCCGCACCCCATGTCTAAAAATCAACTCGATAAAAAATCCCAGGCGTGGTCTGCGCTGTTCAGCGAACCCATGAGCGATCTGGTCAAACGCTACACCTCTAGCGTGTTTTTTGACAAGCGTATGTGGCAGGTCGATATTGCAGGCAGTTTGGCACACGCCGAGATGTTGGCCGCCCAAGGCATCATCAGCGCCGACGACCATGCGTCCATTCAGCGCGGCATGGCGCAGATCACCGGCGATATCGAGTCCGGCAATTTTGAGTGGAAGCTGGACCTGGAGGACGTGCACCTGAACATCGAAGCCCGCTTGACCCAATTGGTGGGCGATGCCGGCAAACGCCTGCACACGGGGCGCAGCCGCAACGACCAGGTAGCCACCGATGTGCGCCTGTGGCTGCGTGGCGAGATCGACCTGATTGGAGCACTGCTAATCGACCTGCAAAAGTCCTTGCTGGAGGTGGCGGAAAAAAATGTGGACGTCATCCTGCCCGGCTTTACCCACCTGCAAGTGGCACAACCGGTCAGCTTTGGCCACCACATGCTGGCCTATGTGGAAATGTTTAGCCGTGACGCCGAGCGCATGCTCGAAGTGCGCCGCCGCACCAACCGCCTGCCACTGGGTGCCGCCGCGCTGGCGGGCACCAGCTACCCGCTGGACCGAGAACGGGTTGCCCGCACGCTGGGCATGGTAGATGCGGCGGGCGACCCGCAGGTCTGCCAGAACAGCCTGGATGCCGTCAGTGACCGTGACTTTGCGATTGAGTTCACCGCAGCGGCCACGCTGACCATGGTGCACATCAGCCGCATGAGCGAGGAGCTGATTCTGTGGATGAGCCAAAACTTCAGTTTCATCAAGATTGCCGACCGATTCACCACCGGCAGTTCCATCATGCCGCAGAAGAAAAACCCCGACGTGCCCGAGCTGGCACGCGGCAAGACCGGTCGCGTGGTCGGTCACCTGATGGGCTTGATCACGCTGATGAAGGGCCAGCCCCTGGCCTACAACAAGGACAACCAGGAAGACAAGGAGCCTTTGTTCGACACGGTGGACACCCTGAAAGACACGCTACGCATCTTCTCGGAGATGGTCGGCGGCCAGTTGAATCCGGCCACTGGCGTTAAAGAAGGCGGCATCACCGTCAACGCCCCGGCAATGGAACAGGCCACGCTCAAGGGTTATGCCACAGCCACAGACTTGGCGGATTACCTGGTCAAAAAGGGCCTGCCCTTCCGCGACGCCCACGAGATCGTGGCCCACGCCGTCAAGGCCGCCACATCACACGCCTGCGACCTGTCCGAGTTGCCCTTGGCCGTGTTGCAAGAGTTCAATCCGATGATTGAGAAGGATGTGTACGAGTGTCTGAGCCTGCGTGGCTCGCTGAATGCACGCAAGACACTGGGTGGCACGGCGCCGGTACAGGTGAAGGCGCAGGTTGCTCGCCATCGGGCACGGTTGTCGGCGTAAGTCCGTGACGCCGCTCTGGGGAAACGCCAGGGCGCTACGTCGCTACTTTGGACACGGCGGGGCGCCCGCCTGATCGGCGCGGGAAGCCTTGCACAGGTTGCGCCAAAACTGCTCTACAAATTCTGGGAATTTGGTGTAGAGGGTCTTGTTGGCCACGGGAAAGTATTCGGTGACCAAGGCCGGTGGCTCCAACTTTTGAATCTTCTCTCGCTCCGCTTCGGGCAGAGACATGAATGCCGTATCAGACGTCAACACGACGGGCATGCGCCCCCCCGCCAGCATCTTCAGCGCTCCGGCCGGTGTTTGTCCCAGTTCGGTTTTCCAGCCTTGCTCGCGCGCAAAGCTGCTCGCAGCGACAAGCGGTGATACACCGACCGCAAAACCTGGGGGGCCTAAGAGTGTGCGCCCATCCCACTGGACTTCGGTTTCTCCGCGACGCACGAACAACGAGTATTCGACCGCTTGCACGCGCAGACGGGAGTCGGGCTTGCCCCCACGCATTGGCATGGCGGCAACGCTGCGAATCTCTGGGTTGTCAGACCCCGCCACAAGAAAATCTACCGAACCGGCTCCAAGCTCCATGCGCATGCGCGCTATCGGCAAGCGCACCAGTTCCACACGCGGCTTGCATTGGCTCGCCTCGATCGCCGACTGAACCCACTCGACATGCTTGCCCGGCGGATTTGCGAACTCGCTCCCGATGCCAAAAACGTAAGGCGGAAAGGCGAAATCAATCACCGCAATGCGCACGGACTCGGGGCACAGAGGTGCCGCTTGTGCCGGTACACTAAAAAATCCACCGCTGAACACTAACGCGCTCAGCACAGGCCGCCAAACCATTGCCACCACAGGTCGCTCTCCTCTTACTACAGAACCCTTGAACATCAGACCAGTGCTGCCAGTGTATGCGCGGTATCGGTAATTGGCACCCTCAGTCGACCCACCCGTTAAAACGCCGGGTCCCGCATTTCCAACCGAATCGCATCAATGGCCGCCAGCGTCTCGGACGTGAGGGTCGTGCCAAAGGCGTTGATATCCTCTTCCAACTGCGCCAATGTGGTCACGCCGATGATGGTGCTGGCCACCTGCCACTTGGTATAACAAAAGGCCAACGCCATCTGCGTGGGTGTCAAGCCGTTGTCGCGCGCCAATGTGTTGTAGCGCGTGGCGGCGGCCAGCGCCTCCTTGCGGCCCCAGCGCTGCTTGCGCACGGATTCGTACTTGCCGATACGGGCGTCCTTGGGTGCATCGGGACCATCGATGCCGCTCGCGTCGTATTTGCCGGTCAACAGGCCAAAGGCCAGCGGTGAATAGGCCAACAGCGACACGCCCAGGCGGTGCATGGTCTCGTCCAAGCCATTCTCCAGCCCCCGGCTGACCAGGTTGTAAACGTTTTGCACCGTCGCCACGCGCGGCAAGCCATGCTGCTCTGAAAGGCGCACCATTTCATGCACGCCATAAGGTGTCTCGTTGGACAGGCCAACGGCACGCACCTTGCCGGCCTTGACCAGGTGCCCCAGCGCTTCCAGTTGGGCATGCAGGCTGGTCACCGCTTGGTCGTCTGCTGGTTTGTAATACAGGCCACCAAACATCGGCACGGAACGGTTGGGCCAATGCAATTGGTACAGGTCAATGACATCAGTTTTTAGCCGGCGCAGGCTGTCGTCACAGGCCGCGATGATGTCCTCGCCAGACAAGTCTGCCTTGCCGCCACGTACCCAGGGCATGCCGCGCGAGGGTCCGGCCACCTTGGTCGCAATCACGAACTTTTGTCGCAGCCCCGGGCGTGCGGCCAGCCAGTTGCCCACGATTTTTTCGGTCGCGTTGAAGGTCTCGGCCTTGGGTGGCACGGCATACATCTCGGCCGTATCCAGAAAATTGATACCACGCTCCACCGCGCGGTCCATGATGGCGTGCGCGGTGGGCTCATCCACCTGTTCGCCAAAGGTCATGGTGCCCAGGCAGATGGGGGTGACGTGGAGATTGCTGTGGCCGAGTTGAATGGTTTTCATGGTGTGGTGTGGGTCACTGTGTGGATGGAGGCTATGCAAGGGGTGGTGCTGCGCGAGAGCACCACCAACTTGCTGACCAGTTTAGCCAAGACGGCGCAATCTTGCTGTCACCTATCGTGCAGAATGCATGCGTTGTTGGAGCCATGCGATTCAGTTGCCCAGACTGTGGCGACGGATGCATTGAATGTGTACTAACCCCAGCCGGTTTGGCTGATCCATAGGAATAGGGACCATGCACAATACTTCGTCGAAGTTTCGCCTCGCGTTTGCAGCAATCCTGTCAATCGCCAGTGCCGCCGCGCTGGCCCAAGCCCAAGAGGCTCCTGCGGTTGACGCCGCTGCCACTGCCGCGCCAGCTCCCCCCTGCGGTGGCAAACCTTTGGTCACCTATACGCTGGGGTCGCAGGCTGAAATCAACAACCTCTACCCCGTCATACAGACAGCATCCCAATCGACCTATGACCGCTCCATGGCGGTGGCCAGCAGCATCCAGCTCTACCTGCAAAACTCATTGAACCGTGACCAAATCACCGATAGCTGCAATCTGAAGGTCCTACCGCTGGGCAGTAAGGGTTATCAGGTTAGCTTTTACTCCAGCAACCCGAACGCAGCAGGCTATGGGGCCACCCAAAGCGCCTGGCTGCGCCGTGCAGCTTTGGGCCTGAAGGGCGTGCAGGCATGCCAAAGCAGCAAGGACGCAGCGTGTTGGGAGCCCAAGGGCCCTAACCTGACGTGCTCAGGCCCTTGGCAGTTTTACTTGCCACTAGGCTTGCCCATGCTGTCGCAAAAAATGGTGATGCTGCTGCACTATCCGCCCTACTCGGCCATGCAGCAATCCGATTACCTCAACAATGCCACGCTGAACCGCTGGCAGCGGCTGCTGACCACCGTAGGTGTGGCCCCTGCCGAATGGACGCTGTACACCACCACCGTGGACATCTTCCCGATTGCCGCCCCCGGCAGTGGCGAGAGCGGCTGCTTCCCAACTGCCAATGCGGTTCGCTACTTTGGTGCGACGGGCTCTGCCTACATTCCCAACATGCTGGATGCGCTCGTCACGCCACCCGCTGGCAGCGCACCCAGCCAAGCCACGCGACCCGTCATCATTTTTGGATCCGAGGCCATTGGATACTGGAACGCCGCATATCCCACAACACCCACCGCGGTGCTAAAGGCCGGCAGTGCCAGCCTATCGCCCGCAACGCCACAAAAGATGACCGCCTTCATGGGTGCCAACCACCCGATTGCCGCGGTCTACCAGAGCTGCTCATCCAAGCCCGGCATTGTTGCCATGGCCGCGCAAGACCTCGCGACAGCTTGCTTTGCGCAGACCATGGGCAACACGCCCGATGCCGACCCCGTGGCGGTAGCGGCTACGTGCCAAAAAGCCTATGAAAGCCCCGTACCGGAATCTGCGCAGATCGTACAACTGTGCACCACAGCGGTCATCGACAAGAGCCCGCAATTCGCTCAGTGGGGCAAGTCGCAGGCTATGGCCTGGTGTGCAGCCCACAACAACCAACCCTGCCCCCTGCCCGACTATTCTGGGCAGCCCTAAAGTCAGATACCAAACACCTGGCCAAAGCGGGCCTGAAAGGCTTCTTGGGCAGTGTCACGCAGCGGTGCGCCATGCCCGCACAGCGCGTGGCGAAACGGCACATCGCGTAGGCGAACAAAATCTTGCGCCTGGGGTTCGTTGACCTTCATCCACACCGGGCCGATATTGGCAGTTTGGAAGAAGCCCATCTCGGTCATCATCTTGCGCGACTCTTCGGAGAAAAATGCATCGGGGCCCACCCAGTTTTGCAAGGCGTCGCAGGCGACAAGAATGCCGCCTTCACGTTCAATACGCACAATGCTTTCCGCCAACTTGGTGGCCTCAAACACAAACACGCTGGCACCTGCGAAAGGCATCTCTCCCCCAGGCGACAGCAGCTTGTCGGCCTCTAATTCGTTGTCATGCGGCATGCCCGCCGGCGCCCACAGCGTGGCGCCATAGCGGTGTTTGTAGAACGCATCGTCCAAACCATGTAGGGCACCGATCTTGAGCACATTTTTTACAGTGCCCAGTGCATCCAACTGGGCCAGACCTGCCTCGTCCAGTCGCACCGTGTTGATCAGGGTCAGCTCGGTGCCGTCTCGCACAATGGTCATATTGCGGCTGAAGTGCCAGTGAGCCCCCATCAGAACCGTCTTCATGGTCCCTGTGACGAAGAAAACGTCAGTGAACACTTCCTGGATGGGGCCATGCGGCAAGACGGGGGCAAAGTCTGGCATTTTTAATTCTCCCAAGAGTCGAAAAAAACCACATCGAACCGGGAAAACTCTACCATACTGTGCACAAATATCCGTGTCCATTGACGCCCCAGGGAGACAACCGGTATGAGCAGCGCTGCCGCACCCATGGATGACTATGTCATCAGCCGCGATACGCATGGCGATGCGTATGCGCTATGGCAGTTTGATCTGAACCATGCACAGTTGTTGCGCCGCATTCCATTGGGATCAAACGCAAAGTTTGACCACACCCACAAGATCGCCGCCATTGGCCGCTACGTGCTGGAGTGGGGAGGCATGATGCTTAAGGACTACCAGCCCTGCTTCCCCTACCGTCTGTTTGAATTCGATCCCACCAGTGATAACCCGCTATTGGCGCCCGCCCTGCAAAAGGGGCTGTGGACCAAGTCCAAGTTCTGGAGCTATCGGGCCGATTTTGGCAACCCCGATGGTGCCAAGGAAAGTTACGACTCCGGCGATGAGTTGATGTTGCTGCCACTCGGTGGGTTCATGCTCAACGTCATTCCCACCATGGGGCGGGGCACCTTTCAGCTTTGGAATTTTGACCCCAACCCTTTGCAGTTGAACCCGAACAGTCCGCAAAGCGCCGATCCGCTGCCACTGCCCTACACGCCGCAGGGCTCGTTCGACACCATAGACTTCGACCACGCGTTGTTACCTATGGGTGACTATGTGCTGGACCGCGTGACCGACACCGGCGAATATTGGTTGTGGAGCTTCGACCCCCAGGCCATCATGCCGCTGGCACTGCCGGCCCTGCAACAGGGAACCTGGCAGCACATAGGCCCGAAGCACCGATTGGTAGCCATGGGCGATTACGTGTTGGATTGGCTACCCGACAACGGCCAGTACCGTTTGTGGATATTCGACCCCACTGCAACCGACCCCTTGGTCGGCCCGGTGCGCGAGGGCACGCTCCCCGCTGGCTTCGATGCCACCACTACCTTGACCATGGTGCAGCAGCCCCGGTCCATCAACCCGGTACAAGCCCAGGTGCCAGGCACCATGGATTTCATGCGTGACAAGATCAAGCATGTGGTCTACATCATGCTGGAGAACCGCAGCTTCGACCATGTCTGTGGCTGGCTGTACAACAAGGCTGACACAGGCATCAATTTTGTCGGCCACGATGCGCCGTTTGATGGTGCCAGCACGCAGATGTTCAACATAGACCCCTGCGGTGGCAAGGACCATAAGACGCCGCAAAAAGTCATGTTGAGCCAGTACCACGATGGCCAGCTCAGCGAGGAGTGGGATCTGGACTTTCTGCCCAACGACCCCTTCCACGACAAATCCGATGTGATGCGCCAGTTGTTTTGGGGGCAAAAAAACGGCTATGAACTACGCCAAAAGCCCAACATGGCCGGCTTCGTGTGGAACAACGGTGTGCATGAGGTGATGCAGACCTACTCGCCCCAGCAGCTTCCCATCCTCAATGGGCTGGGGCGCAACTTTGCGATCTCGGACGCCTGGTATTGCTCCATGCCCAGCGCCACCGACCCCAACCGTGCCTTTGCATTCACCGGCTCGGCACTGGGCCAACTGAACAATTTCCAAAACGGCACGACCTACCAGTACTGGCCCACCAATCCGCACCGGCAATCCATCTGGAAAGTGCTGTGGAGCAACGGCTTCACCGACTGGAAGCTCTACCACTCGGTGGAGTGGATGAACTTCGTCCACACCTACCACCTCTACCTACAGGGCACCATTCCTTCGGTGGACGCTGCGATCGCCGCCAATGCCACCAGCTTCTTGCAAACCGTGGACCAATTCAAGGCCGACGCGCTGGCTGGCAAGCTGCCAAAATTTAGCTTTCTGGAGCCGATCTGGATCGCGATGACCGGCACCACGTCGTACCACCCCGGAGCCGACCCGCTGGCTGGCGAGATTGCACTCAACGAAATCTACGACGCTATCCGCAACAGCCCCCAGTGGAAAGAAACGCTTTTCATCATCACCTTCGACGAGCACGGCGGCATTTATGACCATGCGCCACCGCCCTACGCGGTCAACCCTTGGCCCAATGACAGCAATGACGGGTTCAAGTACGACATCATGGGTGTGCGCGTACCCACCATTCTGGTCTCGCCGTGGATCAAAGAGCAAACCGTTTTCCGCTCCACCCAGTCCGCAGCATACGACTCCACATCGATACTGGCCACCTTGCTGCATTGGGCCGGCGTGCCAAAGGCCCGCTGGTGCATGGGCGAGCGCGTGCAGCAGGCCCCCACCTTTGAGGGCATATTACAGCGCAGCACGCCGCGCGCAACGTCGCCCGCGCTGCAGCGCTCTTACGACAAATCCTATCCACAATCTGGCGCGCCCAAGCTTGCGCCTGCACGCCTCAACGACTTGCACATGCTGATGACGCCACGCATCATTGCCGCCATCGCCAAGGGCAAACTAGGCGACCAGGAGATACAGCAAATCTCCGACACAGTCCTTCGCGAGTCCCATGACGCAGCCAGCCTGCATACGCAGTTGGAACACCTGGCCAAGAGGCTGGGGTAGAACCGTGCACAACGCGCAACCATTGAACCGCAGGCAGGGCTAATTGCAAGTAGATATATTGACATTTGCAGTGGC
>JBKJJC010000377.1:0-6964 GCA_046598245.1 Rhodoferax sp.
CTTGCGTCCGCGGTGGCACTTGCCTACGGAGCTTTGGTCTGACAGCTGCCGGTGAAATTGATTGGGCGCAATGGCTCCCGTGCTGATTAGGGATGCGCAGGGTTAAGCGGGCCGCACGCGGCGAAAGGTCAGGTTGATCCGCCTGCGCCCCAGCAACGCATGGTCGCAGTCGGCCAGCGGCATCACGCCGTGGTAGGCCAGGCGCGATGGCCCGCCCCACACCACTACGTCGCCATGCGCCAGGCGGTAGCGCTGCGGACGCTCTTTGCGATTGGTGGTGCCTAACAAAAATACCGCGGGCAAGCCCAGCGACAACGAAACGATGGGAGCGCCTAGATCGTCCTCGTCCTTGTCCTGGTGCAGCGACAGCTTGGCACCGGGCACATATTCGTTGACCAGACAGGACTCCGGCACAAAGCCTGGGAAACCTGCTTGCGCCGCAGCGCGTTGCGCCAGGTCCACCAAGCATACGGGCATGGCTGGCCAGGGCTTGCCCGAACAAGGGTCCAGCGCGGCGTAACGGTAGCCATGCCGGTCCGACACCCATCCCAAGGCACCACAACTGGTGGCCGCCACCGACATGGTGTAGCCGCCTGGTGTCTGCATGTGGCGCAACGGAGCTTCTGCAATGACAGCTTCTATGGCTTGCAATAACTCCGCGTCCAGCGCGCGCGCAAACCCGTGCAGTAACAAGGCACCGGGCGCCAGTGCGGTCGGTGCGGCCTCGGGGTTGGGAGGCAAGTCGTCAAATAGGTCCATCAGAACTGCCTGTTTGGGGTCGATACGGTATTTTCTGCCATAGAAACTACGCTGCCCGAGTGCGAGACAATGCACCCCTTTCCCCTAAGTGTTGCATTGCCCCATGAAAGCCCCTCCCCGACTGCAGTCCCTTGTTGATGAAGGCCTGATCGATAGCGTTGTGCGACAACTGATGAGCGGCAAAGAAGCCATGGTGTTTGTGGTGCGTTGTGGTGACGAGACGCGTTGCGCCAAGATCTACAAAGAGGCCAACAACCGCAGCTTTCGCCAGGCGGTGGACTACACCGAAAACCGCAAGGTCAAGAATTCACGCTCGGCGCGCGCCATGGCCAAGGGCAGTAAATTTGGCCGACAAGAACAAGAGGCAGCCTGGCAAAGCGCTGAGGTCGATGCGCTGTACCGTTTGGCAGCCGCGGGTGTACGCGTACCGCAGCCCTATAACTTTCACGATGGTGTGCTGTTGATGGAACTGGTGACCGATGCCCATGGCGACGCAGCCCCCCGCCTGAACGACGTGGCCTTCACCGCTGAGCAGGCCCGCGCCCACCACACCACACTGATTGCCGAGGTTGTGCGCATGTTGTGTGCGGGTGTGGTGCATGGGGATTTGTCGGAGTTCAACATCCTGTTGGCGCATACGCACGGTGTGGGCGACGCCGACGGTGTGGATGAGCCCGTCATCATCGACCTGCCGCAGGCCGTAGACGCTGCCGGCAACAACCACGCGCAACGCATGCTGCTGCGCGACGTTGGCAACTTGCGCGATTTCTTTGGCCAGTTTGCGGCTGAGCTTAGAACCACCGACTTCGGACCCGAAATCTGGAGCCTGTACCAGGCCGGCTTGCTGAGCAACGAGACGCCCTTGACAGGCCGCTTCGAACGCGCCCATGCCGATGTGGACATGCAGGCCGTGCTGCGCGAGATCGACGATGCGCGGGCCGAAGACGCGGCGCGCAGACTGCGCATGGCCACTAGCGCCTGATAGGCCAAGCCTGTGTCCTGCAAAAAGACCTCCCCACGCCGAAGTCGTTGGTTAGCCGCTGCGCTTTGCGTGTGCCTTTTGGGCGCTGCCCAGGCCGTGCAATCAAACGCGCAAGAAACGGCTGGCGGCGAGCCCCAAGCCAAACCCCACTACACCGTGTCGGCCACGCAGTTGCAGCGCTCGGTAGCGGCGCGTTTTCCGTTGCGCTACCCGGTGCCCGGTGTACTGAGCCTGGACCTGCAGGCGCCGCAGCTACGGCTACTGCCAGAGCAAAACCGCGTCAGCGCCGAGATGGAGGCCAACGCAGCCGGCCCCGCGCTACAGCGCAGCCACACGGGTGCGTTCGAAGTGAGTTTTGCGCTGCGTTATGAGGCGACCGATCGCACCATCCGCGCACACCAACTGCGCTTCAAGCGCTTGCAATTTCCCACGCTGCAGCCCGGCGTGGTGGACCTGCTCAACACCTATGGCCCGGCCCTGGCCCAACAGTCTTTACTGGAAGTGGTGCTGCACCAACTGCGCCCGCAAGACCTTGCGTTGGCCGATGTGATGGGCATGCAGCCCGGCAGCATCACCGTGACCGACGCCGGCCTGGTGATTGGTTTTGTGTTGAAGCCACTGTAGGCTGCTACCGCCCATAGGCGTGGTAGCCATCAAAGTCCGCCTTACCGACCGGCACCCCCACATGGCGCAATATGGCAAACGCCGCGGTGGTGTGGAAGAAGAAATTGGGCGAGGCATAGTGCAACAGGTATTCGCTGGCTGACATGGCGTGGGTGGCCTGTCCGGCTTCGGCCTGTATGGTCAACGCGGTTCCAGCTACAAAGGCCATCGGATCAAGTTCCGCCAGCAGGACCGCAGCACGAGTTAGCCGTTGTTGCAGACCGGGGAATGTGCGCGGATATTCGCCATACGGCGGTATGGGCAGGCCCGCTATTGGAAAGCTCGCGCGCATCGTGAAGTTGCAGGCAACCTCGACCTGGGTGGCAAACGGCAGCATGTCTGCTGCAAGCGTGGCGTCCAACACCACCTGCTCCGACACACCCACACGTGCAGCATGTTGCTGGGCCAGCACCAGCAAGCCCTGGAGGCGGCCCAAATAGCGAAGAAACACAGGCACCGATGCCTGGAAGAGTGCGGGGTCAGTCATGGTCGCGCCGCCAGCACAGGGGTAGCGGGCCATTCAGAATCAGGGCCGCTCGGGGGTTCTCGGCATGGCAAAGCTTGAGGGTTATGGCTGGGACTTGAGTCATGGCGCTGCGCAGGGTTTGTGCGTAAGTGAATGGCTGATGCCAAAGGCTATGGACAGCATAGTATTCTCGCAACTTCAGCCGCACCCCACACCAGCCCCCAAACAAAAGACCGACCGCATGCCGACCAACAACCCAACATCTTCTTCCCTGCGTCTTTGGTTGGTCCGATGGCTGTATGCCGTGGTGGCTGGGCATCTGTTGGTAGGGCTAGTGCTGGCTTGGGCGAGCGATGCACAACTGTTCGAGGCCTACCACCGCATGGTGGAGAATGTTTTTTGGCAGGGCGGCGTCGCGCCGACGCCGGCACGTGCCGCACAGGTCTGGTGGATCGCACTGTTTGGCGCTGCGGTCCAGAGCACTGCGTTGTGGATGGCGGCATTGGTACATCTGGGCGACCGCCACCACAGCGCAACTGCATGGGTATGGTTGTTGGGTGGGCTGGCGCTGTGGGCGCCGCAAGACATGGTGCTGTCCATCCAGGCCCAGGTCTGGGTCCATGTATGGGTGGATTGCTTCGCGCTGTTGGTTCTGGTGCCACCGTTGGTGTTGCTGTGGTGGCATGACCGGCAGCCAAGCATTAGCGCGTAACTTGATAGCCAGTGATTGGCGCAAAGGACCATTGCCATCTGGACAAAATGGCGGTTTCGCTACGCACGCTCACCATTCAATGAGCCTGCATTCAACCCAAGGCGTCTCCAAGGCCGGCCCAGCACCCCAAGCGCCTGCAGTTGTACTCGCCGGTCACGCCCAAAGGCCGGGAGATGTCCATCATGCTGTAAGAAGCTGGTCTGGCCTTTGAGTCGCACATGGTTAGCTTTGAGACAAACGCCCGCGCGAACGCTACGTGGATGAAGTCAAACGGGTGCTGGCCGTTTTTCCTTGGGTGCGCAACCTGTTGGGCTTTTGCGATGCCGGCAAGTTGGTTGGCATGCAAAACTGCCAGAAGATGAACCGCGTGTTGGCAGCGTTTGTGGCGCGGCCGGCGGTGGTGCGGGGCCTGGCGATTCCGACGCGTGCTTAGTACGCCCGTGCAGCGATGGGCTCGGCCGCAAGGGGCCGGCCGTCCACCAGCGGTAAGTAAATGTCCGACAGCAACTGGTCCGGTGGTGTGTCGCGCGGGTTGTTCAGGTAGTCCTCAAACACCGGGCTGTCGGCTGCCTCGTAGCCGGACTGCACCAGCCAGTGCCCATACAACCATTGGTAGGCGGAGCGCATCGTGGCATACGGCCCTTGGTGGCGTAAAACGGCGCACCAACTTCCGCCCAAGACAAAGGGCTCCAGCGGCGACAGGGGTGCGGCGCCATCGGGTGGCAAGCTCAAGCCCGCGCGGGAGTGCAACTGCGCATCTGGCACCACAAACGGATCGTCGTAGTACACCGCCATCCAGCGCACATCGGGGCGGGCCAGGCCCTGCGCGGCCATGCGGGTATAGGCCACCTCAAAGGCTTTTCCAACCTGCATGTATGGGCCACGGTGCTCTATGCCGCCCAATTGCACAAGGGGCACCCAGCGTACGTCTACCGTGTAGGCCGCTGGACTTGTATCGCCCTGCGCCAGCGCTTGGCGAAACACCACATGGTCACCGTCGGTTCGGTAACGTGTAGGACTCATGCCATACAACGCGGTAAAGGCGCGGGTGAAAGACTGGGCATTGGGGTAACCACATTTGCGCGCCACCTGCTCAACAGGCAAGGTGGTGTTGGCCAGGTAACCCGAGCCCCGTGTCAGCCGCAGACGCCGCACCGTATTGGCGATACTTTCACCATACAGCGCCTGGTAGACGCGGTGCCAGTGGAAGGGCGACAGGTGCGCCACCTCCGCCAATTTGTTCAGATCCAGATCCTCGGCCAGGTGGTCGTGGATGTAGGCGGTGACGCGGCTCAGGCGCTCCTGGTAGTCGGTCCAGCTATGGCTTTTGTTCATTCACTCATTCATGCGGGCAGATTGGGGGCTGTACTCAGGCCTTCAGGCCTATGGATACGGTGATGTCGCCGTTGGCGTGGTATTGCTCATATTCTGCAATGAAAGTTTTGGCCAGATCGTCGCGCTGCCAGATCGCTTGCCATGCGGCGCCCACTAGGTCAAACCTGCCCCTCTCCACGCCGAACACTGCGCGTGGTGATGCCGGAACCACCACCCGCACCATGCCGGTCGGAACCGGCGCATCCGCCGCCACCGCAGCGCCAATGACCAGAGAATAAACGCCGGCATTGCTGCTGCCTGCATTTTCAAATTGCGTGTAGACGGCGAAAACGTCTTCGTCCCGCTTTCCCGCGATCGTTGCCAACACGTTCTCTTGGCTGAAACGCTGCCAGAGCGGCGGTATGGTCTGCGCCGCTACGGTGTTGGAGGTGCGCAGTTCGATGCCGATGACGGTGATGGCGTTGGCCAGGGTTTCCAGATGCTGGGGGAATGGGGAAGAGGTAGTTGTCATGGTGTAGTTTCTAGAACGGGTTGAACATGTGATGAGTCTAGAAACATGCAGCTGACAAATCTTGCTGAGTTGGATGGACTACTGTTTTTATAGCGTACTAGATATATTCCACGGGGGCTGTGGCCTAGTTTGGCTTATAGCAGGTTAGCTGAATATGCTTTTCAGGAGATGCTGGACGTAGTGGTTACTGGCAGGTCTTGGCAGGGAGTTGACGGCCGCGAAATTGCTCCACAGCGGTCATTAGACTGAATTGTTGCTGTGTTTTGTCGGCCTGTTATCTGCGATGAGGCCATTGCTTTCGCGTTGCAACCGCCTAGGCATGAGGGGTTCGGGGACATGCCACCCAGTTGATACGCAGCAGGCGTGCCATTTATCGGTCGATTTTGCTGCGTATTACGAATTGCTTACTGACGGTCCATCTGCCGAAATGGGAAAACCGGTTATAAATCAACGAAATGCAAAATCAGACTCTTCACAGCGGTGAGTTAGACCCCAAATACGCTGCGTATACAACTTTCGTATCACGTTAGACCGCACAAAATGCCCGACATCGCTACTGTCACCGCTGTTCTTTCCCGTGAGTGGAACCGGGCCGCCGGCGCGACTGAGCAAGAGGTCGAGAATCTCATCAAAGCACTTCCATTCTCGCCACCGGAGGCGTACTTGTCGCTCTTGAGACTCTCGAACGGAGGCGAAGGAGAGCTATCGGTGCAGCCTTTGTGGTTCCAGTTGTTCGACGCAGAATGGGCAATCAAGCTTTCGCAAGATCCGCACTACCAAGCCGAGTACCCCGAACACTACTTTTTTGGAAGTAATGGCGGGCTCGAATCAATCGCTATGCACCGAGTTCCCGAAGGGGCATGGCCGATCGTCGCAATAGACACCATCGCAGGAATCGAGAGCTCAATGGCTGTTGCAAGTAGCTTCGGCGAGTTCCTGTCCTTCATCGGCATTCGGAGCGAAGATGCGGCCTAACCGGGCGGTCCACACAGACACACAGCCACAGGTTGCCGCTGCGCGGTTGGTCCTGCGCGCTGGTGACCTTCAACGTTATGCCGTTGACCGCTTGTTGTAGCGGATGACTCACCATGAAGACTGACTTTTCCTCTCTTGACTTTTCGATTCTTGAAGTCCTCACCGAGCGTCCTTCGCGGTTGGGTGAAATTTTGGCAGTAGCTGCTGTTCGTGATGAAGCATTACGCATCAATCGACGCCGGGCCGGTGTATCGCCAAGCGAGAGTGCCGACATTACGGTCAATGAGCGGTTGCAGTCGCTGCGGCGGAGCGGCAGGGTTGCCTATGATTCGGCAACTAGCCGCTGGGAAGGCCAACCCACAACCACGAATCGGTCTTTCCCAATGCAAGGGACGGTCCCCGATGCGGCATAACAGGTTCGTCGATTGGACCCACAACGGCGGCCAGCACGGTCGCCAGTCTTCACAACTGAGTGCGCCGTTGCGGCCCACTCACGGCCAACGTTATACGGCATGAAGACCCTGACGCTCCCCCTAATCGCAGTTTTCTGGACGGGCATCG
>JBKJJC010000014.1:0-11878 GCA_046598245.1 Rhodoferax sp.
GCGCATACGCAGCCTGCCCCTTGGCAAAACACCCCATCTGGCCATGGTGACGGCCTATTCCCGCGAAGACCTGTTAGGCCAGGCCACCGCTATGGGCATCAACGAGGTGTTATCCAAACCGGTCAGCCCATCCATGCTGATTGACACACTGATACGCTTGATGACCGACGACGCCCAGCCAGCCGCCCCACTGGGCAACCATGGGCGAGGCAATCCCGCCGTTGGCCTGGAAGGCCTGTCTGGCGTGCGGGTACTGTTGGCAGAAGACAACCTGCTGAACCAGCAGGTCGCTTGCGAACTGCTGGCGGATGTGGGTGTTCAGGTGATGGTGGCTGGCAACGGACGCATTGCGGTAGAAATGGCACGGGCCCAGCCTTTTGACGCCATACTGATGGATATGCAAATGCCCGAGATGGACGGTGTAGACGCAACGCGGACCCTGCAAGCCCTGCCCGGCTGGGCGGGGACGCCCATCATCGCCATGACGGCCAACGCCATGAACGCCGACCGCAAACGCTGCCTGGATGCTGGCATGGTGGACTTTGTAGCCAAACCCATAGAGCCCGAGCAGATGTTTCAAACCCTGCTGCGCTGGACCTGGAAAGGCAAGCAACACGCTGACAACCAAGAACCTGACGCGCCGGCAAGTGCAACAACCCAATCGCCATTCAAGCTGTTGCCAGCGCACATAGAAGGCCTGGACCTGCACGCTGGCTTGCGCCGCGTCCTGGGCCGAGAAGACCGTTACCTGGCACTGCTGAAAAGCTTCGTCGCCGAGCAGGCCAACGCCACAGTGCACATTTCGCAAGCCTTGGCGGATGGACGAACACAAGACGCGCAGCGCGCAGCCCACACCCTGCAAGGGCTGGCTGGCACCATCGGGGCCCGTGCACTGCACGGCGCTGCCCACACACTAGAACAAGCCATTGCCAATGGCACGGTCGCGGCCAACAACCACCTGCCCGACGTGTCGCACGCGCTCAACCGATTGATCCAGGGCTTGCAGCCCGTATTGCAGCAAAGCGCCGCCACGCAGCCGGCAGCCGTTGCCACCGTGGACCGTGCCCTGCAGCGCCGGGCAATGGACCAGTTAATCACCCTACTGCGCAATGACGACGCGAAAGTGCAACGCCATTTTGCAGACCACTGCGCGTTGCTGGAGCCCTTGATGGGTGAACAATACCCGCGTATCCACAACGCCATTGACAGCCTGGCCCTCGACGAAGCGCTGGAACTGGTCGCGTCCTTACCCCCACCGTTGTAGTCCGCAGAAAGCACATTGACAGACCATGGAAAACCACACCGACAATGAAGACCGCCAAACCATCATGGTGGTGGACGACACGCCAGCCAATCTCGTGCTGATGAACGATTTGCTGCAGGACCACTACACCGTCAAGGTGGCATCCAGCGGCGCACGTGCCTTGAAGATTGCCAACAGTGACAAAACACCCGATTTGATTTTGCTGGACATCATGATGCCCGACATGGATGGTTATGAAGTCTGCCGCCAACTGCAGGCCAACCCGGCTACGCGCGGCATCCCTGTGATTTTTTTGACCGCACGCGCTGAAGAACACGACGAAGAAATGGGTCTGGCGTTGGGCGCTGCGGACTACATTACCAAACCCATCAGCCCGGCCATCGTCCTGTCTCGGGTCAAGACCCATCTCACGCTCAAGGCCTCTTCCGACTTTCTGCGCAACAAAAACGACTTTCTAGAGCATGAAGTGCAGCGCCGCACCGCCGAAGTGCAACGCCGCACCGCTGAACTGCGCGACGTGCAAGACGTCACCATCCTGACCTTGGCCTCGTTGGCCGAAACGCGCGACAACGAAACCGGCGACCATATCGTGCGCACCCAGCACTATGTGCGCTTGTTGGCTGAGCATCTGCGCAACCATCCGCGCTTTTGCGACTATTTGGACGATGTGACGATTGACCGGCTATTCAAGTCCGCACCGTTGCACGACATTGGCAAAGTCGGCATTCCCGACAGCATTTTGCTCAAACCCGGCAAGCTCACCGCCGAAGAGTTTGAGGTGATGAAAACCCACACCACGTTGGGCAAGCTCGCCATCGAAAGCGCCGAAAGTCGCTTGGGCAAGAGCGTTCCATTTTTGCAGTGCGCCAAAGAAATCGCCTATTCACACCAGGAAAAGTGGGACGGCTCAGGTTACCCCGAAGGTCTGGCAGGCGACGCCATCCCCATTTCAGCGCGGCTGATGGCCATTGCCGATGTGTACGACGCACTGATCAGCAAGCGCGTCTACAAACCGGCTTTCACGCACGAGGCCGCCATGGAGATCATCAAAGAAGGCCGCGGCCACCATTTCGACCCTGACGTGCTGGATGCCTTTGTGGCGATAGAGGTGGCGTGCAAGGCTATTGCTGAGCAATACACCCATGCGCAGGACGCGTAGCAGTGAATCCTCGCTCCCTCATTGGCGCGCAAACGGCTGCGCAGATTACAGACACTAAGTTGATGGCAACGACCCCGTTCTGGCATCGCAAGGTTTGGGATGGCATTGACGCGGCAATCAACAATCCGGATGTGCTGGCACTGCTGTTTGCCTGGCAACAACTTCCCCGAACCCATTCAGACCTTCCAAACTTCGCTGATTTTGCACTGCACGAGGATCAGGTAGCGGAACCTCTGCGGCGCTTTTCGCCCATGGTGATGGTGCTGCAGTCGCTAGGCGATGGAGATTTTCAATACCTGCACTACGGCATTGAGATCAGTCGGCACAGCCAGACCAATATGACCGGCAAGCGGGTGTCAGAATTTGGCGGCGTGCTGGCGCCTTTCTTCCTGGATTGCTACCGCAGCGTGCAAACCCAACGGCGGCCCCTGTACACCTTGCACTACTCGGACCGGGCATCGTCGGTGTATACGTGGGAGCGTCTGATTCTGCCTCTGCAGCATGCCGATGGTGGGCTGGTGCTGGTGGTGTACAACCAACCTTTGGAGATGCGAGCGCACTTGTTAGAGGCGGTGCTGGACGGTAGCCATGACGCCATTCTTGCACTGCGCCGTGTCGTCGGCGAGACGCCGGGGCGCACCGATTGGATGGTACTGCTTGCCAACAAGACCATGGCCAGCCTAGCGGGTGCCACCGACTCCAAAGTCGAAGGCCGCCCGGTTGCCCAAGCCTTGCCGCGCTGGCAAGCGCTCGGCTTCGCGGACCTGTGCCAGCGCGCACTGACAAACGGCCAAGCGCTGGAAGAAGAACGCTACATCGTGCCGCCGCAGCAAGACGGCGGCCGCTGGTTTTCTGTCTATTGCGCACCACTGCAAGAAGGCTGCCTGGTTCGTCTGACCGACATTACAGAAGCCAAGGTGCGTGAGCAGCAGCTGCGCGAGTCCATGCTGCTGGGCCAAGAGCTCAATGAGAACCTGGAGAAGCGTGTAGCGGAGCGCACGCTAGAGCTGAGCAATATGCTGACCTTGCTCAGGCAGTCCCAGGAAGAATTGGTGGAGTCCGAAAAGCTGGCATCTCTGGGGTCCTTGGTGGCGGGCGTGTCACACGAGCTCAATACCCCCATCGGCAATGTGCTGATGTTGTCAAGCACCTTGCAAGACAGGGTGCGCGAGTTCAATACGATGGTGTCGGGCGATGGCCTCAAGCGGGCAGAGCTCACGAAATTTCTGGTTTTTTTGGCCGAAGTCAGCGAGTTTCAAGTCAGCGCCAGCCGCAAAGCGGCCGATCTGATAACCAGCTTCAAACAGGTGGCGGTGGACCAAACCTCGCAAAGGCGGCGCGACTTCGCGTTGGACGATGTGGTTGACGATGTGCTTAATACCCTAGGTCCGACCATGAAGAGGCCTTTCAATGTACAGATACGCAACGAAGTGTCACCCGGGATCGTGTGTGATGGCTTTCCCGGACCCTTGGGCCAGGTCATTTCCAATCTGGTCCAAAACTCCGTGGTCCATGGTTTTGACGGCGCGCCCGATGAAACCGTTACGCTGCAAGCAACCCACGATGTGGCCAGCGGGACTGTGCATCTGACCGTTCGGGACAATGGTGTCGGCATGGAATTACCCGTGCTGTCGCGCATCTTTGATCCCTTCTTCACCACCCGTTTGGGGCAAGGCGGCTCCGGTCTGGGCCTGGCGATTTCACACCGCATCGTCACCTCATTGCTGGGCGGCAAATTGACGGTTGAATCGACTCCCGGACACGGAACCTGCTTTACCGTGTCGTTCCCTGCCAAAGCGCCCGCGCGGCTGTAGACCTCTGAACCGCGACGACAACCGCTTTGACGTGCTGCGCCTGCTCGCGGCGTGGCTGGTGCTGTTCAGCCACTGCTATCCGCTGGGCGGGCGGGCGAGCAGCGAACCGCTGGCCAGCACCGTGGGCATAGACACCCTGGGTGGCGTGGGCGTGGCGATCTTTTTTGTACTGAGCGGCTACTTGGTGACGCTTTCGTTGGAGCGCAGCCCCAACCTGTTGGAATTTGCCCGCCGCCGCGCGCTGCGCATCTACCCGGCCTTGATCACCGTTTGCGTGCTGTGTGTGCTGGCTCTGGGGCCGTGGATGACCACCTGGCCGCTGCCTGCATACTGGCAGCATAGCCTGACATGGACCTACCTGCAGACGGCTAGCGCCTGGGACATCCACTATCCGCTGCCAGGCGTTTTTCATACCAACCCACACCCCATCACCGTCAATGGCGCGCTGTGGTCGCTGCCCTACGAGATCATGTGTTATGGCGCGCTGGCAGCGGTGAGCCTGCTGCCGTGGCCCCTGCGCTACAAAACGCCGCTGGTGGCAATCGGGTTGGTAACGGTGGTTTTTGTGCGCCCGCCGGGGTCGCAGCTGGGTCTGTTCGAATTATTTCTGGGCCTGGATTACTACCACGGCAAGCTGGGGCTGCAGTTTGCGCTGGGCGCTGTGTTTGCCTGTTGGCGCAGCCACATCCGCCCGATGGCGTGGCCCGCTGTGTTGCTGCTGGCTGTGGGATTGCTTCTGCCACATGGAGCGTGGCAGTTGCTACTCTATCTGCTGGGTGTGGGCACCTTGACCCTGTGGCTGGCGCTGTATGCGCGCTGGCTGCCACGCGTGCCGCCACGCATAGGCGACTGGTCGTATGGGGCGTATTTGTATGGCTTTCCGGTGCAGCAGGTGCTGGCGCACTACCAGTTGCATGAGGCAAGTTTTGTGGGCTATGTGCTGGCCAGCACGGTGCTCACTTTTGCGCTGGCTGGGCTATCGTGGCACTTGGTGGAGAAGCAAGCGCTGCGCTGGAAGTAGCGGGGACCTACTTCCGGTCCGGTAACAATGGCGGCTGTGAGACTGAAATTCAAAGCTTTCAAACCGACGTCCATTGGATGGTTCGCTTTACTGCTGGTTGTCGTTGTGGCCGTGCATTGGGCGGCGCTAGTCTGGCTGCGGGAACAAGTTGTCGACGGTATGACCGTTACGTTGATGCCACAACCGCTTTTCGTCCGTGTGATTCAACCAGTCGTCACTGCGGTACCGAAACCGACCCCGCTACGAAAGAAGACCGCAACGCCCCAAGCGGCGGCTGCGCCGAGTGAGGTCCCTGTGCAAACGGTGCTTGCGACGGAAGAAACACCAGAGCCACAGGAGCCGGAGCCGGCGGTGGCCGAGGCGACGGAACTCCCCGCGCCTCAAATGGATGAAGCGGTCAATAGCTGGCCCGCAGACACTCGCTTGTCGTACGACCTGAAAGGCTACTACCGCGGGGATTTCTACGGCTCTGGACAGGTGCAGTGGCAGCACAGCGAGGGGCGCTACCAAGTGAAGGTGGATCTGCGCGCGGCACTGTTCTTTACAGGCACGTTGATTAGCCAAGGCGAGTTAACTGACGACGGTCTGCAGCCGCGTTTGTATGAAGAGCGGCACTCTGGGCGTGTGCGGCATCTGACCTTTGACAGCGTGGTTGTTACGTTCAATGACGGTAGCACTGCAGCACTACCCCAAGGGCTGCAGGACACCGCGAGCCAGTTTGTTGAATTGGCCCGACGCTTCTCGACAGGGCGACAAGCCCTGGTGGTAGGCGCCCAAGTTCCGCTGTGGCTTGCGCGGCCCCAAGAGATGAACTTGTGGACCTACGATGTGGTTGCTCTGGAAACCCTTCAGATTCCAGAGTTTGGTGAGGTGCCTGCCTTTCATTTACGCCCACGCCCGGTTGCCAATCCACGTGGTGTGATCAATGCTGAATTGTGGTTTGCACCCAGCATGCAATACCTGCCGGTGCGTATACGCATCAATTTGGGAAATGACAATTTCGCCGATTTGTTAGTCAACCGTATCGATCAGGGCGCGGTACCGGCAGACAGCACGCAGTGATCGCAGACCCTCGATCGGTAGACAATTTTCTCAAGCGTTTGCACGCCATCTTGGGGGAGCAAATGGGTTGCTTTTACCCCTGATTGCCCCTGCGACGATAATGGGGCCTCTACGTTCACTTACAAGATGGGGCCGTCCGATGGCCCAGCGCGGTGCAGAATGCGCGGTCTTTCCTTTCTGAGTCCCAATTCCCCGATGATTGATCAAAAAATACAACGCGTCATGCGTTGGAGTCTGACTCTTGGCCTGTGCGCGACCTTGGCCGCCTGCGGTGGCGGTGGTGACGCCAACTCAACCAGCGCAGCGGCGCCAGTCGTCGTGGCAACCCCCGTCGTTGCTGTAGCACCAGATGCCACTACTGACCGGCCGCAGTCATCATCGACTCCAGCTGCCCCGTTGCCGGTGCCTACCACACCCGTGCCCGTGGAGCCTGCACCTGCACCTGCACCTGCACCTGCACCTGCACCTGCACCCGCACCTGTGCCTGTGCCTGTGCCTGTGCCAGTGCCCGTTGCACCTACTACTGTCGATAAAGAAAGTTGCGGATCGAATGGTGCCAACGGAATGCAGACCGAGTTGCTGCACCGTGTCAACGCTTTGCGTACGGCCGGCGCAGTATGCGGATCGACCATTTATCGGGCCACTGGTCCGGTAAATTGGAACAGTCTGTTACTGCGGGCGGCCAGCAGCCATTCCAAGGACATGGCGTCCAACAACTTCTTTTCGCATGTCGGTACCGGTGGTAGCACCTTGACCTCGCGCATCGCGGCAACGGGATATGGCTTTTCGGCAGCGGCTGAAAATATTGCAGCGGGTCAATCCACAGCGGAGGAAGTTATGCGCAGCTGGATCAACAGCCCAGGGCATTGCCAGAACCTGATGAATCCGATCTACCAAGATGTAGCGGTCGCCTGCAAGCGCAACGATGCGTCCACCTATGGCCTGTACTGGACCATGGTCCTGGGCCGTCAATAATCCGCTCCAGTTAACTTGGCGTCTGGCCGTTAGCCCGGAACCCTGGTACCACCGGTCAGCCAGGCGATCAGAGGCGACGGCGGCAGCATCGGCTTGGTTTTTGGGGTCATAGGTGTATGGGGCGCAAGGGTCAAAGTCGCTCAGTCTCCCCCTCCACCACAACCTCCAGCATCGCCGCCTCCTCCATCGCTATCCCCTCCACCGCTGCCACCGCCGGACGACTCACTACCACCAAAACTCCCGGCGTTGCCCAGGAAACCTGCGTCACTGCTGCCGTCACCAACACTCACACCACCAAAGCTGGTACCGCAGTAACCGCCCGAACCGCTTTTGTAGGCGATGTCGCTGCAGTCCGGCACATAGCTAAAACCATCGGGGATGGCGAACTTTTTGTCCAGCGCAAACAGGAGCGGCAGGCGTGTTGGCTTGCGCGGGTTGATGCTTTCTTCTTTGCAGGCCCAGTACCAGGTGCGGCGAAGGCCATCGTTGCGCTTGGGGTCGCGGCCCAGCACCTCGGCGGGCGTGTGGTGCATGAGTTTGCCAAATGCAGTGCTGCACCAGGCGTCGTAGGCGCGGGTGTGCAAAATGAACTCGTGCCAGGCGGCATCCACCACTTGGGAAGGCATCGCCACAAACTGGCGCTGGCTGCGCAAATAGGCCATGAAAAATTGGCGCAGCCCGTGTAGCACCAACTCCACATCACGCTCACCCAACTGCGGGTACTGCGTGCGCAGCTTGGCACCCAGAAACCGGGGGAGTGTGGACTCGCGGATGAACTGGCGGCGCAGGCTGGTCTCCCATGCGCGCAGAGCCAGGTACAAGACGACACCCAACCCAACGGAGCCGACCATGGCCATTGCAAACAGACGCCCCCAAGGATGGTTTGAATACACCAGCAGTGGAACAACAAGCAGAGCCAGCCACTTACTCAACGCCAACCAGCGAATGCGCTGCAGCAGCGTGGCCTTAAGCGCGGGTAGCGGCATAGCGCTCCTCCTCTTGCAGGCGCAGCACACGGCGCTGCACCTTGCCGGTGGTGGTCATGGGCAAGGCGTCGACAAACTCGATCTCTTTGGGGTATTCATAGGGCGCTAGCAGCCCTTTGACGTGGGCTTGCAGCTCTACGGTAAGTTTTTCGTGTAATTGGGCTGTAGTCCCCGAATCTCCTGCACATGCAGCTATAAAATCAGGAGCAATGACTACATAAGCCTTAACCAGCGCACCGCGCTCGGCATCGGGCTTGGGCACCACGGCGGCATTGGCCACGGCCGGGTGTTTGACCAGGCAGTTCTCGATCTCACCGGGGCCTATGCGGTAACCCGCGGCCTTGAACACGTCGTCCGAGCGGCCCTGGTACCACAGGTAACCATCGGCGTCGCGCACGGCGATGTCGCCAGTGCGGCACCACGCGCCTTCTCCGTTGTGTCCGGAGAACTTGGCGCGGGTGGCGGCCTCGTTCTTCCAGTAACCCAGAAAAAAGATGGGGTCGGGCTGGCCATGCACGTCGAGCCGGTTCAGCGCCACATCACCCGGCACGCCGACTGCGCATTCGTCGCCCGCGTCATCTATCACCTGCACGCGGTGGCCAGGGTAGGCCATGCCCATGCTGCCGGGTTTGGAGGGCCACAGCGCGTTGCAGTTGCCCACGATGTAGTTGATCTCGGTCTGGCCGAACATCTCGTTCGGCTTCACACCCAGCTGTTGCTCGCAGTAGTCAAACACAGCGTCGCCCACAGCTTCTCCCGCACTCATGATGGCCTGCAGTTGCAGATTGAACTGCTGGCGCACGGTGCGCTGGGGGGTGCCGGGGTAGGCCTTCATCATCGCCTTGAGCGCGGTGGGGAACAAAAAGGTGTGCGTTACGCCGCAGGTTCCCATTAGTTCCAACGCCGTTTGTGGGCTGAAGCGCCCGTTGTACGCCACGATGGGGCGGCCAAAGTACAGCGTTGGCAACAGCGCGTCCATCAGCCCACCGGTCCAGGCCCAGTCAGCGGGGCTCCAAAACACGGCTTGTGTAGACGACCCCATTGGCGACTCTGCAAACGGATCAAAGCCAAACCAATTTTGGCTGGCCACAAAGCCCGGCAGGTTGCCGATCAGCGCTTGGTGCGCCAGCAGCGCGCCCTTGGGGTTACCGGTGGTGCCGCTGGTGTAAATAAGGATGGCGGGGTCGTTGGCAAGCGTCTGCACCGGTGTGAACTGCGTGCTGAACTGTGCCAGCGCGTCGGCAAATTCACAATCTGCCTGGGCCGACACGGATTCGGGGTGCCCCACACCGATCACCGTGCGCAGGTGGGAGCAGTGTTTGCGGGCTAACTGCAGGTCTGGCAAAGACGCCAGATCAGCAATGGCCAGCACAGCCTCGCTGTCCTGTAAACGGAATTCAAGCGCGTCGGGCCCAAACAGCAGCGACAGGGGCATGGCCACCGCCCCCATTTGCAACACCGCCATATAGGCCACGGCCGTCTCAAAACACTGCGGCATGACGATCGCCACCCGGTCTCCCCGCTGCACACCCTGTGCTACCAGCACATTGGACAGGCGGTTGGCCTGCTCCTGCAGCAAGGAATAGGAGTAAAAAGTGCCTCTAGCCCCCGAAGAATATGCTTGTATAGCTATATTTTCAATAGCATTTGGCAATGCCGCCCAGCGCGCGCAGCACACCTGGGCTATGTTGAAGTGTTCTGGCACAGCCCAAGTGAAGCTACTGTGCACGTGGCTATAGGCTGGCGGCACGCCGCCGAACGATGCGGATGCGCCCCGTTTGTTGTGATTGGCTTTGTCGCTGTTTTGACTGACTGGCATCCAGTGCCTCCGTATGATTCGTCAAATGTACCAAGTCAAACGAAATTTTCGCAGCGAGTTTGTCCCTATACGCAATCTGCAGTACCACGTGCAGGTATGGGGCGAACCCTCCCCCGACAAAACCCCTCTCGTCATGGTTCATGGCTGGATGGACGTAGCCGCCAGCTACCAATTTGTGGTCGACGCCTTTGCGCAAGACCACTACATCATTGCGCCGGACTGGCGGGGTTATGGCAAAACCCCATCCGGCGAAGTAGACAACTACTGGTTCCCCGACTACATGGCCGACCTGGACTTTTTGCTCGACCACTATTCGCCCGACAAACCCGTCAACCTGGTCGGCCACAGCCTGGGCGGCAATGTGGTGATGCTGTATGGCGGCGTGCGCCCCGAACGCATCCGCCGCCTGGTCAACCTGGAGGGCTTTGGCCTGCCCGCCACCACGCCCGACATGGCGCCCGCGCGGTATGCCAAGTGGATGGACGAGCTGAAAAAACTGCACCGCGGCGAGATGGACTTGCGCGCCTACGACGCGGTCAGCGGCGTGGCCCGCCGTCTGATGAAGACCAACCCCCGCCTGACCCAGGACAAGGCCGACTGGCTGGCCCAGCACTGGGCCGAGGAAAATGCCGAGGGCAAATGGACCATCTTGGGCCAGCCCGCCCACAAGGTCATTAGCGCCCACCTATACCAGTCAGAAGAGGTGTTGGAGCTATACCGCCGCCTCAACATGCCAGTATTGGCCGTGGAAGCATCCGACAACAGCCTGGACCTGTGGTGGAAAGGCAAGTTCACGCTGGAGCAATACCACGAGCGCATCAAGCATGTGCCCAATGTGGAGATCGGCTTCATCCCCGACGCTGGGCACATGATGCACCACGACCAGCCTGAGGTGCTGGCAGGGCTGATTGAGCGGTTTATAGCCTGAGCGGTGTTCCCAAACGCTCGCCACAGCAGTTTTGGCGCAAGGCGTGAGAAAATGCAGGGTTATTCCCCAGAATCCACCGCATAGGACAGCAACACCATGGAAATCGAACGCATCAACCTCATCGGCACCCAACTCAACGGCCTGACCGCACGGACCCAAGAGTTACGGGGGTATCTTTGACTACGATGCCAAAGCCGAGCGCCTGCGCACCGTTGTTGCATCGCTAGAAGACCCAACCGTCTGGAACGACCCCAAACGCGCCCAGGAGCTGGGCAAAGAAAAGAAGGCCCTGGACGGCGTGGTGGTCACCATCACCGATCTGGAGCGTGAGCTGTCTGACAACCTCGAACTGTTCGACATGTCCAAGGAAGACGGCGACGAGGCCGGCCTGATGACGATTGAGGGCGAGACCGCCAAACTCTCAACCATCATCGAAGGCTTGGAGTTCCGCCGCATGTTCAGCAACCCGGCCGATCCGTTGAACTGCTTTTTGGACATCCAGTCTGGCGCCGGTGGCACCGAGGCCTGCGACTGGGCCAGCATGTTGTTACGCCAGTACCTCAAATATGCAGAGCGCAAGGGCTTCAAGACCACGATCGAAGACGAAACCGCGGGCGACACGGCCGGCATCAAGGGTGCCACGATCAAGATCGAGGGCGAATACGCCTTTGGCCTGCTGCGCACCGAGACCGGCGTGCACCGCCTGGTGCGCAAGTCCCCATTCGACTCGTCGGGTGGCCGCCACACCAGCTTTGCGTCGGTTTTTGTGTACCCCGAAATTGATGACTCGATTGAAATCGAGATCAACCCGTCCGATGTGCGGGTCGACACCTTCCGTGCTTCAGGCGCG
>JBKJJC010000190.1:0-3830 GCA_046598245.1 Rhodoferax sp.
GCCATCTCGCTGGCAAATAACTTGGCCATGGCGGCTTCTTTTAAACACGGACGCCCCGCATCACGCAGTGACGCGGCGTGCCAGATCAACTGGCGTGCGGCTTCGATCTGTGTCGCACACTCGGCCAGTCGAAAACCCACGGCCTGGTGGTTGAAGATGGCGGTACCAAAACTCTTGCGTTCCTTGGCATAGGCCACGGCCACCTCCAGCGCGCTGCGCGCCATGCCTACGCTTTGTGCCGCAATGCCGATGCGACCGCCCTCCAGCCCGCCCAAGGCGATGCCATAACCCTCGCCCTCTTTGCCGATCAGGTTCTCAGCGGGGATGCGGCAGTTGTCAAAATTGATCTGCGCCGTGTCACTGGAATGCTGCCCCAGCTTGTCTTCGATACGCGCCACGACATACCCCGGTGCCTTGGTCGGCACGAGGAAGGCACTCATGCCTTTCTTGCCCGCGCCTTTGTCTGTGACGGCGATGACGATGGCCACGTCGCCGTTTTTGCCGCTGGTGATGAATTGCTTGACGCCGTTGATGACATATTCATCACCTTCACGCACTGCGGTGGTCCGCAAGCTGGACGCATCGCTGCCGACATGCGGTTCAGTCAGGCAGAACGCGCCCAGCATCTGGCCATGGGCCAGCGGCACCAGCCACTGCTGCTTTTGTGCCTCGGTGGCGTATTTCATCAGGATGGCGTTGACCGGGCAATTGGTCACGCTGATCACGGTGCTGGTACCGCCGTCGCCCGCGGCAATTTCTTCCAGTACCAAAGCCAGTGTCAGGTAATCCAAGTTGGCGCCGCCATAGACTTCTGGCACACAGATGCCATAGGCGCCTAGTGCAGCCAGGCCTTGGTGGGCGTCTTTGGGGAAGTGGTGTTCTTTGTCCCATTTCGCAGCGTTGGGCCAGAGTTCAGCTTGGGCGAAAGAGCGGACGGCGTCGCGCACCATCTCTTGGTCTTGGGTCAGCAACATGTGATTTCCTACCAGGCCAAGGACTGGCCATCGTGGTTGATAAAAGTGCCATTGTGTTCAGGGCGCAGGCTGGCCACCGTGGCGCGCATGTCGGCTACGCTTTGCGTGACGGTAAGGTCTGCGCCCGCACCGCCCATATCCGTCTTCACCCAACCGGGATGCATCGCGACGCAAATGGCCTTGCCTGCAAGGCCAAAGGAGATGTCTTTGGCAACCGAGTTGACTGCGGCTTTGGAGGCGCGGTACAACCAACTGTTGCCATTGGTTCGCAGGCCCATCGACCCCATGCGGGACGACAAAACCACCAGCTTGGCGCCGGGCGCCAGCACCTCGGTCAACATGGGCAGCACACGCATGGGCGCCAGCACGTTGGTGCGCATCACCTGGTCAAACATTTCGGTGGACGGCGGCTCGCCCGCGTTGCCGCCGGCCAGTACGCCGGCCACATACAGCGCGATGTCGATGGCTTCGCCGTTAAGCTGCAAGCGCAAGCCGCTGACGCTGGACAGATCGTCTACATCCAGTTGGAGCGCCTGCGCGCCAAGAGCGCGGAGGCGCTCCAGCCCGTCATCGTCACGCGCGGTGGCGATGACGCGATCACCCGCCGCACGGTACTGCTGCGCAAACTCCAAGCCGATGCCACGGGATGCCCCGATGATGAGGATGTTCATAGAAAAAAGTGCCTGTAGCCCCCGTTAAATATACTTTAGTAGCTATGTAATTTATAGCATTTCCAATGCAACTGCAGTCGCCTCACCCCCGCCAATACACAGCGTAGCCACTCCCTTCTTCAGCCCGCGGGCCTGCAAGGCATACATCAACGTCACCATAATCCGCGCCCCAGATGCGCCAATCGGATGCCCCAGCGCACACGCGCCGCCGTTCACATTGACCTTGTCATGCGACACGCCCAACTCTTTCATCAGCGCCATCGGCACCACGGCAAAGGCCTCGTTCACTTCCCACAAGTCCACATCGCCCACTTCCCAACCGGCCTTGGCCAACACCTTTTGTGTGGCGCCAACCGGGGCAGTGGCAAACCACTCTGGCTCCTGCGCGTGGGTAGCGTGGGCGACGATACGGGCCAGCGGTTTGCAGCCCAACTTGGCGGCGGTGCTCTCCTTCATCATCACCAACGCAGCGGCGCCGTCGTTGATGGACGAGCTGCTGGCGGCGGTGATGGTGCCGTCTTTCTTGAACGCGGGTTTGAGCGTGGGGATCTTGTCCAGCTTGACCTTGCCCGGGCCTTCGTCAATGGACACGAGCACATCGCCACCACGGCCTTTCACCGTGACGGGGGTGATCTCGGCCGCAAACGCGCCAGACTCGGTAGCCGCCTTGGCGCGCTGCACGCTGGCGGTGGCAAACGCATCTTGCTCGGCACGGGTGAAGCTGTACTTGGCGGCGCAGTCTTCGCCAAAGGTGCCCATGGAGCGGCCCGCCTCATACGCGTCTTCCAGGCCGTCCAACATCATGTGGTCGTACATGCGGTCGTGGCCGATGCGGTAGCCGCCACGGCCCTTGAGCAAAAGGTAGGGCGCGTTAGTCATGCTCTCCATACCACCGGCCACCAGCACCTCGTGGCTACCGGCGATCAGCATGTCGTTGGCAAACATGGCCGCGCGCATGGCCGAGCCGCACATCTTGGACAGCGTGACGGCACCTGCGCTCTTGGGCAGGCCGCCCTTGAAACCCGCTTGGCGCGCGGGTGCTTGGCCCTGGCCCGCCATCAGGCAATTTCCGAATAAAACCTCGGTCACCAAATCTGGGGAAATGCCGGCACGCTCTACCGCTGCCTTGATGGCCGCACCACCCAGATCGTGCGCCGCGAGGCTGGAAAAATCGCCCTGGAAAGCGCCCATGGGTGTGCGGGCTGCGCCGACAATAACGATGGAATCCGACATGCTGGTTCTCCTGGTTTGCGAAGACGTTGCGGGACAGACCTTTTGCGCTGTCCTCAACGGGTTAAGGGGGCGTCAGAGTTGACGTTTACGTAAACGTCAATTGTGACAGACTCCGCCCTCAACTACACTCGCCCACCGGTAAATTGCCACGCGCAGCCCTTACCCAATCTGCCTGATTCTGTTTTGCAGCCACCATCCATGCTCCTTACATTGCGTCTTCTTTTGCTCGGCGTTCACTTCCTGGTGGCGGGTGCCGTCAACCTGGTCATCGTGCTACTGCGCCCGTTCAACCCTGACAACACACGCCTGTGCGGACGGGTTTACTCGCTGCCCGCGCTGCGCTTTCTGGGCCTGCAGGCGGAGCTGCAGGTAGACGAGTTGAAAAAGCTAAACAGCCCCTGCGTTTTTGTGGTCAACCACCAATCCAACTTCGATCTGTTCGTTTTGGGCAGCGTGGTGCCGCGCCGCACAGTGACCATAGGCAAGACCAGCCTGCCCAAAACGAACAGATCGAAGTTGGATTGGTGGTTGACCACAAAAACGCAGGGGCTGTTCAGCTCTTTCAACTTGTCTACCTTCAGCTCCGTCTGCAGGCCCAGAAAGCGCAGCGCTGGCAGCGAATAGACCCGTCCGCACAGGCGTGTGTTGTCAGGGTTGAACGGGCGCAGCAGCACGATGACCAGGTTGACGGCACCCGCCACCAGGAAGTGAATGCCGAGCAAAAAAAGACGCAATGTAAGGAGCATGGATGGTGGCTGCAAAACAGAATCAGGCAGTTTGGGTAAGGGCTGCGCGTGGCAATTTACCGGTGGGCGAGTGTAGTTGAGGGCGGAGTCTGTCACAATTGACGTTTACGTAAACGTCAACTCTAAACGTCCCTCAACCAGGAGCTATCAGCATGTCGGATTCCATCGTTATTGTCGGCGCAGCCCGCACACCCATGGGCGCTTTC
>JBKJJC010000347.1:0-3041 GCA_046598245.1 Rhodoferax sp.
CACGTTTTCATGGCCGGCCCACTTCAGCATCCACCACAGGCGACCGCAGTAGTTGGCACCCTGTCGGTCATAGACCACGGCCTGTTGCGTGTTGTCAAAACCCACCGAGCCCAGCCATGCGGCAAATGCCTCGCGCGCGGGCAGCGGGTGGCGTCCGCCCGATGCGCTGCTGCCGGGTACTGGTTTGCCGGTGACGGGGTCTTTGGCGGCGCTCAGGTGTTTGTCTAAATCGGCATAGATGGCGCCGGGGATGTGTGCCTCGGCGTATTGGGCCTCTCCGGCGCTCGGCTCGGTGAGCAGAAAGCTGCAGTCAAACACTGTATGCGCCTGGCCGCTAACGCGCAGGGCCTGCAGTTGGTCGACGGAGATTAATGTGGTGTACATGGTATGAAGCCTCTGGTGAAAGGTTGGCTAAAAAGGGGCCCGTATTGCTTCAGTGGTCTTCGGCCGGGGTATTGGGTAGGGCGCGTGCGCGAAGGGCGGTCGCCAGCACTCCGCTCGTCACTATGAGGGTAATGCCAGCCCAGCCAATCGGTGTGATGTGGTCGCCAAACAGCACTAGGCTGTAGATGGACGCAAACACAATGCCGGTGTACTGCATGCTGGCCACGACCAGGGTCGCACCGTGGCTGTAGGCGCGTGTCATGCACCATTGGCCGAGCGACGCCAGCACGCCTATTGGGATCACCCAGGCTGCGGCCGTCCAGCTGACCTGCGACCAGGGCGTGAATTCTGTGAACAAGGCACCCACCGCCCCAACCACGGCGGTGCCAACCGAGAAATAAAACACCGTGCGCACCTCGGGTTCACCCACCTTGCCCAGGGCTGTGACCTGCAAATAGGCCAACGCCGCGCCCATGCCCGAGAGCAGGCCAATCACACCGGCAAACAACTGGTTTTGGTCAATGGTGGGGCGCAGTGTCATCACCACACCGGCAAAACCCAGCAGCACGGTGCCCATCAGCGGGCCCTGGCGCTGGGGTTGGCCATAGAGCAGGGCACCACCCACAATAAAAGCCGCCACCCAAACTCCACTCATATAGTTCAGCGTCATGGAAGTGGCCAGGGGCAAATGGGCGATTGCATAGAACCAGGCGCTGAGCGACAACACCCCCGCGGTGCTGCGCCACAGATGCATCATCGGCACCGGGGTGCGCAGCGGTGTGCCGCTGGCCCGCACCACTACGGCCATGAAGATGACACTGACGATGCCCCGGTAGAAAACGAGTTCCAACGTGCCAAAACTGGTGGATGCGAACTTGATGCCGACTGCCATGGTGGCAAACAGAAACGCGCCCAAGACCATCCAGAGTGCTTGCATTTAGCTCAATACCCACATGCTCCGCCGCTCCGCTGGTCGCTGTGTAGATCTCATACTTTGCCCATTTGGCGCCGGTACCAATCATGAAAGTGCGGCATGCCATCTTCCATCGGCGTCTGGTAAGGCCCCACTTCGTTATCGCCCCGTGCATAAAGAGCGGCGCGACCGGCGTCCATGCGTTCGCCAATCTCGTCGTCTTCCAGGCAGGTTTCGTCGTAAGCGGCTTGTTGGGCCTCGACAAACTCACGCTCAAAGGCGGCAATTTCCTCCGGGTAATAGAACTCAACCATGTTCATAGTCTTGTTGGGCCCCATGGGGTGCAGCGTAGACACCGTCAGCACATGCGGATACCACTCCACCATGATGTGCGGGTAGTAGGTCAGCCAGATCGCGCCTTGCTTGGGTGCCACGCCGTTGCGGTAGGCCAATAGGGCCTTTTGCCAGCGCTCATAGACTGCAGAGCCGCCGGTGGCGTCGGCCTTGGCCAGTTGTGCGGCCACACCCACGGTCTGCACCGAGAAGTTGTCGGCAAATTGCCAGCGCAGGTCTTCACAGGTGACAAACTTGCCCAGGCCCGGGTGGAAAGGGCCTACGTGGTAGTCCTCCAGGTAGACCTCGATAAAGGTTTTCCAGTTGTAGTTGCACTCGTGCATGACCACCTTGTCCAGCACAAAACCGTCAAAGTCCAGCGCCGCGCGCGGGCCCATGCCAGCCAGGTCGGCCACCACGTCACGCCCCTTGCGTTCGAACAACAGGCCGTTCCACTCCTGCAGCGGGTAATTTTTGAGGTTAAGGCAAGGGTCCTGCGCAAAATGCGGTGCACCAATCAGCGTGCCGGCCGGGGTAGGGGCACCGCCCGTGTTGGCGCCGCTATAGGTCCAGCGGTGCAGCGGGCACACAATATTGCCGCCCGCGCTGGCGACCTGGCGGCCGTTGTCGGTGGTGGGGTGTATCAGTGAGTCGCGGCCCCTGAGCATCAGCGCCTGCCGGTGGCGGCAGACGTTGGAGATCAACTCCACGCCGCTTGCATTGCGCACGAGTGCCCGCCCTTCCTGCTCCTGCGGCAGGGCGTAGTAGTCGCCCACATTGGGCACGCTCAATGAGTGCCCCACATAGCGGGGCCCGTTCTGGAAGATAGTTTGCATCTCACGCTGGTACAGCGCGGGATCAAAATAGCTTGAGACTGGTAGTTGTGACGGAGTACTGCTTGACTCTGTCGAAACCCGCATGCTTAGTGGCTTTGCGGGCTTTTTGACGATCGGTGGAAAGTCACTTTTGCACAATGTTTGCACAATTCTCGGTCCTCTGGATGCAAAACCCCCGTTGCCGGGGGTTCGCTGCCCCCGTTGCCGGGGGACGTTGAGGCAGCTACCTTGAGAGCTGCCTAGGGACGGCGATTGTACTCCGCGGCATGCAATCCCCCCGCCAGCTCCGGCAAGCGCCTAAAATCGCGCTTTGCAGATTTCTGCCCCTTTTTTTTCTCCCAAGCCCTATGCCCAAGGCCCTCGCCAAAACTGACCCCGCCACCGAATCCACGGCCAACCCACCCCTGCCCGCCACTTACGAGGCCGCGTTGGGTGAGCTGGAGCAGTTGGTGGGCCAGCTCGAATCGGGTGCCATGCCGCTGGACCAGTTGCTGGCGGGTTACCAGCGGGGTGCGCAATTGCTGCAACTGTGCCGTGACAAGCTGCAGGCAGTAGAAGACCAGATCAAAGTGCTG
>JBKJJC010000237.1:0-9762 GCA_046598245.1 Rhodoferax sp.
CCAAACCGGTCTTTACGGCATGGATACCAGTCGATGGAACATTCAACGACAAGCACCACGATCCCAAAAATGAAAGGATTGAAGTGCGACACGTTACGTCGCACATTGCAGCGAAGATGCTGGTCTTGAAAACTCAACCCGGGGTTCACCATGGATCGACGTCAATTTATTCACGCTTGCAGCGCTGCAGGTGCCGCAAGCTTACTTCCGGTGGTCTCACTTGCGCAGACATCACTAACCACGCCCAGCCGCATCAACTATCTCGTTGACACGCCAGAAATCGCGCCTGCAATCCCCCGTTTGGGGCTGGTGGCGGTGGGCGGCGTGGGTACGGTTACCCTGCATGAAATGGCCGGAAATTTGAGCGGTTTTCACCGGGTGATCGCCATCAACACCGATGCTGATGCCTTGCAAGGTGTGCAGGCTGACCGAAAAATCAGAGTTGGCCACTTCACCCCATCAAGCCGTGACCCACAGCAAGTGGCCCAACTGGCCCTGGCAGCTGTGCCGGAGATCGCCCATGCGCTGGCCGGGCTGGACATGGTGCTGTTGGTCGCAGGCATGGGCGGCGGCGCGGGCACCGGCATCTCACCCGTGGTGGCACAGGTGTTGCGCCAGCAGGGCATTTTGACGCTGGGGTTTGCCGTCATGCCTTTTGACTTTGAGGGTCAAAAGCGCCTGGCGAAAGCGCAGCAAAGTCTGCGGGGCCTGCGCAGGGAGCTACCCGCACTTATCCTGGCGCGCAACACCGACATCGCGCAGGCTTGCGATGCTGATACCCCGATGGATCGGGTGCTGTGCCAGGCTCCGCAGGCTTTTGCTCAGCTATGCCGCAGTATTGGTCAGTCGGTGCCATCGCAGCAGCACAACATCAACTTTGATATTGAAGACCTGCGGCATCTGATGGGGCAGCACAAGGGTGTGGGTGCATTCGGCTCCGGTGCCGCCACGGTGGCACACGGTGCTGTGGTGGCGGCGCAAAAAGCCATAGCCCATCCACTGTTGGGTCTGCAGCGGCTGCGCCAGGCACAGGCCGCGTTGGTAACCGTTGAGTCATCACCCAACACCCTGATGCTGTCCGATCTAAAAAGCATCATGTCGCTAGTGCGAAGCCATTTGCCGCCAGACGCTGATGTGATTTATGGCACTGCCTCAGGATCGATGGCGGCGGGTGAAGCTTTCAGGGTGTCGATCTGGGCGCAGGGACTGGGCAACTTTGACGCGCGCCCGGCAGTGCGCGACACGATCTGATGCCGTCACGGTCTCCATGGCGGTTTGCAGATCAAGCCACTCTTTATTTATAGCCTCTTGCGCTTTCTGCACATGGGCTAAAGCACAATTTGACAGAACAAATAGACACCCACATGCGTCATCTCTCCAAATCAAAGCTGCTGGCGTTTCGCCAGTGCCCCAAGCGTCTGTGGCTTGAAATCAACCAGCCTGAGCTGCGGGAAGACTCGGCGGCCACCCAAGCCAGTTTTCAGATCGGGCATCAAGTGGGCGACATTGCGCAGCGCCTATACGATACGCAAGGCCGTGGTGCGGTGATTGACATGCAGCGCGAGGGCTTGCAGGCGGCGTTTGCCCGCACGGCTGAGTTGATTCAACGTTCTGATGCTCCGATTTTTGAAGCCGGTTTTTGTGCTGCTGGCGCGCTGGCCTTTGCCGACGTGATGTTGCCGATGCAGCGCGGTGGTAAACAGGTCTGGCGCATGGTTGAAGTCAAATCCAGCACCAGCGTCAAGGACCACCACCGCGACGATGTGGCCGTGCAAGCCTTTGTGGCGCGCGCCGCCGGTGTGCCGCTGCAAGCCATCGCGCTGGCGCACATCGACAGCGCTTGGGTTTACCCGGGCGGCGGTGATTACCGTGGCCTACTGGTCGAGCACGACCTGACCGAAGAAGCCTTCAGCCGGGCCCCAGAGGTGCAAGCCTGGATACAAAATGCCCGTCTGGTGCTTGCCAGCAAAGCGCCGCCAGCTATCAAAACTGGAGCGCAATGTCACCAGCCTTATGCCTGCGGTTTTCAATCGCACTGCGGTCAGGATGCCGTAGCGCCGATTCATCCCGTCCAGTGGCTGCCGTATATCGGTGCCAAAGCGCAGGCGCTGGCAGCGCAAGGCATCACCGAGCTGGCCGAAGTGCCGGATGAGTTGCTCAACGAGCGCCAACTGCGCGTCAAAACCCACACCCTGGCCAACAGCGTGTTTTTTGATGCCGCAGGTGCGGCAGCCGACCTGGCGGCGCATGCCTTACCGGCCTATTATCTGGACTTTGAGACCGCCCAGTTCGCCGTGCCGCTGTGGGCTGGTACCCGCCCCTATCAGCAAAACTGCTTTCAGTTCAGCCTACACAAGCTGAGCCGCTCGGGCGCGTTGACGCACCATGAATTTCTGGACACCTCGGGTGCAGACCCGGCCATTGCTTTTGCGCAAGCCCTGATCGCCGCCTGCGGCAAGCGCGGTCCGGTGTTTGTCTACAACGCCGGGTTCGAGACCGGGCGCATGCGCGACCTGGCCGAGCGCCACCCGGCCTATGCCGGCGGCTTGCAAACCATCATGGACCGTGTTGTGGACTTGCTGCCGATTGCCCGCGAGCGCTATTACCACCCCAGCCAGGAGGGCAGTTGGAGCATCAAAAAGGTGTTGCCTGCCGTGGTACCCGAACTCAGTTACGACGACCTGGACGGCGTGCAAGACGGCGGCTTGGCCATGGAGGCCTTTTCAGAAGCCATCCACCCCGACACTGCACCTGTGCGCAAGACACAGATCGCGCAGCAACTGCGGGCTTACTGCCAGCTTGACACTTACGCCATGGTTCGGCTGTGGCAGGTGTTTGCGGGACGGGGCGATTTGACGTTGTCGCTTTAGTCAGGCAACGCTGCGGGCGTTGGTGCGCCAATTGCCACCCACAACCGTGCCAGCATGCGCGCATCCGTCAGCGCGCCATGCCAGCCCTCGTCGGCTTGGGGTTGCAAACCATAGCGCTCGCACAAGCTTGAGAGTGAACATGGCTGTCCCGGATGCAGCTTGCGAAACAGCGGCAGCGTGTCGATGACAATGTCCGACGAAGACAAACCCGGCACGCGCAAGCCCATCGGTGCCAACGCGGCATCGAAAAATGCAGTGTCAAAGGGTGCGTTGTGCATCACGGTGCGGCCACCCACCAAAAAGGGAATCAAATCCATCAGCACTTCCTCAAAGATGGGTTTATCCCGCAGCATGGCATCGTCAATGCCATGAATGTCGACGGCCTCTTGCGGCACTGGGCGCTGCGGGTTGATAAGGCTGTGGAATTCCCGACCAGTGATCTGGCCGTCGATCATTTCCACGCCAGCGATTTCGATGATGCGGTGGCCAAGATTGGGCGACAGGCCGGTGGTCTCGGTATCGATAAAAACAAGTCGCATAGCAATCCTGAAAAGTGGTGATTCACGCCATGATGCACCTTTCAGCGACAAAACGCGTCGCACTTGACATGCGTTAAAACATCGCCGCGACACATTACGACGCACGCAATGCCATACTGCGGCCATCCCATCTGCCAAACTTTCCGCCATGCCCGCCAAACCTACCCGCCGAACGCTGGCCCGCCAGTGGGAGTTGTTAAGACTACTGCCCAGCGCGGGTGCGGGCAAATCTGCTTTCGAATTGACGGAAGAAATCAACGCTATGGGGTTTGCGGTGAGCAAGCGCCAGACTGAACGCGATATGCAGGAACTGCGCGAGGCGTTTGACCTGGAGTGCAACGACAAAAGCGTGCCCTATGGCTGGAAGTGGTCCAAAAACGCCAGCGTGGATTTGCCCGGATTAACGATCGCTGAGGCCTTGTCGCTGCGCATGGTGAAAGATGCCGTGCAAGCGCAGCTGCCCCCTGCCATCCTGCAGGCCCTTGAAGCCCGCTTTGCCCAAGCCGACAACAAGCTGACCAGTTTGACTCTGGATGCGGCCATGGCCGACTGGCCCAACAAGGTGCGCAGCGTGCCAGCCACCCTGACGCTGCTGGCCCCCAACCTGTCAGCGGACGTGTTGAAAGACGTGCAAGAGGCCTTGTTGGCAAACGAGCAGTTGGAGGCCGACTACCTGGCGATGGATGCGACCGAGCCAAAGACCATGCGCTTGCATCCGCTGGCCTTGGTCAACTGCGGGCCGGTCACTTATCTGGTGGCCACGGCGTGGGACTACAGCGACGCTCGCCTGTACGCGCTGCACCGCATCACACGCACCAAACGCTTGTACGAGCCGCTGCAGCGCCCGGCAGACTTTGATCTGGACCGCTACATCGCCGGTGGTGCGCTGCAATTTGGCAACGGGCAAACCCTGCGCTTGCAAGCCCGGGTTTCAGAAGCCCTTGCGCGCATCCTGCGCGAGACCGCCCTGTCTGCTGACCAGACTCTGAATGACGGCGTGCTGACCGCAACCGTGCAAGACAGCTGGCAGCTCGATTGGTGGCTGCTGAGCCAAGGCGATGCCATCACGGTGATGGGGCCGGAGGTGTTAAGGGACAGGGTGCGGGGCGCGCTGGGAAGTGCGTTGGCGGGTTACAGGGATGAGGGTATTTTCGGAGATGAAAATGGCTTGTAGCGAGATGAAAATTTGCGCCAACAGCGACAAAAGGGCTAGCAAATTTAGGCAAACTTTGTCGAGACTGACCTCTGTCTGTACGAACAACTGCCAATGGCAGTCCAGATGGGTGTTGAGTTGCAAAAAAAATGATGCAAGAAAGGAAATGCAATGACCACACCAAGCGCCACAAATGACGCGACAAATTCGCTGAATACCGTTGAGAACCGCTTGTCTCAAATTGAAGCAGATCAACTGTTAAATGTTCGCGCAATGCTTGAACACCATGCGCTGCGTGATGATCTGGTGCGACGCGGAATTCGGCGGCATTTAAGCGCTGAGCGGCACAATATTTTCGATACTCTGTGGCTGACTCACCGCGAAAACTATCACTCCCGTTTTGTTGCCTATCTGCTTGACCCAAATGCAGTACACGATCAAGGGGCGATTTTTTTGCAGGCATTCTTAGACCAACTTTGCAAACTTGCTTCTCACTCTGGCGCCGTGTCAATCATTGCGAACGGTTGGGGAAAACAGTCAGATGCTTGGTACCGTAAGGTTCGCGTGATTCCCGAGCTAGACACTAAAAAATGGGGACGAATTGACTGGGTTATCAAACTTCCGGACGGAACCGTCATTGCTGTCGAAAACAAAATCAACGCAGAGGAGCGACCAGACCAAATCAGTGACTACTCCAAATGGCTGAAAAGTCTTCCTGGGTCGTTAAAGTCGGCTTATTCGCAGCTTGATGCACATCGCGTTCTCGTATTTCTGACCCCAAAAGGTCGCCATCCGATTACTGCAGGGGACGACGGTGATGCATTGTTGATGTCTTATGGCGATCTTGCTGCTGCCTTGCAAAATGGCATTGATGCCTGTCCACCGACTGTGCTGCCGCTCATCGAAACTACGCGTCAATACATTCAAACCTGCAAACATGTGCACCAAGGAGGCCTTGAAATGAGCAACATCAATCCGGATATTCTGACCCTGCTGAATGAGCCAAGGCATCTTGAAATCGCCCTTGATATTGAAGCGCACGTGGTACGGTTGAAAGAAGAAATCAAGAAGCAATTCCGACTCAATATCATCTCAGCGCTACAGGAATGTTTGAATTCCATTGGGGAAGCACCGCTCAAGTGGCAGGCTGCACTATTGCCCGAGGCCCCAAAGTTTGTCGGGTTGATCAGGCAGAACCATACAAAGCAAAGCCCTAACTTCGCTTGTGTTGTCTTGATTGACTTTAGTGGCGAAATTTATGGCGGATGGCGGCGTCCTTCTCAAGCCAGCTTACCGGTCGGAAGCGAGCCACTTGAGGAGGAAATGAAGAAGGAAACCCTCGGAGTTCCCCACAACTGGTGGCTTAATTTGATGCTTCGTCAGTAAAATCTGTGGGCGAGTTGCGGCTCAGGAAGCTTGCCAAGCACGTGATACAGGGCGAGCTCGGTGATTCTGAAGGTCCGAAACCCGTAGGATTTTCTCGTGGTCACTTTCACTTTGTTGTTCAGACCCTCGACAACGCCGCTGGAGAACTGCTTTTTGGCCCGGAAGTAGTTGAGGATCAGCTCACGGTGGCTGCGCAAGGTCTTGGCCACCTTCTTCATCGGCTCGATCCGCGAACGCATGACCAAAGCGATCCACTGGTCCAGAAACTTACCTGCCCAGGTGGGCGAGTCGTAGTCCCAGAATTGTTGGAACTGCTCCTTGAGCAAGTAGGCTCGCACTGTTTGCAAGTTGTACTTCAATATGTCGCGCAGGCGAACCCTCTGATTGCTGGTCAGATTCTCCCGGCGCTTGAGTACGCACCAGCGGGACTTGGCCAGAACCGGTTCATACCCATCGGCCACCAGCTTGCGTGCCTCGGCCGAACGGACATCGTTGAGCGCGTCATTCATCTTCGCCACAATGTGAAATCGATCCAATATGTTCAGCGCGTTGCTGCAACGCTCACGGATCACCCGCAGGTAGGGTTTCCACATGTCGGAGCAGACGAATTCGATCTTGCCCGACAGGTCTTCTCCGATCATGTCAAAGAATCCCTCAAACGTCTTGACCGTGCGTTCCCGTCCAACCCACAGCAGCCGGGTGCAATGCGCATCAATCACTGGGGGTAGATTCCCCGCCCCTTGGGGCGTAACGGTATTCTTGGGGGATGAGCGACTACATACACAAGAGCCACAACGTGACGGTGCTGATGTACCACTTGGTGTTTCCAGCGAAGTACAGAAGAGTAGTGTTTGGAGCAGAGGTTGACGATGTACTGAAAGAGGTCTGCATTGACATAGGAAAGAGATACGAGGTCAAATTTCTGGAGATTGGGACGGACAAAGGTCATGTTCACTTTTTGGTTCAGTCAGTTCCAAGTTACAGCGTGACGAAGGTGGTGAGAATTATCAAAAGCGTGACGGCCAGAGAGATTTTCAAGCGTTGCCCGCAAGTGAAAAAGAAGTTGTGGGGTGGAGAATTCTGGACTGACGGATATTTTGCGAGCACGGTAGGCAAGCATGGAGATGAAAGCAAGATTGGCAAGTACGTAAAGAATCAAGGCAACGAATATCAACAATTACATTCGGATACGCAGCAGGGGCTGTTCTGAATACGCCGCCCCTTGGGGCGGGGATTTTTATTCTGGTAGACCAGCGTCAGGTATTTGTGGCCCTTGCCGTAGGCAATCTCATCGACGCCAATGGCCTGAATCGGCCCCAGCGTACGATGCTCAAGCCCCCACGCCACCACCACCTCGACCGCCTGGCAGACTTTGTCCCATGAAGTGTGAAACGACAAGGCCACATCTTTCCAAGACAGCTTCTTGGCCCAGTGCGCCAGGAACAGGACGTAGGCGGTGGTCATCTGGTGTTTTCCACAACCCCATGGCACCGCTTCGACCTTCACGCCACACTGCGGGCAACTCACCCGACGCATGCGGTACAGTAGAAAAACCACAAAACCCCAGAATGGAACGAACTCGAAGCGCCTCACATTCAAATGGTCGTAGGTTGGCGCCGGGGTCTGGCAGACGGAGCACTTGCCTTTGGAGCCGACGCGCTCGCGCACCTCGACTTCGATACTTTTGCTGGCCTTGTCCAGGCGAGCCACGACATAGACAAAGCCAGGAAAGTGGTAACACTGGTTCAGTAGAGAGATCAGACGCATGCCAAAAACACCCAAGGAAAAAATCGGCTCTATCGTAGCCACGCCAGACCTGGCCACCTACTGCCCGGATTTGGCGACGTGGCCTGCAAGTTGGTGTGGCGAAGAACGTGACGTCATTCCTGGCGAACAGATCGTTGCGGTGTTCACGCCATTTCTGCTGGACCTGCTGGCCCAAGGTCTGACGCGTAAGACCCGTAACCTGCATCGCGACAACCTGTGGCTGCTCGGTGGCGAAATCATCCGAGACATCAACGACACGCCCAAGCTCAGAAAGCGGCCGGTGGGAGAGTTGATCCGCGAGGCCATCGCCAACGATGAAGGGCCACTGATCCATGGCGGCTTCTCTGAGCAGGAGCAGCGCTCGTTTGATTCGACCTGCACGAAACTCAATCGATTCCTGGCTACCCACGCCCATACCAACTTGAAGTAGGCCATGGCCAACATCGCACTGGTGTTCGTATATTGGCTGTTCAGGGTGATTACTATTTCAACGGTTGTTGGCAAGCGAAAGCGCGTCAGGCCAAAGGCTCCAACTTGGGGAGCGGTGGGCAAGTCACGCACCGCGTAGCGGCTGTCCACGGCGGGCGCGCCATCAAATATGTAGTGATGGTGAATTCCGCCGTCGGCCACAAAAACCATCAAAATCTACCCACAGATTTCACGGACGAACCAATTTGATCTATTTGAACGACGAGATTTCAAGCTTTCGTTGGCCTGAATTTGCGCCATTGCTCGACTGGTCCAATGAAACCGTGCAAAAGATTCATGCCGACAACCAAGGCAACCATGAGCTTGCAGTAGCCGTTGCTGGTTGGCTGTGGTTGCGATTCGACAAGTACCGTGAAAGCGTGGAGCAACTCAGCTGCAAAGTGCAAAGTTGAAGCGTAGTGATGTTGCCCCCGTTATCCGCACTCATTATTGCGCACGTTTTTCGAGGGCGACCTTAGTTTTGTCAATGTTGATCGGTGCCAAACAGTCGCGTTGATCTGTACAAAATAACCATCATCCACGCTAAAAATGCAAGTCCTTAAACTAAAAACTGATGCAGCCGAGCGGGCTTTGATTGAGGCACTTCAATCGTTGCAAGGTGACATTCGTTTGGAGCTCCAAGCCAGACCTGATGAAACCGTCCGCACGACCGGGATGGTTCGCACCCCTACGGGATACGTGACCGTGGATGACATTTCACGCGTGCTGGAAGCCTGCCAACCGATGGGTTTGACAGCGGGTGCGCGTTTCATGTGTACTGCGGATGCCCCTCGGTTCACCGTGGACGATGCTATTGAGATCGATGGTTGGCCGCTGGGATACCCCTCACGCATGTTGTGCGCAACAGTGACATGGCTGAAAACTCTGCCTGCCGTGGTTGATTTGTGTCTTCGCCATGCCCCAACGTTTGGGTTGAGGCTGATAGAGTGTCGGATTTCGGTGCTGACAACAGATGGCAGTCAACTTTAGCCGCCAATCATGACAATCACTTTCCATGCCTTCAGCCAGCGCAGCAACAGCAAGCCGCACAACGACGATGCCTTGCTGCTGAATGGCAGGTTTACCAAGGGAGCATTCGCGAGCAGGGCGAGGTTGACCACACCGCCAAGGCCGTCTATTTCGCGGTAGACAAAAGTGTTTCAAATAGTCCATACCCTCACACTGCCAACCGCCGATTGCTGGAGCTGCTACAAGCCCGGTTAAACGCAGCCGATGTCAGACGTTGACGAGTCTGAGTCATCGTTAGGCTTCCAGCGTTGCTCTCTGCGCATGCCAGTCATCCGGCATTGACCGGCGCAAAACGAATTCCAAATTGATCGAAGTTGGTGCAGCCCTTACCAAAATCGTTTCCAACAAGATGGGAGCCAGTAACGTAAGGCGGAGCAAGCGCCGCACCTGGGTGACGTCCATCTCCTCCAGTTTCGCAATGTCTCCAATGGTCTCCGAAGTTCGACACCTTCCCCCCAATTTCCCGATTTTCCCCGCTCAGTAGGTCAATGAAATCAATGACTTACGCGGGTTTTTTGGTTGAATCTGAAATGTGCGTGTAGTGGCACGT
>JBKJJC010000155.1:0-5138 GCA_046598245.1 Rhodoferax sp.
AGTGCCTCGTATATTGCAGTGCCCGCCGTGATTCGCCACGCGATTGCAGAGGCCAACCCGTCGCTGTATTTTGGTATGTCGCTGGGCCTTACCTTTCCGTTCAATATTTTGTTCGGGATACCGTTGTATGCCGAGATGGCGCGGCGCTTCACCGTCGGATAACGCCGCACCATGAGCCAATCCTTCAACTACCGCCACCTCTACTATTTCTGGATTGTTGCCAAAGAAGGCGGCATGGCCCGCGCTGCAGAGCGGCTGGACATGACGTTGCCCACGATCAGCGCCCAGGTGCGGGAGCTAGAGAAATCACTGGGTGTGAGCCTGCTCAAGGCACAGGGCCGCAACCTGGTACTGACCGAGGCGGGGGTTGCCGCCATGCGCGAGGCCGATCAAATATTTGCACTGGGTGAAGGCCTGCCCTACCGCGTGCGCGAAGTCGTGAGTGGCACGAGCGTGCGCTTCAACGTCGGCATTTCGGACGGCATTGCCAAGCTGGCAGTGCACCGCATACTGGCACCCGTGCTCAGCGAGCCTAAGCTGCGCCTGCTGTGCCACGATGGGGAGTTTGAGCAACTGCTGGGAGAGTTGGCCTTGCACAAGCTCGATGCCGTGCTGTCGGACCGCGGGGCCGCCACCAAGTCAGAGTTGCGGACTGCCAGCCAGTTGCTGTCCAGCAGCCCCATCGTCTGGTACGGGCCCAAGAAATGGTCTGATGCCGCGCGCAATGATTACCCGCGCAGTTTTGCCCATGTGCCGGTGTTGCTACCCACGCGGCACTCTGCAGTGCGTTTGCGTATCGACCATTGGTTTGAACGCGAGCGTATCAAACCCATGATTGCAGGGGAGTTTGAAGACAGTGCACTGCTCATGACTTTCGGTTCTGCCGGTATGGGGATCTTTCCGGCGGCTGTAATGCTGGACGATGAGATGCGCAACACCCACAAACTGGATGTCATCGCGACCTGTGACGACGTGCACGAGGAGTTCCACCTGATCTATACCGCACGCAAAGTGCTGCATCCGCTGTTACAGCGCCTGCTGACTTGACGGGCGCGCGGGGGCGGGTTACGCCAACGCCCCGCGCGCTTCCAACTCAGGCATAGACGCAATCTCAATCCGCCCATACCCCAGACTCAGCACCCCGTCGCGCACCAGCAGCTTCAATTCCTTGGACAAGGTCTGCCGCGTGATCCCCAGCATCATCGCCAGGGCCTCCTGCGAAACGGCCACGCTAACCCGTGCGTCGCTGGCCATGGTGGCGTCTCCGCGCGCCAGCGTTAACAAGCGCCGGGCAATACGCGTGCGGGTCGAGCGCAGCATGGCGTCCTCCACCATGCCATACAACACCCGTACCCGGCCGCACAACAACACAGCAATGGCGCGGGCAAAGGCGCTGCGTTGCATCAGGCGCTTGAAGGCCTGGGGCTTAATAACCAACACCACGCCGGCCAGCACGGCGGTGGCATCGTGTGGCCGGGGCAGACCGTCAATCACCGAGGCCTCGCCAAACCAGTTACCAGCCTCGATGACTGACAGGATGCCTTCACGCCCGTCTTCACCCAAAGTCGACACCTTGAAGGCGCCCTGCACCACACCAAAAAAGCCGCCCGTGGCGTCACCCTTGCGGTACAGCATCTCCCCCGCACGGAACTGCACCATATCCGCCGCCGCCAGCATCGCCTTTCGCTCCCCCAAGGGCAAGCCGCCAAACCAGGGATTGATGGACAAAGTTCCCAGCAATTCGTCTTTTGAGTCGGCCATCCATTTATTCCCGGTGATTACCCTAAATTGTAAGATTTTTAACAGTCTTACAGCCGGTAGCGGGTTAATGTGGCACTCTGCATCCTAAAGATCACGCCCATGAACATACCTTCGCTCCAAAACCAGGTCAGCCCCGAAGAATGGCAGCTGCGCGTCGACCTGGCAGCCTGCTACCGCTTGGTAGCCGCCTATGGCTGGAGTGATCTGGTGTTCACCCACATCAGTGCCCGCATCCCAGGGCCAGAACACCACTTTTTGATCAACCCCTATGGGCTGATGTTTGACGAGATCACCGCTAGCAGCCTGGTCAAGGTAGACCAGCAGTGCAACAAGCTGATCGACTCGCCCTTCCCCGTCAACCCAGCAGGCTTTGTGATCCACAGTGCCGTACACGAAGCGCGCGACGACGCCGGTTGCGTGATGCACACCCATACCCGCGCCGGTGTGGCCGTTAGTGCCCAGAAGGGCGGCGTGTTGCCCATCAGCCAACAATCGACCTTTGTGCTGGGCTCCCTGGCGTACCACGACTACGAAGGCGTAGCCTTCCGCGACGAGGAAAAGCCCCGCCTGCAAGCCGACCTGGGCCAAGCCAACTTCTTGATGCTGCGCAACCATGGCCTGCTGACCGTGGGCAAGACCATTGCCGACGCCTTTTTGTCCATGTACACCTTTGAGTCCACCTGCCAAATCCAAATAAGTGCACAAGCCGGTGGTGAACTCACCCAGGTGAACCCACTCATCGTCAAGGGCGTGGCCGAGGCCATGCGCGTGCAAACAGGCGGCATGGGCGGTGCCTTTGCCTGGCCCGCGCTGATACGCAAGGCCGACCGCTTGGACCCCAGCTACAAGACCTGACCCATAGCCATTTTTCTCTCTATTTATAAGAGCCCTACCCATGCCTGCACCATCCAAACACGCTACCACTCCGATCGAAGCCGTCCGCATCGAACTCGAAGACACGCTCAAGCTCCAGCGTGACGCTTACCTGGCACACCCCTACCCCAGCTTTGCCGAGCGCAAGGCCGACCTGCTCAAGCTCAAAGACTTTGTGGTCGACCACCGCGACGCGATTCTGGACGCCATCAGCAAAGACTATGGCAACCGCTCGCGGCATGAATCGTTGTTTGCCGAAATCTTCAGCATCATCGATGGCGTGGGCCACACGCTCAAACACCTCAAAGAGTGGATGAAGCCGCAGAGCCGCCATATCGACATCAAGAACTTTTTGGGCGCATCCAACCGCGTCATCCCCCAGCCGCTGGGTGTGGTGGGTGCCATCATTCCGTGGAACTTTCCCATCTGGACCAGCTTCAACGGCCTGATCTGCACCTTTGCCGCAGGCAACCGCTCCATGGTCAAGATGTCCGAAAACTCGCGCCACATCACGGCCTTGCTGATGGACAAAATTCCGGATTACTTTCCGCGCGAGAAGCTGGCCTTTTTTGACGAGACCGGCGGCGTGGGCGTGGAGTTTTCCAAGCTCAAGTTCGACCACCTGATCTTCACCGGCTCCGGCACCACCGGCCGCTCGGTCATGGCCGCCGCCGCCGCCAACCTGTGCCCGGTCACGCTGGAGCTGGGTGGCAAATCACCCGGCATCCTGCTCGATGACTTCCCGTTGCGCACAGCGGCCGAGCGCCTGCTGTTTGGCAAGTGTTTTAATGCCGGCCAGGTCTGCACCACGATTGACCACCTGTATGTGCCCGAAGCCAAAGTGACGGCCTTTGTCGACATGGCCAAAACCATCATCAGCGGGCGTTACCCTTCGCTGGACACACCGGACTACACCTCCATCATCGACGACCGTGCCTTCAACCGCATCGTCGGCGCATTGCAAGATGCCAAAGACCGTGGCGCCACGCTGGTGCAGTTGATACCTGGCAAAGCCTGGGACAAAAAGACGCGCAAGATTGCACCGCACGTGGTGCTGGACGCCCCTGAAGACTGCGAGTTGCGCACCCGTGAAATTTTTGGCCCGGTGCTGCCGGTCATTGGTTACCGCGATATCGAAGAGCCCATCGCCGCCATCAACAGCGGGCCGCGTCCGCTGGCGCTTTACCCTTTCAGCAACAAAAAGAAAAAAATCCAGTACCTCATCACCCACATCATGTCGGGTGGGGTCACGGTGAACGACGGCATTTTGCACACCGCACAACACGACATGCCCTTTGGTGGCGTGGGCGACAGCGGAATGGGCCACTACCATGGCTACGAAGGTTTTGTCACCTTCTCCAAAATGCGCCCGGTGTTCTACCAGGCCCCGTTCAGCGCCATCAAATTCCTGTGGCCCCCTTATGGCAAGTTCGCCACCAAATACCTTGATTTTTTGACGAAATAATTTCTTTGCGGGACAGACCTTCAGCTCTGTCCTCAACTGACTAAAAAGGCTTCGCCATGAGCACCTACGGACCTCCACACCTCCAACGCAGAACCCTACTCAAGCTCGGCATTGCCTCCGCCGTGGTGCTGGCAGTCGCGGGCGGTGCAGTCGCATTGATGCAGCCTGGCCTGCTAAACGGCAAGCTGACCGACGAGGCGCGCCTGATCTTCTCCCGGGCTGGCCAGACCATCCTGGCGGGTACGCTGCCGATGGACGCCGGCCCCAACCAGATCGCCATCAACGCGCTGCTGGATCGGATCGACACCTTCATCGCCGGTACGCCCGAACATGTACAGGCCGAGCTGTCCCAACTGCTGGGTCTGCTGGGTACCGCTGCCGGACGGCGGGGCGTCATTGGCCTGGCCAGTAGCTGGCATGACGCTACGGTGCCTGAGATGACAGCCGCCTTTCAGGCCATGCGCGAATCCAGCGTATCGCTGCGTGTTCAGGCTTATCAAGCACTGCATGACATCGTCAGCGCCTCGTATTTCTCCGGCCAAGAATCCTGGGCTGTGCTGGGCTACCCCGGCCCCCGCGCCGTCTGATCTATCGCACCCCTGAAATTCGGAACGGAAAAAAACACACATGAGCTTACCGGACCCCATCAAAGAAGGCCTTGCCCGCGGTTGGAAAGTATTGGGCGGCGCGCATGGCGCACTGCCCACCAGCATCACCTGCGACGTGGCCATCATCGGCTCGGGCGCGGGCGCCGGCATCACCGCCGAACTCTTGACCAAGGCCGGCCTCAAGGTCGTCATCGTTGAAGAAGGTCAGCTCAAAAGCAGCACCGACTTCAAGCAGCGCGAACCCGAAGCCTATGCCTCGCTCTACCAAGAGGCCGCCGGCCGCCAGACCAAGGACAAAGGCATCACCATCCTGCAAGGGCGCAGTGTGGGCGGCACCACCACCGTCAACTGGACCAGCTCCTTCCGCACACCAACGGCCACGCTGAAGTACTGGCAAGAAAAGTTTGGCCTGACCGACTACACCCCCGAGG
>JBKJJC010000197.1:0-3186 GCA_046598245.1 Rhodoferax sp.
CCTGCATCACATCTACACCCAAGCGTGTAATCGTCTCACGTTCGGCCTTGGTCTCCACACCTTCGGCCGTCACCATCAAGTCCAGGCCATGGCCCATCTCGGTCATGGCGCGTACCAGCTTTTGGGTGCCGGGGGATTGGTCCAGCTTGTCGATAAAACTGCGGTCAATCTTCAGTTCGCTGACCGGCAGTTTTTGTAGATAAGCCAGCGACGAATAACCGGTGCCGAAGTCGTCAATCGACAGCGGCGTGCCGATCTCGCGCAGCGCGTACAGCAGGGCCACGCTGTGGGTGGGGTCGTCCATCAAACCGCTCTCGGTGATCTCCAGGCGCAGGCGTTTGGCGGGCACACCGCTGGCATCCACCATGCGGGCCACACGCTCGGCAAAACCCTTTTGCTGCAAATCACGGGTGCTCACATTGACGGCGATGCTTAGCTCCGGGTGGGTCGGGGCCCAGGCGGCTAGTGTGCGTAGGGCTTGCTCCAGCATCCACTGCGTCACCATCGTGATGTAACCGGCCTGCTCGGCAAAGGGCACAAACTCGGCGGGCGACACAAAGCCGCGTGTGGGGTGTTGCCAGCGCACCAGGGCCTCGGTGCCCACGGCCCTGCCGGTGGCCAGGGAGAACTTGGGTTGCAGCCACATTTGCAGTTGCGACGTGGCTACGGCCTGGCGCAAATCGGACAACAAACTCAGGTGACCCAAGCGTGCCGCTTCTTGCGCCTCGCTATACCAGGCAAAACCGACCGCGGCGCGCTTAGCGCTGTGCAGGGCCACTTCGGCATTGCGAAGCAGTGTGTCCACCGAAAAGGCCTTGGTACCAGCTTGCGCGGGGTCGCCCGAGTCGGCCAGGCCGTAGGTCAGGCTTAAGTCCACACTGTGGCCACTGCAATGCACCGGTGCGGCCATGGCCAGTTCGATGCGGTCGCGCAGCATCTCCACTACAGCCCGGTCGGGTGCATAAAAGGTTGCGGCAAAGGTACCGCCCGACAGGCGGGCCACCACCGGGTTGGCGCCAATCAGTCCGTCGGCTGCGGCCTGTTGCAATGCCAGGCTGGCGCGCTGGGCAGTTTGCACAATCAACGTGTCGCCCGTGGTGTAGCCCAGGGTTTCATTGATTGCCTTGAGACGGGCCAGGTCCATCAGCGCCAGGCAATTCGGTGCTGCAGGGGCGGCCGCCACGGGGTTGAGCAACGCTGTTCGGTTGGGCAAGCCGGTCAGCGGGTCGTGGAAGGCCAAGTGCACGTTTTCACGCTCGCGCTGGGCTACTGCGTCGGTCATGGTGTTCAGCGCCTGGCCAACGCGGTCGACCTCCTCGGTGCGGGTGGTGGGTACGCGGCTGGTGTAGTCACCCTCCGCGATGCGCTGGGCCGCCATTTCCAGCGTGGCCAAAGGGTCGACCACGCTGCGGGTGGTGCGCACCCCCAACCACACGGCCAATACAACCGCTAACAGAGAGAGGCCAGCCACCCACACCGCCACGCGGTCAAACAGGCGCTGCGCGTCGTCCAACCGTGTCTCTATGCGCTGGCGCTCGCGTTGCAGCAGGGCGTTGGATTCCAGCAGCATCGCTTTGAGGGCGGGGCTGACCCGCTCGTTCAGCAAGCTCCACGCACCTTCCGTGTTGCCGGCCTCGATCTCATCGGCAGTGGCAATGAATGCTTCGGCATACGCGGCGCGACCCTCCACTAGCCGCTGAAGGATTTGCCCCTTGCTCTGGAGGTTTTGCTCCTGGTCATCGTCGCGCAAATCATGCGTCAAGGATTCCACCATGCTGTCGATACGCCGGTTGCGCAAGTCCACTTCGGTGTATTCCGCCACCCGGCTTTCACGCGGCGCATTGATCAGACGGATCAGCGCATTGCCTACGCCCTCGGTCTGCAGGGACAGTGCCTGCACCCGCAGCAAGCGCTGCATGTCACCAGTGGCAAAGCGCTTAGTGACGCCGGTGATGTTGTGGATCTGGAAAATCGCCTGGGCCAGGGCCACCAGCATCAAGACCACCAGTACGCCAAAGCCCAAGGCCAGCCGCCAACCGATGCGCCGAGGCCACCACCTTTGCAAGCCACGCGGCGGCGCATCGTCTGGCTGGATCGACTGGATGGGGTGACGGCGACCGGGGTCGTGTTCCATGGAGTGCTAGCTCACGGCTGGCTTTGTATGGGTTCTGCGGCGCTGGCGCACACTGCCAGCAGCAGTCCCGTTTGCACGGCCAGCGGCAACCACTGGCCAAAGTCCAACCCAGGTGCTGCGTCCAGGGCCTGTGCCAGGGATAGACCCTGCAACAAGGCCAACAACATATCGCCCTCACCGACCTGTGCCAGCCTTGTGCGTGGGCGTAGCCCGGCTCGCCAGACCACTGCGTCCTGGGCTTCGCCCCGGCGCAGTTGCACACCGGCCTCTTGGATCGACGGGCTGCCGTCAACGTGTGCACCCACAATGCTGGCCACCGGCCAGGCGCTGCGCACGACGGCGCAGCCAGGCGCCAAGCACAAGTGCAGGTGTTCGGGGTCATGTGTGGTCAACAAGGCCACACTGGCCAAATCGGGTTTCGCGTCGGGCGCGCCTGCACATTGGTGCAAGGCCCATTCGACCCGCGCCACATCCGGCAAGTAGGGCTCATCCTGCAATTGGGCGCTGTTTTCCAAAAATGCCGGCAGGTCCCCGCCCCACTGGGCGATGTCGCCGCGCGCGGGCGGATGTGCATGCCAGAGGGCCCGGACCAGGTCGGAAAAACTTTCATCCCCCAGCAATTGCGCCACCACGGGATAGGCACTCAGCAAGGCGCCACTGGCCAGTGCGTGGCCATTGGCTTTATAGGCTTTTATACCTCTAGCCCCCGGATCTTGGACCTGAGTAGCTACCACTTTCATAGCATCGCCAGTAGGCCAGGCCAGCAATGCATCCAATAAAACTTGCTGCTGTTGCGCCAGGTTGCTCACGCGGTGGCTCCCAGTGCATGCGCGCGGGCTCGGCGGGCTTCATCCAGCAGCACATCCAGAGCCGGCACGTCGGTATCCCACTCGATCAGCGTTGGTACGGCGCCAAAGCGGGAGATGGCGTGGCCGTACAAGTCCCACACGGGGTCGCTCACGCGGCTGCCGTGGTCGTCGATCACGATGTCGCCATGGGTATCGCTGACATGGCAGTGGCCCGCCAGGTGTAGCTCGCCCACTACATCGGCG
>JBKJJC010000259.1:0-5581 GCA_046598245.1 Rhodoferax sp.
CGATTTTTCAAGACCCGCTCACGTCACTTAATCCGCTGTACAGCGTGGGCAAACAACTGATTGAGACCATTCAGGCGCACCTGCCGGTCAGCAATGCCGAGGCCAAGAAACGCGCGATTGACCTTCTTAAAGACACTGGTATTCCGGCGGCCGAGCAACGCATTGACCATTACCCACACCAGTTCTCGGGCGGTATGCGCCAGCGGGTGGTGATTGCATTGGCGTTGGCGGCTGAGCCCAAACTGATCGTGGCCGATGAGCCGACCACGGCGCTCGACGTGTCGATACAGGCGCAGATCATCATGCTGCTCAAGAGCATCTGCAAGAAGCGCGGTGCTGCGGTGATGCTGATCACCCATGACATGGGCGTGATCGCCGAAACCTGCGACCGCGTGGCGGTGATGTATGCCGGTCGTATTGCCGAGATTGGCCCGGTGCACGAGGTCATCAACCGCCCGGCCCACCCCTATTCCGAAGGTTTGATGGCCGCTATTCCCGACATCACGGTGGACCGCGAGCGCCTGAACCAGATCGACGGTGCCATGCCACGGCTGGACGCCATACCCACGGGGTGTGCCTTCAACCCGCGGTGTCCCAAGGTGTTCGACCGCTGCCGGCAAGAGCGCCCGGATTTGATGCCGACCCAGGCCACGCAAGCGGCCTGCTGGCTGCATGCCCCCCAAGTGGAGGCGTCGGCATGAGCTCCCCGACCGACAAAACACAGGCCCTGGTCAGCGCACGTGACCTTGCCAAAACCTTTGACGTATCACCTCCTTGGCTGAACCGGGTGCTCGAGCGCAAACCGCGGCTGCTGCTGCACGCGGTGGATGGTGTGAGTTTCGACATTGAAAAGGGCAAGACGCTCGCCTTGGTCGGTGAGTCCGGCTGTGGCAAAAGCACGGTGGCGCGTTTGCTGGTGGGCCTGTATGCGCCTTCGCGCGGCACAGTCGGTTTTGATGGCCAGAATGTGCATGCCACGCTGCAGACGCGGCAGGGCAAGCCCCTGCGCCAACGCATCCAGATGATCTTCCAGGACCCCTATGCCAGCCTGAACCCGCGCTGGACCGTGGAAGACATCATTGGTGAGCCGCTGCTGGAGCATGGCCTTGTCACCGAACCCACAGCGCTGCGTGCCCGCGTGGGGGATTTGTTGCAGTCGGTCGGCTTGAGTGCCAAGGACATGTCCAAGTACCCGCACCAGTTTTCGGGTGGCCAGCGCCAGCGGATCTCGATCGCGCGGGCGTTGGGCACCGAGCCAGAGTTTCTGGTCTGCGACGAGCCTACTTCGGCGCTGGATGTGAGTGTGCAGGCCCAGGTGCTCAACATCATGAAGGACCTGCAGCAGTCGCGGGGGCTTACCTATCTATTCATTTCACACAACCTGGCCGTCGTGCGCCATGTGGCCGACCAGGTGGGGGTGATGTACCTGGGGCGTCTGGTGGAGGTGGCCGACAAGCAGGCGCTGTTTGCAACGCCGCGCCACCCCTACACCCGCATGTTGCTGGACGCCATCCCCAAAATGCATGCCACCGGACGGCCCCGCACACCTGTCTCGGGCGAGGTGCCTAACCCCTTAAGTCCGCCCAGCGGCTGTGCCTTCCACCCCCGCTGTCCGCATGCCAATGCGCGCTGCGCATCCGAGAGACCCATCACCTTGAATTTGCCCACCGTGCAGGTGGCCTGCCACGCGGTCGAAGAGGGGAGAATCTGATGGCTACGGATTTACACGCCTGTTTCTCTAGCAGTTACGCCAGTGCCCGCATCAAGTTTTTAGAGGCCACGGCTAGCGCGGGCATGGCTTTGCGCAGCTATGCGCACCCACTCAAAGGCCGCGATGGCGAAGACCTGGCTATGGATGTGGCGTTGGACGGTTCGCCCGATGCGCAGAACCTATTCATCGTCAGCAGCGCCTGCCATGGGGTCGAAGGCTTTTGCGGCTCCGGTGTGCAGGTGTATGCCGCGCAGGATGCCGAATGGCGCGCGAAGATGCATGACGCGGGCGTGGCCGTGTTGTACATCCACGCGCTCAATCCCCATGGTTTTTCTTACCAGCGCCGCACCACCCACGAAAACGTGGACCTGAACCGCAATTTCCAGGACTTCAGCCAGCCATTGCCGGTCAACACGGCTTACCGCGATCTGCATGCTTTGTTGTTGCCCGTCGAGTGGCCGCCTACCGCCGAAAACCAGGCGGCGATTGAAGCCTACATCGCAACCGAAGGCGTGGCGCGTTACCAGTCTGCGGTATCGCAAGGCCAGCACGCGTTTGCTGACGGCATGTTTTTTGGCGGAACCGAGGCAACCTGGAGCAACCAAACCCTGCGCCAGGTATTGCAAACCTATGGCCGCACCGCCACACGCATCGCCTGGATGGACCTGCACACGGGTCTTGGCCCCAGTGGCTTAGGTGAACGCATCTTTGCCTGCCGCGATGAAGCTGCCGCCTTGGCACGAACCCGTGCCTGGTGGGGCGGCAATGGCAGCACGCCAGTGACCTCCATTTATGACGGGTCGTCGAACTCAGCGCGCCTGACCGGCCTGATGTGGTGTGCGGTGTACGAGGAATGCCCGCAAGCTGAATACACCGGCATAGCCATGGAATACGGCACCTTGCCGATACTCGACATGATCGCCGCCCTACGAGCCGACCACTGGTTGCACTTGCACCCCGAGGCCCCATCAACGCTGCGCGAGGCCATTCGCCGCCAAATGAAGGATGCCTTCTATGTAGACACCGATGAATGGCGGGCACAGATTGTGGTACAGGCCCGCCAGGCCATGTTCCAGGCGGTGGATGGGCTCACACGTGCCTAGCGGTTCAGATCGCCGGAGCGGCTGTCCAGGGGCGTCATAAAAGAATTTTGTTCCCAACCGGAGGCCAGTTGTTGGCTGTCGGCGTTGTCCGATGTGTTGGGCCGGGCTGCTTCCATTTGCGCCATCGCGCTGTTTTTGTCGCTGCGCTTGCGGTCAACAATTGCCTGCAGGTTTTCTCGCACATCTTTGAACTGCGATTCCAACTGGCTGCTGGTGCCGTTGCCCCGGGCCGCATGTTCGCCCAGCAGGGCCGTGCGTATCTGGATCAGGTGGGGCAGGTTGCTGGGGTCTACCACCAGGTAGTGGATGCCGCAATGCGATAGCAGGTTGTGCTTAAGCGTTTGGTTGCCCATGGACAAACCCTGTGGGCCGGGCACATCAATGCAACCAATGATGTGGCCTTCCATGTTGCATACCGTGAAGGAGCAGTACACACCGTTGAGCAGGTGGTACCAGTGCGCAGCATCGGTTCCGGCCTGGGGTGCGGTGAAGCGGGTCACGGGTAGCTTGACCAGGATCTGCTGGTCAAACATCACCTTGGCGAGCCAAACCCAGACCAGTTTCTCGCGGTTATTGACCAAAGGGCGCACATGCAGTGGCCAGTCTCTGGGAATGCGGCGGTGTGTACGCGCCTGGCGGCGCTGGTAAAGGTACAGCAGCGCGACGCCCAAACCCAGGCCACCAACGAAAGATAAAGTTAAAAACATGGTCCACACCCAGTGCGTTAGGCCATCTGCGTGGCTTGTATTCGTGCGGTCAGTCTACTGCGGTTTGCTCAACGACGCATGTGGTTCCTGCGCGTTGCGGGGCACCGCAGGCATTACCATTGGACCGAATTACCTCGAAGAAATATGCAACTACAGGAAATACTTTATTCACAGGGCTTTGGCACGCGGCGGGTGTGCGCGGGCTTGGTACAACAGGGTTTTGTCCAGGTTTATATGGAAAACGAGGCTCTAGCCCCCATCAGTGTTACCGATTCTGCTATGGAATTTGTAGCAACTGGCTTGCGCTTCAGGGTTCAGGGGGTGGACTGGGAGTATTTCGAGAAGGCCTATGTGCTGTTGAACAAGCCGGCCGGCACCGAATGCTCGCAAAAGCCGTCCACCTACCCCAGTATCTACACGCTGCTGCCGTCACCGCTGCGCCTGCGCCCGCAAAAGAGTGCGGTGCAAGGCGTGCAGGCAGTCGGCAGGCTTGACCAAGACACCACCGGCCTGCTTTTGCTCAGCGATGACGGCCAGTTCATCCACCAGATGAGCTCGCCCAAGAAACACAGCCCCAAGGTCTACGAAGTCACGGCCAAACATGCGCTGGACGACCAACAGGTGCAGCGCCTGCTGGCCGGCGTGGTGCTGGATGACGATCCCAAGCCGGTGCGCGCCGCAGCCTGTGAGATTATGGACCCCGATGGCGCGTCCACCCACCTGCGTCTGACGCTGACTGAGGGCAAATACCACCAGGTCAAGCGAATGTTGGCGGCCGTCGGCAATCGGGTTGAGGGGCTGCACCGCTCCCGCATCGGCGCATTGGAGCTGCCCGCGGACCTGGCACCAGGCCAGTGGCGTTGGCTGCGCGCTGAAGATTTGCAGAAACTGTCCGCCAAAAGCGTTTGAATGCGCAGCTTTTGATCGGCTTTTGCACGTTTTTTGGCCTCTGTTGTTGATCAAGGTCACTAGACAGGGATTGGGCACGGGAAAGCTGGGGCTTGGCGATTAAACTCGTGGGCTACCCTAAAAGTGATCCTCTGTGAAGTCCATTTCGCCCTTGTTTTCCCTGGTTCGTCGTTTCTGCGTGTTGTTAGTGCCCCGTTTTGCGCCATGGGGCGCGCTGTGTGTGGCGCTCGCGCTGCCTGCAGTTGCTGTTGCCCAAGCCAAGCCACCCGTGTTTGTTCTCAATTCGTTGGATGCCACGATCAGCGTAGTAGACCCGGTAAGCTGGAAGGTGACCAAGCGCATCGCCACCGGTAAAGAGCCGCACCACATGTACATGACGCCGGACCAGAAGTCCATCATCATTGCCAATGCCTTGAGTGACTCGCTGACCTTTATTGACCCCAAGACGGCGGAGGTGCAGCGAACGGTGCGTGACGTGCTGGACCCCTACCAACTGAGTTTCTCGCCCGACATGAAGTGGTTTGTGACGGCCGCCAACCGCCTCAACCACGTGGATATCTACCGTTGGGATGGCACCGACATGGTGCTGGCCAAACGCGTGGCCACTGGCAAAACGCCCAGCCATTTGTGGATTGACAGCACCAGCAAAACCATTTTTTGCACCATGCAGGACAGTGACGAGTTGGTGGCCATAGACTTGAATACGCAGACCATTAAGTGGCGCACCAAAACAGGCCCCATGCCAGCCGACGTGTTTGGCACGCCGGACGACAAACTGCTGTTGGTTGGTTTGACCGGTGGTGATGGCGTAGAGGTGTACGACGTCAACGGTCCCATTCCCAAAAAGCTGCAAGTTATCAAGACCGGCAAGGGTGCCCACGCCTTTCGGTCCATGGGTGATAAACGCCATGTATTGGTCAGCAACCGGGTCGCCAACACCATCAGCAAGATTGATTTTCAGACCCTTGCTGTGGTGGAAAGCTACCCAGCGCCTAGCGGCCCGGATTGTATGGACGTGTCCGCAGACGGCCGCTTCATCTACGTGACGTCGCGTTGGGCTGGCAGGCTCACCGTCATCGACACCACCACCCGCCAGGTGGTGCGGCAGGTCAAGGTCGGCAAATCGCCACACGGCGTCTGGACGCTGGACC
>JBKJJC010000086.1:0-6623 GCA_046598245.1 Rhodoferax sp.
CGCAGAACCAGCCCTAAGCCAGCGCGCCCTAGCACGTCCTGGCCAGATCATCTTGAAGCTCTGCCCATGCATCTTCCAGCAAAAAACCAGTCTAGCCCCCGCAGTTATTGCATTAAATGCTATCAATTGAGTAGCAGTACGGACCACATTGCGGAATGTCTACTACGGCGTGGCGCGTGAGTTCTACAAAGACATCAACACCGACTTCATCGGCAACTTCAAAAAGACTACGTATTGACAAATGCTCGGCCAAGGCAGACATTGACAGGATTGCTCCCTTGGTACCCCTTTGACATTGGCTACGCGGACAGCCCTTTTGCTCAGTGGCAGCAAGGGCTGTATCTGTTCGATGCAACGGGGCAATTGGTTGCCGCCAGCCCTGCGCCAACGTGCACCACAAGTCAGCGCGCCTTTTGCGACAACGGGCGCACCCAAGGTGCCGCCGCTTGCGCTGAGCGCGCCGGTTTATGGCCCAGACCAGACCATCATCGGCGTCATCCAGGGCCGCTGGGCCAGCTCATCGTCAACTTCTTCACCAATGCACTGACCCACGCCTTTCCCGGCGACACCGCGGGCAACATCTGGATCACCAGCGCGCACCCGGCCGATGGCACCGTGAAGATCGTGTCTAAAGATGACGGCGGCGGAATTGCCGATGCACATATTCAGAAGATTTTTAACCCGTTTTTCACCACCCGGCTGGGCCAGGGTGGCAGCGGCTTGGGTCTGAGTATTGCCTTCAACATTGCGACCAGCGTGCTGGGCGGTACCCTGGAAGTGGTCAGCGCACCGGGCCAGGGTAGAACCTTTACGGTGGTGTTGCCACGGGTCGCGCCGACGGTGCTTGCCAGCCCTGCATAGGGAGGCATATTGGCCTGTAGCCCCCGTGAAATATACCTAGTTCGCTATCAAATATATTTCAGGTCAGGTGTGCTGCCTGCGGTATTGGGCGGGGGACTCCCCTACCAGGCGTTTAAAGAGCCGTGTGAATGATGCGACGTCGGCGTAACCCACGGTCTCGGTGATGCGGGCCAGGCCCCAGGACGTGCTGAGCATCAACTGCTTGGCTCTTTCGACGCGCGCCGCCTGCAGCAAACCCAGAGGGGATTGGCCGGTTTGCGCTTTCACGCGGCGCAACAAGGTGCTGGTGCTGACGCAAAAGGCCGCTGCCAGTTCGTTCAACACGAAGGCGTGGGACAAGCGACTGTCCAACCATTGCTGCACCTGTTGGGCGAACGAGGGCAGGCGCTGTGGCAGCAAGGCGGTGTCCACAAATGGTTTTTGGCTATGCCGCTGCGATGGCAGCAGCGTGACGCGCGCAACCGCTGTCGCAATGTCCGCGCCCAGTAAGTGCTTGACCAAGTACACGGCCAGGTCAAAGGCCGAGCTTACCGCCCCGGTGGTGATCACCCCGCCATCCTCAAGCAAGATCGCCGACGCGTCTACCCGCGTGTGTGCGTAACGTTGCCCCAACGCCTGCGCAAACAGCCAGGCCGTGGTTGCTTGGCGGCCGTTCAGCAGCCCCGCCTCGCCCAGCAGGAACGCCCCGACGCACACCGACGCTACGGGAGTGCCTGCGGCATACGCCTTGCGCGTGAAAGCGATCTCCTGGTTCAGCGGTGCCAGTGCGTGTGTCCAATCCACATGCCTGGTGATTTCCATACCCGGCACGATGAGCACGTCATAGCGGCCACGCGGAATCTGGGTGCTGATGACGGTGGTGCCAGCAATGGCCACGCTGCGACCGCGCAGCCCTATAACTTCGATGCGCAACTGCGTACCCACATCGGGTCTTAGGGTGCTGGCCATGTCCACGGCAAGTCGCAAAACCTCTGCGATGCCAAATACCTGGGTGCCCATGCAGCCGGGGTAGGCCAGTATGGCGATGCGCACGACAGATTGGGTCGGAGGGAGGATTGGCATTGGAGATATTGACCATAAATGTGCCGATACCGGCATGCTGAATTTAACCGACGCTTGCCCAAAATAGCGGCTTTACCAACTTGGAGTAAGTCGCCATGTCACAGGTTCATGTGGTTCGGGTTCCTATCTTGCCGTTTGGCATGGTCAATGCGCATTTGCTGGTGGGGCCGCAAGGCTGCGTGCTGGTCGATACCGGCCTGCCCGGTTCCGAACGCAAAGTTCGCAAAGCCTTGCAACGGCACGGGATGGATTTTGGCGACATACGCCTTATCGTCATCACCCACGCACACATCGACCATGCGGGCAGCGCGGCGCAGCTGCGCAGACTCTCGGGCGCGCCGATCGTGGCCCATGCGGGTGATCTGAACTATTTCTTGCAGTGCATGAAGATGGAGTTCTGCACCACGGACTGGTTTAGCCGCCTGTTTCTGCGTGCGGGGTTGATTTTGCGTCCCTATGCCCCGTTCCAGCCCGACATACTTTTGCACGACGGCGATACCCTCGACCTGGCTCCCTATGGCTTTGCGGGGTGCGTGCACCACACGCCGGGCCACACGGCCGGCTCTATCTCGGCGCAGTTGGAAGGTGGCGATGCCATGGTGGGTGATTTACTGGTTTCCGGTGTCTTGCTGGGCGGGCTGGTGCGGACCGGTCACGCCAAGCGCCCGCCGTTTGAAGACGATCCGCACCAGGTAGCCGCTGCGTTGCAGGCGCTGGTCGATGCCGGCACCGAGCGCTTCTACATCGGGCACGGCGGCCCCTTGCCCGCCAAAGAGGTGCAGCGCCATGCCGCCGTACTGCGTCAGCTTCCAAAACGGGGAGGTAAGAGCTGCTGCTGATAGGGGCGTGTTTGCACTTCGCTGCGTGCCGTGGCTATTGCGCAGCGGTTAACTTTCGACATGCATCGCGTTGCGCAAAAGCTTTTCAATAAAGCGACCCATATGCGGATCGCTGCGCGCCAAAGGTACGTCCGCACATGCAAACCACCGCACCGCGTTGAACTCGCCCGCATCGAAGTGGATTGCCTGCGTGCGCGGGGCATGCACCACGTACCACAGCGATACGTCGGAGTGCCCTGCGGTCAGGCCGACGGTGACAGTACAGGTGATCATCAGCGGCGGGCCGATGTCGTGCGCGGCGGCAAACCCCAGCTCTTCCAAGAGTTCGCGGCGCACCGTCTCGCGCGGGTGCTCGTCCGGTTCCACATGCCCGCCAGCCGGCAACCACAGTTGGGCGTTCTTGTGGTCCACCAGCAAGATGTGTTCACCGTCGACCACCGCGAAATACGACACCAGGTGCTTGGGTGGCGTGGCCGGCTTTACTGGGCGGATCAGTTCAACGCCGGAGTCCACCCACGCCAGCGCGTCGGCGCGGTGCTGGGCTTCAAGAGCGTCAAGTGGCGCTACGAATTCAATCTCGGAGCGGATGTGCTGGCGCTGCAGCTTGCTAGGAGCACTCATGGTATGGATTCGTGCAGCGCACGGCCGCCCAGCGACACCAACTCGGAGGCGCAGGTCAACAGATAGCGGGGCTGCTCTCTCTCCAATTCCGTACGCGATCCGGACCCCCAAAGAACCCCTGCAGACTGTAGACCGTTGCGATGGGCCGCAACCATGTCGACATCACGATCACCCACCATGATCGACGATGTGCTGACCAGCCCCTGGGCAATCAGGCCCTCAATTTGTTGCCATTTGTGCGTGCCAATTTCTCCACCGTTGACAAAACCAAAGTGCGCGCGAAGGCCGAACTTCTTCAGAATCTTCTCGGCAAAATCCACGCGTTTTGATGTGCAAACACCCATAGGAATGCCTAGCGCATCGAGTGCGACCAGGGCTTCGGGGATTCCCGGGTACAGCACGTTTTCGGAGTAACCGACATCGGCGTATCGCTCGCGGTACTTGGCCACCATGGCGTGGATATCGCCGTCGCCCGTTGCACCGGTGAGGGTTCGAAACGTCTGGTCCAAAGGCGGGCCCACATAGGTCGCCAGTTCGGTTAGTGCCAATGGTGCGAAGCCGAAATGCGATAGCGCGTAGTTGATGGATTGTCCAATTCCAACCAGCGGATCGCTTAGGGTCCCGTCAAGGTCGAACAGCAGAAAATCGGGTCGCTCAGCCACCCTCGATCTCTGCAAAATTAAACGCGGCTCTCAATGTCAGTCCTGACGCTTGCAAGGCTTCCGCACCACCGCTTTGTCGGTCGATGACGCACAAGGCCAAGTCGGGAACCATGCCGTAAAGCTTCAACTTGGCCAAGATATCTGTGTCCGGTGGCACCAGTGGGGCCATGGCTTCGGCGATAGCACGGAGCAAGGCTGGGTCAGACTCGAACTGGTACTTGTCGAAGTAGGTGTCACTGGTGAGGCCCGAGCGCAGGACGAAGTGTCCTGAAATGCGGGCGCTTGTGCGGATTCTGGCGGCTAATGTTGGTTGCATGGCGTGGATGTTAAGACCTCACAACCGGTTGTACCGGTTCACCAGTCGCATGCCCCGCTGCGTGCTCGGGTCGTCGCGCGCAAGCGCTTCTTGTGCACGGGCGTAGCCATAGTCCCAATGCTCATGCATGTGCTGCACAAAGGCGGGGTAGCTCGGTGGTGCCTCCAGGCGCACGCGGTTCTCGCGCCAGGCCAAGACCTTGCGCAGATAGGGCTTGGGCAAAGCCTGCTCGATGTCGGAGGTGTCGATCCACATGTCGGCGCTTTGGGCGTGTACTTGGCGCAGGCGCTCGTTGGCGTTGGCCCCCAGCACAGCGCGCCACGCGGGAACCGACATCACCTGGTCAAACGGGGCTTTGAATTCCATGACCACATGGTTCGCCAACTGGTGCGCCAGTTCGATGGGGAACAGGTCGACCACACCACCCATGTAGTGCATGCCGCCATGGGGGTGGCAGGCAAAGTAGTACATGTCGGACACCGAAATGCGGGCTGCCTGGTCCAGCGGCATTGTGGTGTGGGTGGTCACGTGGGCGGCTACAGAGCTGTTGGCCCATTCGGCTGCGCCCAAGGGTGCGGCTACCCCGTACAGCAATTGCGCAGCACGCGGCCCGCAAAACACGGTTTGCTCAAAGAGCTTGCGCTGCCCTCTTGGTTGACCCACTTCGGCTGGTGTGTACAGCAGCTTGCTGCCCACCAGCGCTACGTCCGGTCCATGCGGCGCAGTCGGGCTACCAAGTTGCGGTAATGGGGGCAGCGCGAACAGGTAGTTGCCAAATAGATCGGGCACGCGGGGTGCTGGGCTTTGGTTGATGGCGCGGCGGGCCACGTCCAGCAGCGTGCGGTGGATGGTCGCGGCGGGGGCGGGTTTGATCGTGCGCCAAAACTGGTACAGGGCAGGCGACTCCAACCATGCCTTTTGCTGCGCCGGGTCTGGCAACGTGTGGATTACAGCCGCTGCGATGGCGCCGCCGCAGCTGGCCAGTACCACGTCGGGTGCCTGGCCCGCGTCACAGGCCGCGGCATACATGTCCAGATAAATGCCGAAGCGAAAACCGCCGCCCGAGAAGACCATGCACCGCTGGTATTTTGTGTGTGTTTGCACCATGCAAACAAAATAGCACAGACATCCAGCGGTGGCGCTTGGCATACGACGCTCTCTGCGCGGCGGCGCACATACTTTTGCCGCTATTGGGTGCACAGTGGCGAGCTATTTATCCACCTAGGAGCGCAATTTGTCCCATTTCCACGCCGTTGTCTGGATCGACCATTCAGAAGCCCATGTGATGCACATCACCCCAGACGATGTAGAAAAGTCCGTGGTACGCCCCGACCACCCGCACCGCAAACTGCACGCTCGCAGTAGCGCAGCAGCAGGGGGCGGTACGATTGAAAACCAGGACTACTACCACGAAGTGGTCGAGACGCTGGCTGATGCGCAAGAGATTTTGGTAGTGGGGCCAGCCCAGGCCAAACTCCAACTCATCAAGCACATGCAGCACCACGATGCGGCGCTCATGTCCAAGGTCGTCGGCGTTGAAACGGTAGACCACCCCAGTGACGCACAATTAGTGGCTTATGCGCGCAAGTACTTTGTGGCCAAGGATCGTTTGCTCTGATCTGCAGTAACGCTATAACGCTACAAAAATAGTAGCGTTGTAGTCATATTCCACGGGGGCTACGGCTCAATTTCATTACAAACCGCAGCCCCGCATGAGCAAAGACACCACATGCTCCGTGGCGCGAACATGGTCTTTTTTGCTCAGCACTTTGTGCCCCAGCACGGCACACACTTGCACATCGAAGTCGGCATAGGTTTGGGTAGCCGCCCAGATGGTGAAGAACAGGTGGGTGGCGTCGACGGGTGCCATGCGCCCGGCGTCAATCCAGCCCTGGATGACGGCGGCCTTCTCTAGGACCAAGGGCCGTAGTTCGGTTGACAAAATGTTTTTGACCACCGGTGCGCCGTGCAGCATCTCGTTGGCAAATACTTTGGAGCCATCGGGCCGCTGGGCCGACAGATCCATCTTGACGCGGATGTATTGCTCCAGCGCGGTGCGTGGGTCTGCATCGGCAGTGATGCCCTGGGCGGGCGCCAACCAGTCGCTCAACGTGCGGGCCAGCACGGCGCGGTACAGCACGTCTTTGCTGCCAAAGTAGTAGTGCAGATTGGCTTTCGGCAGGCCACTGGCCGTTGCAATGGCGGCCATCGTTGCGCCACGGAAGCCGGCGCGGGCGAACACTTTCTCGGCGGCTGCCAAGA
>JBKJJC010000258.1:0-22441 GCA_046598245.1 Rhodoferax sp.
TCACCACTCTCTCCACAGATACATTCAACACTGCGTCCGGCAGACCTTGTTCTGCCGGTCAGGCCCCACACGATTTTCTAGATTGAGCACGCCACCATGACTGACTCCACTACCGACACCACTGCGGTTGATTACCGCAGCACCCTCAACCTGCCGGACACCCCCTTCCCCATGCGCGGCGACTTACCCAAGCGCGAGCCGGCTTGGGTCAAAGGATGGAACGAGGAAGGTTTGTACAAACGTCTGCGCGATGCCCGCGTCGGCGCGCCCTTGTTTGTGTTGCACGACGGCCCACCCTATGCGAATGGCCAAATCCACATGGGCCACGCCGTCAACAAAGTCCTGAAAGACATGATCGTCAAGAGCAAGCAGCTCGCAGGCTTTGACGCGCAATACATCCCCGGCTGGGACTGCCACGGCTTGCCGATCGAAAACGCCATCGAAAAGCTGCATGGCCGCAACCTGTCCCGAGACGACATGCAGGCCAAGAGCCGTGCCTATGCCACCGAGCAAATCGACCAACAGCGCGAAGACTTCAAGCGCCTGGGCGTATTGGGTGATTGGGAGCGCCCCTACCGCACGATGGACCCGGCCAACGAGGGTGGCCAGATCCGCGCCTTCAAACGCGTCATCGAGCGCGGCTTTGTGTACCGTGGCTTGAAGCCCGTGTATTGGTGTTTTGATTGCGGCTCCAGCCTGGCCGAATTCGAAATCGAATACGCGGACAAGAAGAGTGACACGCTGGACGTGGCCTTTGAAGCGGCCGACAAACAGGCCCTTGCCGCAGCCTTTGGTTTGAGCGCCCTGCCGGCCAACCCCGCGTCTGCCTTCATCGTCATCTGGACCACCACCGCGTGGACCATCCCCGCCAACCAGGCACTCAACGCCCACCCTGAGTTGACCTATGCATTGGTCGACACACCGCGCGGTATGCTGGTGTTGGCCGAAGGTCTGGTCGAGAAGTGTCTAGAGCGTTTCGGTATCGCCAAGGAGCAAGGCACCGTGGTCGCCACGACCAAGGGCGAAAAGCTCGGCGGCTTGCAGTTCAAGCACCCACTGTATGACGTTGATGCGGGCTACCAGCGCGTGGCCCCGGTGTACTTGGCCGACTATGTGAGCGACTCCGACGGCACCGGCATCGTGCATTCATCGCCTGCCTATGGCGTGGATGACTTCAACTCGTGCGTAGCCCACGGCCTGAAGTACGACGACATCCTGAACCCGGTGCAGGGCGACGGCAGATACGCAGCTGAGCAGCCACTGTTTGGTGGCCTGAACATCTGGAAGGCCTGCCCTATCATCATCAACACGCTGCGTGATGCTGGCCGCTTGATGGCGACACAACCGATCACGCACAGCTACCCCCACTGCTGGCGCCACAAAACACCGGTGATCTACCGCGCGGCCGCCCAGTGGTTCATCCGCATGGATGCGGGTGAAGGCGTGTTCACCCAGGACAAGGCACCCAAGACCCTGCGCCAACTGGCGCTGGACGCCATCGAGCAAACCCAGTTCTACCCCGAAAACGGCAAGGCCCGTCTGCGCGACATGATCGCCAACCGCCCCGACTGGTGCATCAGCCGCCAGCGCAGTTGGGGCGTGCCTGTGCCCTTCTTCTTGCACAAGGATTCCGGCGAGCTGCACCCCAACACCATGGCCATCTTGGACCAGGCGGCCGACATTGTCGAAAAGGGTGGCATCGAAGCCTGGAGCCGTGTAACGGTAGAAGACATCCTGGGCGCAGCGGACGCCCCCAGCTACACCAAGAGCACAGACATTCTGGAAGTCTGGTTTGACTCGGGCTCCAGCTTCCAGCATGTGCTGCGTGGCAGCCATAAAGACGCCTACGCCCGCCCACCCTTCCACACCGAAGGCCCCGAGGCCGATCTGTACCTGGAAGGCCACGACCAGCACCGGGGCTGGTTCCACAGCTCGTTGTTGCTGGGCTGCGCGCTCTATGGCCGCGCGCCCTACCGCGGCCTGCTGACCCACGGCTTCACCGTGGACAGCAAGGGCATCAAAATGAGCAAGAGCCTGAAAAACGGCATCGAGCCCCAAGCGGTGAGCAATAAATTGGGCGCCGAGATCATCCGTCTGTGGGTCGCCGCCAGCGACTACTCTGGCGACATCGCCGGTGACGACAAGATCCTGGCCCGCGTGGTGGACACCTACCGCCGGGTGCGCAACACACTCAAGTTCCTGCTGGCCAACGTCAGCGACTTTGACCCGGTCAAAGACGCCGTGCCGCTGGAGCAGATGCTGGAGATCGACCGCTATGCACTGAGCCGCGCGGCCCAGCTGCAGGCCGACATCCTGGCGCACTTCAATGTCTACGAGTTCCACCCCGTGGTCTCCAAGCTGCAAATCTATTGCAGCGAGGACCTGGGAGCGTTCTACCTCGACATTTTGAAAGATCGCCTCTACACGACCGCCGCCAACAGCCTGGCCCGTCGCTCGGCCCAAACCGCGCTGTGGCAGATCACCCAGGCCATGCTGCGCTGGATGGCGCCGTTCCTGAGCTTTACCGCAGAAGAAGCCTGGGCCGTGTTGGGTACCGAGGGCAAGACGCCCGAGGCTACCAAGCGGTCGATCTTCTTGGACGGGTATGTGCCATTTGCCGCGCCCGACCAAACCTTGCTCGCCAAGTGGAGCCGCATCCGTGAAATCCGCGAAGTGGTCAACAAAGACATCGAAACCCTGCGTGCCGAGGGCCAGGTGGGCTCGTCGCTGCAGGCCAATGTGACGCTCACCGTGGCGGCCGACGACCACGCGCTTTTGTCCAGCCTGGGGAATGGTCTGAAGTTTGTGTTCATCACATCTGCTATTGATTTAGTAGCTGGTGAAGCACTATCCTCGGGGGCTAGGGCCTCAAAATCCATAAAATGTGAGCGCTGCTGGCACTACCAGGACGATGTAGGCGCAGACACCGCGCATCCCACACTGTGTGGCCGATGCACCAGCAACCTGTATGGCGCGGGTGAAACCCGTGCCTTCGCTTGATACAAAACGGGAGAAACGGCATGACACGCACCATGGTCTTCGGCAAGAAACCTTCGTCCAGCGGCCTGCTGCAATGGCTGGGGTTGGCTTTCATCATCTTGTTGGCCGACCAGTTCACCAAGGTGCTGATCGTGGGCTACTACCAGCTGGGTGACAGCACCCCGGTCACCAGCTTTTTCAACATCGTGCGGGCGCACAACCCCGGAGCAGCCTTTTCGTTCCTGGCCAACGAGTCAGGCTGGCAGCGCTGGTTCTTTACCGCGTTGGGTTGTGTGGCCGCAGGTTTCATTATCTGGATGCTGAAATCCCACCCCACGCAAAAGCTGTTCAGCTTCTCCATGGCTTGCATTCTGGGTGGGGCCGTGGGCAATGTGATTGACCGCATCGTGCACGGCTATGTGATCGACTTTCTGGATTTCCACTGGGCCTGGATGGCCCCGGTGTTCCACGGCGGGCATTTTCCGGCCTTCAACGTGGCCGACAGCGCCATCTCGATTGGCGCGGTCTGCATGATATTGGACGAGTTACTGCGGGTAAGAAAAAGTTAAAAGCGCCAGCCGGCGGCGACCAGGAACTCGTTGTAGGTGAAGCTCTGCGAGGCCTTGTCGCCACGTGCGCTGGTCAACACGTCGGGCATGTTCACATAGCCAAACTTGTAGGCACCGCGGACAAAGAAGTCTTTCCAGACATCTTTCTCCACCCCCCCGCCCACACCGACGCTGTAGCCCGACAGGTGGAACTGGTCGTTGCGTTTTTGGTTGACCATGTGCAGCGTGACATTGGTCTTGGGTAGCGCTACACCCACACCGGCCAGCGCAAACACGCGGGCGGTGCGGCTGTCGCCGAACCAGTCCACCGGGCGTTGTTTTTCTATCTCCACGCTGATGATGTTCAGACCATCGGTGTGTTCATAGTTCAACCAGTTGTCGCCAATCACTTGGTTGCCCGACTGGGGAGCCCCCAATATTCGTCCGCTGATGGGCACTGACTGACCCTGGGCGACCACATATTTCATGTGGTCCAGGTTCAGGGCAATCGCGGTATCGCTGTTCCATTGGTAGGCCAGGCGCAGATTGGTCTGGGGGATCGTGATCTCGCTGGGGCGCAGGTAAATGGCAAACACATTGGCCAAGGTGAAATCGGTCTGCAGGTCATCGGCTGCGACATTTTTCAAGGTGAAGTCGTGGTCCGCACCCCAGAAATGGATGTCGGAGTTGGAATAGTTGGAGCGGTTCCAGCCCCAGTAGACAGACCATTTGCGGCTGTCAGCAGCCTTTTGTACAGCGCCAACAGGAGCGCTAGCAGTTTGGGCCCAAGCCATGGGTACAAAAAAAAGGCTGGCCACAATCAGCGTGCCAGCCCGCAGGGAAATTGCAGGAATGTTCATCATATGCGGATAATTTTAACCTTTGCCCGCGTACAACCCCTTATTCACAAGGTCAATAGGGTGCAGCCCGTAGTCTGGCGCGCCTCCAGCGCACGGTGGGCCTGCTGCACATCTTCCAATGCAAAACGCTGTGCGATGTGGATCTTGACCTGGCCGCTGCCCACGGCGGCAAACAAATCATCGGCCATGGCCTGGGTACTCTCGCGTGTGGCGATGTGGGTAAACAGGGTCTGTCGCGTCAGGTACAGCGAACCCTTGGGACCCAACATGCCGGGCGCCATGGGTGCCACGGGGCCGGATGCATTGCCAAAACTCGCCATCAGGCCAAACGGTGCCAGGCTGTCCAGGGATTTATCCCAGGTGTCTTTGCCCACCGAGTCATACACCACCTTGACACCCTTGCCGCCGGTGATCTCCTTCACCCGCACTGCAAAGTCTTCTGCTGCATAATTGATAGCGAACTCTGCACCATTGGCGAGGGCTAACGCGCATTTTTCTTGAGAACCCGCCGTTCCGATCAGGCGCAGGCCCAGCGCCTTCGCCCACTGGCAAGCGATCAGACCAACGCCACCGGCGGCCGCGTGGAACAACACAAAGTCACCGGGGTTCAGGCCGCCTTGTGGCAGGGTCTTCTTCAACAGGTACTGCGCCGTTAAGCCTTTGAGCATCATCGCGGCACCGGTGTCAAATGAGATGCCATCGGGGAGCTTGCACACACATTTGGCAGGCATGACGCGCAGGTCGCAGTAGGCGCCCGGTGGTTGGCTGGCGTAGGCCGCACGGTCGCCCACTTGCAGATGGGTCACGCCCTCACCCACCGCCTCCACCACCCCGGCAGCTTCCATGCCCAGTTGCAGGGGCATGGGCATCGGGTAAAGCCCGCTGCGCTGGTAGACGTCAATAAAATTCAGGCCCACCGCCTTGTGGCGGATGCGGATCTCGCCGGGGCCCGGCTCGCCCACCGTGACCTGCACCAGCTTGAGCTGTTCGGCCCCCCCGTGTTGGTCGATATGAATGGCGCGCGACTGGGTTTGGCTCACGGTGCTGTCTCCTGTATGGAATGGATGCGCCCGAACGGGCAACGCCGAGCATGGTGCCACGATTTACCGTTTTGGTGCAGCGGCTGCAAGCAATGTGCAAGCAATGCTAGGGGCATGGCCTAGTACAGTCCAACCCTATGACCCAACGCCTGACGCCTACCGCCGCTCTGCTGCTGACCATTCCCCCTTTGCTGTGGGCGGGCAATGCGGTGGTGGGGCGTGTCGTCAGCCCCTTGATTTCACCGATGACGCTGAATTTGCTGCGGTGGACCTTCGCTTTTCTGCTGTTGCTGCCGCTGGCCGGCAGCGTACTGCGCCGCGACAGTCTGTTGTGGCCGCAATGGCGTCGTTTTGTGTTTCTGGCCCTGCTGAGCACCAGCGGCTACAACGCCCTGCTGTACCTGGCGCTCAACACGTCCACACCCATCAATGTCACCCTGGTGGGAGCCAGTACACCCGTTTGGATGCTACTGATCGGGCGATTCTTTTTTGGCACGCCGGTGTCGACACGGCAATCGATGGGTGCGATCTTGTCTATTGGCGGCGTACTGCTGGTGCTGTGTCGGGGCCAATGGGAGCAATTGCTCGGCCTGCATTTGGTCGCCGGTGATCTGTACGTTTTATTGGCCAGCATCGGCTGGGCTTACTACAGCTGGATGCTGGCCCACCCTACCCCCGAGTCAGCGCCGCTGCGGGCAAACTGGGCTACGTTTCTCTTGGGTCAGGTGGTGTTTGGATTGGCTTGGTCACTGCTGTTTGCCGGCACCGAATGGACGGTCACGGATGCTCGCCTGCAGTGGGGTTGGCCCTTGATCGCGGCCTTGTTGTTCATTGCTGCGGGCCCTGCCGTCATTGCCTACGCGGCCTGGGGCGCGGGTGTGGCACGCGCTGGGCCGGCCGCGGCCGGTTTCTTCATCAACCTGACGCCGTTGTTTACTGCGTTGTTATCGGCAGCCTTTTTGGGCGAAGCACCCCAACTCTTCCACGCGCTGGCCTTTGTGTTGATTGTGGCCGGCATCGTGCTGTCATCGCGCCGCAATTAGCCTGGCCGCAATCAACCCTTCCAGCTGCGCAACCGGGGCTGGGCGCGCGAACAGATAGCCTTGGTACAACGTACAGCCGTACTGCGCCAGCAGCTCCTTTTGGGACTCGGTTTCAACACCTTCGGCCATCACTTCGAGCCCCAGGCTGCGCGCCATGCCAACAATGGTTTGCACAATCAGGCCGTCACTGTGGCGCACGCCCAAGTTGTGCACAAATGACTGGTCGATCTTGAGTTGGTCCAGTGGCAAGCGGGTCAAGTAGGCCAATGACGAATACCCGGTGCCAAAATCATCCAGCGAAAAGCGTATGCCAGTTTCTTTGAGCTGGCCCATCTTGGCGATGCATTCGTCCACCTTGTCCAGCATCAACGACTCGGTCAACTCCAGCTTCAGCAAGTGGGGCGCAATACCGCATGCCTGCACAATATTCGTCACGGTTTGCACAAAGTCGCTTTGTCGGAATTGGCGCGCACTGACATTGACGGAGAGTTGCAGCACACGCAATTGTGCGTCCCCCTGCCAAGCCGCTAACTGCTGGCAGGCTGTGCGCAAAACCCATTCGCCCATGGGCACGATCAACTCACTCTCTTCGGCCGCCACAATGAATGCGCCAGGGGCCAATAAGCCGCGCAGTGGATGGCGCCAACGCAACAACGCCTCTGCCCCCACCACGCCACCATGCGCCGCAAACTGCGGCTGGTAATACAGCTCAAACTCGTCCCGAACCAGAGCTGCGCGCAAGTCAACCTCTAGTTGCGCGCGGTCGCTGATAGCTGCCTGCATGTGTGGATCAAAGAAACACAGGGCATTACCCCGCTGCGCTTTAACCTGGTACATGGCGATGTCCGCTTGCTTGAGCAATTCGCCCGCGTTGTGTTCCTCAGCGGCGAACAGGGTTGCACCCAGGCTACAGGTGCTGCGGTAAGGATGGTCCCGCAACAAATAGGACTGGTCCAGCGTCAACAGCATTTCTTCGCCAATGCGCTGTGCAACTTGGGCAGCATGGGCCTTGTCAGTCGACAGGTCCTTCAGCATGACCACAAATTCGTCGCCCCCCAAGCGTGCCACCGTATCAGTATCCCGCACACAGGCGCTCAGTCGTTGGGCTACTTGCTGCAGCAGTTCGTCACCCACTTCGTGGCCCATGGTGTCATTGACCAACTTGAAGTGGTCCAGGTCCAGGAACAACAAAGCCCCCCATTGCCCCGAACGCTCCGCGGCACCTATCGCTTGTGTGAGCCGGTCCAACAGCAGGCGGCGGTTGGGTAATCCGGTCAGGGCGTCATAAAAGGCCAGGGTCTCGATCTCGGCACTGGCCTGGCGCAGGGCGGTGACATCGTGGTAAGTGATGACCAAGCCGGCATCGGGCGTGGGACGTTCTGTGATCTCGATGTGCTGCCCATTGGGCAGTATTTGCTCAAGGGGTACTGCTGCATGCGCCATTTGCGCCAGCAAGCGCTCTTCAACCCATTGCGCGTGTTCGGCGTCTGTGGCACCGGGTAGGTGGTGTTTGGAAGCTGTTTCCAGCACCTGGCGGAACGGCAACCCGACCGCTATGCCGTCCCCCATCCAGGGGAATAGCTCCACAAACCGCCGGTTCCACTGCACCACCCGCTGCTCGGCATCGAGCAGCACAAAACCACTCACCATAGATTCCAGCGCCTGGTCCAGCGTCATCTTGGACTGCGCAATCGCCAGGCGGGCCGCAGCGATGCGCCGTAGGTAGTCCACCACAAACGCTCCGGCGGTCAGCAGCAACACACTGAACAGCAGTGCAGCAATGAGCAAGACGTTGCGGTCAAAACGCCACTTGGACAAAGCCGCCTCCAGCGGAATACTGGCCGATATCCACAGATCCCGGTACAGCAATGGCCGGCGCACGACCAAAGCCGGCACACCGCTCAGGCGTGCCCGGTCCTGCGCTGCCCCAGCCGCAACCGGACTTGCGTACTGGTTGGGCACGCCCAACAACAATTGCCCGTTGCCACGCTCCAGGGTGACCTCCAGCCCAGCTATGTCGGTGCCCTGCATCAGGACCGTTGCCAGCACGGCGGTCGGTACTTCGGCAACGGCCAGCAGATTGGAGCCGTCCGCCATGCGAATGTAACGACCAAAGTACAACACACGCTCCATACTTGCGACGCTGTCCACCGGCGCACTGATCACCAATGTAGACATCGGCTGCGCCATGGCGTCGTCAATAAAAGCTTGGGGTAGTTCGCGCGCGACCCTGGCACCCAAGGGCTCAGAAGAGGCAAACGGCGTGCCTTTCTCATCGACCAATGCCACAAACCGCACCGTCAAGTTCTGGCTGGCTGCATTGCGCAGCAAGTGGCTGGCCGCCTCTCGGTCCACCCACTGGGGGACTGTCGTCGAGAGCCCCAAAAAATTGTCAGTACCAGCCAGCAAAACGTCAATGCCCAGCAAGGAACGGTTGAATGCGGACTCGGCACCCGCCACAAAACGTGTGGCCTGTGCCTGGCTTTCCGCCAGTGCCCGCTGGTGGGCATTCCAAATTTGGTAACTGCTAGCCATGGCAATCATGGCCACCAGTGCAATGACCAGCCCCCAGACGGTGACGCGAATGCGGGCCGGTGTGGCTGCAATCATGGGCTGGCAGGAAGGGCGATATTGCGAGCGGGCCCGACGGTTTGGCTCCAGATGTCACTGCATCGTGCGCCACACCGTTTCAACCAGCGCGGCAGTACATGGGCGATGAATACCTCCTGACGCTTGCGTTCGTCCTGAGCGGATACGGGTACCAAAACCATAGAGCCCTTGCGCCCGTTCTTGCATGCGCCCTGACCCGTGTTGCAGGCAATGCCTTCCACGGTATCGCGCTCGGACTCTTCCCAAATGGAAGCCTCTAACTTGGGCAATTCGCGGCTTAGCAATGCGCGTAAATCTGGGGGCATAGCGTCCCATGCCGCGCGGTTGGCTCCGAAAATCGCCAGGCCCCAGCTCAGCGGCATCGCATACAGATGGCTGCTCATGGATGGCAAGCCCAGCACGTTGCCCGACATCGTTCCAGTGACAGCACACTCGACATGGCCGTTTTTCAAACTGGCAACCAGTTCCGCAAATACGGTATTGACGGGCACGCCGCCCAAAGCACCTACAAAATCCGCCTGCCCGACCGACGACACACGCACCCGGCGTCCGGCCAGATCGGTTAACGAAGCAAGTGGTTTTTTACAGAAAACCACTTGCGCTGGATAGGTATAGATCGCCAGCACTTCCACGCCATGGTGGTCCCGCATCGCCTTCTCTAGATAGGGGCGGAACGCAGAAAGACTCGCCTTCAAACTGGCGATGTCGGGGTTCAGCCCCGCCAAATCGGGTGCGGTGTATTGCAAATATTCGACACCGAAAGAACTCAGCAACGCGGTCCCAAACGGAACGACTCCCAACTGTAGCAGATGCAACATCTCCGCAGAGGGAATGCCCGCCCGGTCAAAGGGAACAATGTCAGCACTGAACTTGCCACCGCTCAATCGAGCCAGTTCCTGGGTCCAAAACGGCTCTTCCCAACGTGTGAACTGGCTCAAGCCCGCCAAACCCCCAACCACACGCAACTTATGGGGCGATGCAGTCTGGGTTTGGGCTGACGCGGTCGCAGTGCCCAACAACAACGCGCAACTGCAGATGAGACTGGACAGTGAGTAACTTCGCTTCTGGCACGGTGTTTGCATAATTAGCCGCTTCCTGGTCCTGTTGGCCTGCACACCAGACACTGTTTCTCGGACGCTGTTTCTCGTATGGGGCCATTATTGATCGCTTCTGATCCACTGAGTGGCAGGAAATACGTTTAGGACATCGATCCATGCCCGAATGGAATTGGACGGTTGGCGATATCGCCCGGATACTTCAGAGCAGTGGCGTTGGACGCCGAGACTCCGGCCCCTCAAACCCCCAACGACAAGAGACCACCATGCCCAAAGCCAATCATTTCCCTACTCTTACGCGCCGCCCTGCAGGTGTGGTGCTCGGTGCCGTGTTGTTGGGCCTGGTGACCGCCGCCACGGCTGGCCCCACGCTGGACCGCATCCGCGCAACAGGCAAGATTGTGCTGGGCCACCGTGAATCCTCGGTGCCGTTTTCTTACCTGGACGGAGACAAGCGCCCCGTGGGTTACGCATTGGACCTGTGCCTCAAGCTCGCCGATACAGTCAAGAAAAAACTCGACCTGAAGACGCTGACGGTTGAGTATGTGATGGTCACTTCCAGCAACCGCATCGCCCTGGTGGAAGAGGGCAAGGTCGATATGGAATGTGGCTCCACCACCAACAACGCCGAGCGGCGCAACAAGGTGGCATTCACCGTGCCCCACTACATTACCGGTGCCCGTTACTTGGTGCGGGCTAACGAGACAGCAACCGACATCGTGGGTCTGGAAGGCAAGCGCGTCGTGTCCACCAAGGGTTCCACACCGATCACGGCCGTGGAACGCGTCAATCGGGAGCGTGTGCTGCGCCTGGTCTTGCAAGAGGCACCGGAACATGCACGGGCTGTTGAAATGGTGGAGAAGAACGAGTCCGACGCCTTTGTTATGGACGACGTGCTGCTCTATGGTCTGATTGCCAGCCGTGCGCAACCCGAGAAACTCAAGGTCATTGGCAAGTTTCTGACCGTGGAACCCCTGGCCATCATGCTGCCTAAGGGCGACCCCGAGTTCAAGACCCTGCTGGACAACGAGATGAAACGCATGATCGTGTCCAAGGAAGCCCAGGTTATCTACGACCGCTGGTTCATGAAACCCATTCCACCGAAAAACACGTCGCTCAATCTGCCGATGAACTATTTGCTGCGTGACTTTTGGAAATACCCTACGGACGAGGTTCCAGGGGCCTAATACGTTCCGGGGTACGCCCCCCCATCGGCCAGCACATTCTGGCCGTTGATATATCCCGCCTGCTGGCTGCATAAAAAGGCGCAGATAGCACCAAACTCCTGGGGCGTGCCAAAGCGCCGTGCCGGGATGCCCTGGCGCCGCGCGTCAGCCAGTGCCTCCACGGTCTGCCCGGTCTTCTTGGAATTGGCGGCCAGCATGGTCTTGATGCGGTCAGTGTCAAATACACCGGGCAGCAGGTTGTTGATCGTCACACCCTTGGCTGCCAAACCACTACGCGCCACACCGGCTACAAAACCCGTCAGCCCGCTGCGCGCGCCATTGGACAGACCCAGCGCCTCAATCGGGGCCTTTACTGAACTGGACGTGATGTTGACGATGCGGCCATAACCCCGCTGGGCCATGCCATCGACTGTGGCCTTGATCAGTTCGATGGGGGTCAGCATATTGGCATCTACCGCTTTGATCCAGGCGTCGCGGTCCCAATCGCGAAAGTCTCCGGGCGGTGGGCCACCGGCGTTGGTGACCACGATGTCAAAGTCTGAGCGCACCGCAAAGACCGCCGCCCGACCGGCCTCTGTGGTGATGTCTTGTGCACAAAATAGCACACTAGCCCCCATAGAACTTGCATAGTTTGCTATCAAATAAGAAGCAGATGCCGCCAACTGCTCAGCCCCCCGGGCAACGATCAGCACGTTGACCCCCTCTTGCACCAGCGCCTGTGCGCAGCCCAAACCCAGCCCCTTGCTGGCACCACAGACCAAAGCCCACTTACCCGCGATTCCCAAATCCATGCTGATTCTCCCCAAAACATTGTTGCGCAATAGCGGCGATAGGCCCGATGATACGCAGGCTATGGCACGTAAACCCACACTGCATCCCTCCCTCAAACCGTTCTTGGACACCGTCTCCACCGCCGAGATGGCGTTGGGCGATATTCGCAATGGTGACCATGTGTTTGTGGGCACCGGTTGCGCCGCACCTCGGGGCCTTGTGCAAACGCTGGAGCACATGCGCAATCCGCCCGCCGACCTAGAGTTGCTTCACTTTTTCACAGTCAATGCCTTTGACCACGATGCAGACGGGCATAGCACCACACGCTTTCGGCACCGCAGCTTCTTCGTCGGCAATGACATGCGTGCGGCGATCAAACAGGGCCTGGTGGATTACGTGCCCATGTCGGTGGCGCGGGTGCCCGAGATGATGGCGCTGGGGCGCATACCGGTGGATGTAGCGCTGATACAGGTGTCCCTACCGGACACCTTTGGTTATGTCAGTCTGGGCGTCTCGGTAGACATCATCCCGGCGGCTGTTGCCTGCGCCCGCACCGTGATTGCCGAGGTCAATCCGGCCATGCCGCGCTCCATGGGCGACACCACATTGCATGTCAGCCGCATTCACCACCTGGTGCCGGTCACCACACCGGTCACCGAGTTCCAGCGCACGCCGATACAAACGGACGATGTGCAGCGCATTGCCCGTTACATTGCCGGCATCATCGATGACGGCTCCACGCTGCAGATTGGCCTGGGCCAAGTGGCCCACGAGGCGCTGCAATACCTGACCGACCGCAAGGACCTGGGTGTGCACTCCGACCTGATCTCGGATGCCATCATCCCCCTGCTGAAAAATGGCAACCTCACCGGCGCCCGCAAGACCAGCAAACCCTTCAAGATCGTCGCCAGCCTGGCACTGGGCACCCGCGCCTTGTATGACCTGATAGACGGTAACCCGCTGTTTTCGATGGAGCCCATGGACGCGGTATGCAACCCCGCCACCATTGCCGCGCAACACAAGATGGTGGCCATTGCACAGGCTTTCGCCATTGACCTGACCGGCCAAGTCTGCATAGACCAGTTCGCTGGCGAGTTTTACAGCGGCATTGGCAGCCAGGGTGAGTTTTTACGGGGTGCATCCCGCTCGCCAGGGGGTAAACCGATTGTCTGCATGACATCGACCACCGAAGATGGAATGCATTCGCGCATACGATCGTCGCTGCTGTTGGGCGAGTCGGCCACCATTGCCCGCACCGACGTGCATTACGTGGTGACCGAGTTTGGTATCGCCTACCTGTTCGGCAAATCGATACGTGAACGCGCCACCGCCCTGATCGAATTGGCGCACCCGCGATTTCGACCCGAGTTGTTTGCACAGGCCCAGGCGATGGGTTACCTCAGCGGCGACCAGACCTTGCAAAACCTGCGCGCCTACCCGGTCGAAGAGGAGATCACGGTAACGCTGAAAGAAGGTCGCACGGTGATGCTGCGCCCCGCCCTGTCCAGCGACGCGCAGGGCATACGCGACCTGTTCCACCACCTGAGTGAGGCCGATGTGTACACCCGCTTCTTTCGCCACGTGCGCGCCCTGTCCAATGCCGAGGTGCAACGCCTGTGCAATGTCAATTACGAGAACGAAGTGGCTTTTGTGGCCACCGCTGGCTCTCGCGAAGAGTCGCTGATCGTTGGGCAGTCGTGTTATTTCATCAACCCCACGACCAACCTGGCCGACACCGCATTTATGGTGCACCCGGACTGGCAGGGCTGCGGCTTGGGGACCGCGCTGCAGAACTGCATGGTGCAGCACGCCAAGAAGCGGGGGCTACGCGGCTTTGTCGCCGATGTGTTGCCGGGCAACACCCGCATGCTGCGCCTGGCGCGCAACGGGCCACCCTCGGTGCAGATCGAGCACACCGCTGACTCGGTGCACCTGACGCAATTGTTTTAGAGGTTTGTCACATCCACAAAGGTGTCGGCACTGGGGAAACGGGCCACCATCCAGATTCGGTCCAGGTTCAATGCCGTGATGACTGGCAGCGGCAGTTCAACCACCAGATCGTGCGTAGGGTTGGGGTCGTCGGCCAGCAGCGCGGCCAGGTGCAATACGCCGGACAACTTGTCAAAATGTTCGGCCGTCATGGGTGCGCTGGCACTTTGCAAGCCGGTCACGATGGCTTCGGGAAAATTCCAGTGGCGGGCCAACACGGCTGTAACCTGGACTTCATCAAAACCAAGCATCTGCTGTTCACGCTCCCAGCGCGCGCGCGCGGGCGTGGGCTGGGCTTCGATCTGCACCAGGCTTTCGGGCGAGCGCTGGCCAATCAGCAACTCCCCCAGGCGCAGCATCATGCCGGCCAACCAGGCCAGCTGCGGGTCTTGCCCGGCCCCGCCGGCCAGCCATTGCGCATAACCCGCGCAGGCCATGCTGTACCGCCAGAAGTCTTTGCGATCCAGCCCCGGCACCGCAGGGAAAGACGTGCTGATGCTGGTGGACAGGGCCAACGAGCGGATGCGCGACATGCCCAGCATGGTGATGGCGTGTTCCAACGACAACACCTGGCGGCTCAGGCCAAACTGGGCGCTGTTGGCCATGCGCAGCAGGTTGGCCGTCAGCGCCGGGTCTTTGGAAATGATGGCCTCGATCTGCGCAGCACTGGCATCGGGATCATTCAGGGTGCGTACCAGTGAGTGCGCCACCTCGGACATGATGGGAAGCCTGGCAGTTTCAAAAAATGCGGCTAATTCAGACATGAGGACTCCAAAAACAGAAACTGCTTGCAGTATAGAAAAATGCGGAATCCCCGCCAAACTTCTGCAGCCCCGCAACCCAGCACCGCGTCAGACGCGCGTGCGGCTGCAGACAAACACTCCGGCAATCACCAGGACCGTGCCCGCCACCAACCAGGCCGTAAACGGCTCACCCAGCAGCAACACGCCCATCAGCATAGTCGACATAGGCCCCACCAAGCCCACTTGCGCTGCCAGGCCAGAGCCTATGCGCTCGATGGCCATCATCACGAGCAACACCGGCACTACCGTGCACAGCGTCGCATTGAGCACCGACAGCCACACCACCTGCGGCGCCACCGCCCACGCGGCCTCCAGTGGCCGCAGTAGCACAAACTGGGCAATACACAACAGACACGCCACCGAAGTCGCCAACCCCACCAGGCGCAGGGAGCCCAAGCGTTGCACGATTTCGCCGCTGTAGAACAGGTACAGCGCATAACTGATCGCACTCAGAAAGACCAGAACCGCGCCCAGCGCCACATCCGCGCCCTGCAAGGTCACCTCATGGCCAAACACCAGCAAGACACCGCCATAACTGATGGCCATACCCACAGCCTGTCGGCGTGCAATGCGCCGCCCCGCGAACACAAAACCCAGCAACAACACCAGCGTGGGGTTGAGGTACAGAATGAGCCGCTCCAGCGACGCGGTGATGTACTGCAGGCCCGCAAAATCCAGAAAACTCGCCAGGTAATACCCGGTGACACCCAACCACACCACCCCCAGCCAGTCCTTGCGCGTCAAAGCAAGCGGTTTTTTACCCAGTGTCGTGCGGCTGCCCCACCAACTCAGGGCCAGGAAAAAAGGCAACGCAAACAGCATGCGCAGCATGATCAGGGTGACCGCATCGACCCCATGGCGATAGGCCAGTTTGACGATGATGGCCTTGCCGCTGAATGCCACAGCACCTACGGTCGCCAGCGCCAACCCAAATGCTATTGATTTAGGAGCTATAGAGTGATTATTCACGGGGGCTAAGGCCATATATTGCAATATGTCTTGTGGTAGACGTGGACTGGCCAGGGCCGAACCACCTGTAGGTGCCACTGTACAGGACGGGTACAGGACCGGCAAAGCGTCCCTGGGTCTAAAATTCTGTCCTGCGACGCTCTGCACGCCGCAGACAACACGAGTGAATTGGCAAATGACCCCTGACCCGACGACGCCGTCCCCGGATTCCGAGTTGAACACGCTTAAGCGCTCGCTGTTGTCCCCAGGCGATGCCGCGTTGTTGGCGCGGGCGGTTGAGCAAAGTCCCTTTGGCATCATCGTGTTGGACCAGGCGGGTCAGGTGGCGTACAGCAATGCGGGGTTTACCGCTATATCGGGCTATTCGCCGGCCGAGGTCATAGGTGTCACCCCCCACCCCTGGAGCCCGGACGAAGCCACCAGCGCCATCTACCGAGGCCTGTTGGAATCACAAGACCTAGACGACGGCTGGAAAGGTGATGTGCAGAGCACACGCAAGGACGGCAGCGTCTACTGGGAGCGCCAGGTCGTGTCGACACTGCGCAACGTCGAAGGCAAGGTCACGCACGCCATCGTCGTCAAAGAAGATGTCAGCGATCGCAAACTGCGTCGGGCCGACTACGCACAGACCCGCCACCTGCACGAGAGGGCCCTGGCCTCCAGCAGCAACGGCATCATGATCACGCGCAGCGACGACGACGACCACTCCATCGTCTATGTCAACCCCGCGTTTGAGCGTATCACCGGCTATTGCGCCGAAGAAGTCATCGGTCTGGAGGGACGCTTTCTGGTGCGTGACGACCTGGCCCAACCGGACCTGGAACACATACGCTCAGCGTTGCGCGAAAAACGCGAGGGCTCGGCCACGCTGCGCAACTACCGCAAAGACGGATCGCTGTTCTGGAACGAACTGCACATTGCCCCAGTGCACGACCTGGCCGGTGGTGCCACCACCCATTTCGTCAGCGTGATCAACGACATCAGCGAACGCGTGCATTACCAGCATGCGCTGGAGCACCAGGCCAACCACGACAGCCTGACCGGCCTGGCCAACCGCAACCTGCTCAACGACCGCATTGAACAAGCCATCGCCTGGGCCAAACGCAACGGCCATGTGATTGGTGTAATGCTGCTGGACCTGGACCACTTCAAGCTCATCAACGACGCCTCTGGCCACGGCGCGGGTGACGCACTGCTGAAGGAAGTGGCACACCGGTTGACTGCCTGCGTGCGCGAGACCGATACCGTGGCCCGCTTGGGTGGCGACGAGTTCGTCATCATCCTCACCGACCTGCCGCAGCCGGATGACGTGGCCCAGATCGCTGAGAAAATTTTGTCCGCCCTGTCCCGCCCCACCGAGGTGGCCGGGCGCGATGTATTTGTGACCGCCAGCATCGGTGTATCGCTATACCCGCGTGATGGGGACCATGGCGAAATCTTGCTGCGGTATGCCGACATGGCCATGTACCGGGTCAAGGAGCATGGCCGCAACAGCGTGCGCCAATTTGTGCCTGAAATGGGCTCGACCGCCATCAGCCGCCTGGATATGGAAGGCGCCATGCGCCGCGGCCTGGAGCGTGGGGAATTTGTGCTCCATTACCAGCCCAAGATCGACCTCGCAACCCAAAGCGTGGTCGGTGCCGAGGCCTTGATCCGCTGGCAACACCCGCAGATCGGACTGATCCACCCCATCGAGTTCATCCGCCTGGCGGAAGAAACCGGGCTGATCCTGCCGCTGGGCGAATGGGTGCTGGCCGAGGCCTGTAAACAGCAGGTGTTGTGGCGCCTGCAGAATGTGGCGCCCTTGCGCCTCTCCATCAATATGTCGGCCCGCCAGTTCCGCCAGGATGAGCTGACCGACCGGATAGCGGCCATCTTTGCCAGCACCGGAGCAGACCCCACGCAGTTCATTGTGGAGCTGACCGAGAGCATGGTCATGCACGATGTGGACAGCACGTTGGCAAGCCTGCGTGCGCTCAAAAAACTCGGGCTCTCGCTGTCGTTGGATGACTTTGGCACCGGCTATTCCAGCCTGTCTTACCTGCGGCGTTTCCCGATTGATGAACTCAAGATCGACCTCTCCTTCATCAACGACATCCACACCAACCCCGACGATGCGGCCATTGCCGGCGCCATCATTGCCATGGCGCGCAGCCTGGGCCTGTCAGTCGTGGCAGAAGGGGTGGAGAACAAAGAGCAAGCCGATTTACTCTCCCGTCTGGGTTGCAACCAGGTGCAGGGCTACTACTATGCGCGGCCGCTGACGGTCAGCGCATTCACGGCACGGCTGCGCGAACAGCAGGCCCATCCGACATGAGCCGCCTGCGGTGGCGTACCGCCCCCCACGGAGAGTTGGCCTTGTTGCTGGAAAAAGCGCGGCTGGATGATTCGCGCGCGGTCGGCGCATCGACCGTGTACCAGTTCAACCTGGAGGGTCAGGATGTACTGGCCGTCTCCCTACCCGATGGCCAGGCCGTGGTCGTGGAGTTAAACAATAAACCCCACACCCTGCGCCGACGCGTAGACCCCATCAAAAAATAAACGGCCGGCTGTGCCCTGCGCCTGCTGAGCGCAGCACAGAGCGCAACCTTTAGCGCAGCATCAGCCGCACGCGGCCCACGGCACCCACACAGACAAACACCAAGGCGCCAGCCACAATACCGGTCAATGCTTCCACACTGATCGGTAGGAGCGCGCCCGCAACCTCCGCCATCGCGCCACCACTGGTGCCCAATTGCGCCAGCACCGCCTGTACCGCGTGGTGCAAGGGGCCAATGCCGTGCACTAAAATGCCGCCGCCCACCAAGAACATAGCGGCCGTACCCACTACTGCCAGCACCTTCATCAACCAGGGTGCTGCCAGCAGCAAACCACGGCCAAAGGCCTGCAAGGACCGTCGCACCAGTCCACTGCCGGGCAACTTGCTCAGGTACAGACCGGCATCATCCATCTTCACAATACCGGCGACAAAGCCGTACACGCCAAACGTCATCAACAGTGCAATGCTGGTGAGCACCGCCAGCTGGGTTGTCCAAGCCAGGGTCTGCACGGTACCCAGCGTGATGGCGATGATCTCGGCGGACAACACAAAATCGGTACGTATGGCGCCCTTGATCTTGTCGCGCTCTATGTCCCGCATATCCACGGACGGGTCACTCAAGGCCTTGAGCAGTTCGTCCTCATGGGCCTGGTCTTCTGCGCGACTGTGCAGAAACTTGTGGGCCAACTTCTCAAACCCTTCAAAACAAAGGTAGGCCCCACCAACCATCAATAAGGGGGTCACAGCCCACGGAATAAAGAGGCTGATGAGCAGCGCCGCCGGCACCAAGATCAGCTTGTTGACCAGTGAGCCTTTGCACACGGCCCACACCACCGGCAGCTCGCGCTCGGCTTTGACGCCAGCTACCTGCTGGGCGTTGAGCGCAAGGTCATCACCCAGCACACCCGCCGTCTTTTTGGCGGCGACTTTGGACAAAATGGCGACGTCATCGAGGACGGTGGCGATGTCGTCAAGAAGGGCAAGCAAGCTACTGGGCATGGTATGGAATTTGAGCAGAAAAACCCATTGTCGCAGGAGAAACTGGGAGCAAAATGGCCCCATGCGCCAGCCCTCTCATGACCTTTCCGTCCCAACCGTTCTGGACGTTGAGGCGTCCGGGTTCGGGCGCAATAGCTACCCCATTGAAATCGGTTTTGTTCTGCCCAACGGCCATACCTTTTGCACCCTGGTGCGGCCCGAGGCTCATTGGACCCATTGGGATGTACAGGCCGAGGCCACCCACCACATTCCACGCGCGCTCATACTGGCGCGTGGTGTACCGGTGCTAGAGGTTGCCCGCACCATCAATGCCCAACTGGCAGGCCAAACGGTGTACTCCGACGGCTGGGTCAACGACTACAGCTGGATTGGTGCCCTCTTTGACGCCGCCGATATGAGCCCAACGTTCAAACTCGAAAACCTGCGCGTTTTGCTGGACGACCAGGAGGCCGACCAATGGCACACCGTCAAGGCCCAGGTCAGCAGTGAACGCGGTGTGCAACGCCACCGGGCCAGCGCCGATGCCCGCCTGCTGCAACTCACGCTGCTGCGCCTGCGCAATGGCCATGGGCACTGATCTGCGCCGGACCATGTTGACACACACCAGCTTCAGAGGGCGGCTTGCACTGTGGTTCGGTGGCATGTTTCTTTTGACACTGCTCAGCGTGGGTCTGTATGTGGGCCGCTTGGCCACCAAACAAATTGAAGTCACGGCCGGCGAGTCTGTGTACGCGACCGCCCTGATTGCAGCCAACCTGCTGGCGGCCAACTTGCGGGAGCGTGAGCTGGAGATTGCGCTGTTGAGTCAGACGTCGCACTTTGTGCGCGGCGATCTATCCCATGCGGACGTATTGCAATCGATAGAACTGCGCAAAAGAATCCGTAGCGAGTTTGCCTGGCTGGGCGTAGCAGACACCCAAGGCACCGTCATACAGGCCAGCAGTGGCATGTTGCAAGGCCAGTCGGTTGCCAAGCGCCCCTGGTTTGTCGCCGGCTTGCAAGGCGTGTACACCGGCGATGTGCACGAGGCTGTGTTGCTGGCCAAGCTGCTGCCCGGGCTGGCGTCTGGCGAGCCGCTGCGCTTCATTGACTTTGCTGCACCCATCAAAAACAAGGACGGGAAAGTCATTGGTGTGCTGGGCGCACACGGCCATTGGCGCTGGGTGACTGAAACCGTGCAGGGCGCAGTCGACCGGGTAGGCAATGGATCTGGCTCCGAGATTCTGATCCTGGATAAGCAGGGTGCCGTCTTGTTTCCAGAGAAGCTGGTCGGTTTGACCCAGTTAACCGATGCTTTGCCAGCGAAAAAACACTATGCCACCGTGGTTTGGGGCGATGGTCACCGCTACCTGACCAGCCAAGTGACAGTGGATGCACGCACGCAGAACGACCTGGGCTGGCGCATCGTGGTGCGCCAGCCCCTGGAAACTGCGCTTCAACCCCTGTACGCCCTGCGCAGCCGCCTGTTGGTGCTGGGTTTCATCGCGACCCTGGTTTGTGCGCTGGTGGCCTTGCGACTGGCCCGCAGTGTCAGCCAACCCATCGAACAATTGGCCGAAGCGGCACGGCAGATTGAAAGGCGCACGGCGGCACCCCACTACCCCGCCAACACCGGCGTAGACGAAGTGGAGCAGTTGAGCCAGTCCATGCAGTCCATGACCCAATCGCTCCTGCAACGCGAGCACCAACTGGAAACCCTCAACCAGACGCTGGAGCAGCAGGTGCTACAACGCACTGCAGCACTAGAGGCAGCCAACCGCCAACTGGAGCAGCTCGCCACCCGCGACGCTCTCACCGGCCTGTACAACCGCCGAAGCTTCGACGAAAAGTTGAAGGAGTGCGTGCACACCAGCAAGCGCAGCGGGCGCAGTTTCGCCCTGCTGGTTTTAGATGCGGATCACTTCAAGCGCATCAACGACACCCATGGCCATAACACCGGCGATGCAGTTCTGCAGCAACTGGCGCGCTTGCTCACCGAACACACCCGCAACACCGACTTTGTAGCCCGCTACGGCGGCGAAGAATTTGTGCTGCTGCTGCCCGAGACTGCGCACGCCGAAGAGGCCACCACCGTGGCAGAGAAAGTGCGTAGCGCGGTTGAACAGGCTAGCTTTGCCGAGGTCGGACGCCTTACCATCAGCATTGGCATCAGCCTGTGGGATCCCCGCTCACCCGGCAGCAAGGACCTGTTCCACAGGGCCGACGAGGCCCTGTACCAAGCCAAATCGTCCGGGCGCAACCGGGTGGTGGTGTACGCGCAGGCTACGTAATTTTGAAGACCGTGCGCACGGTCTTGCCGCCCGCCTTTTCTTCAAACACCGCCCACTGTTTGATGCCCTTGACCAGAACCAAGGTGCTGATGTCCTTTACCGGCTTCTTGGCCTTGAGTTTGGCGGTCATCCAGTCCTGCACATGCGGGTAGTGCTGACCCTCTTTACCGGTGGGAATCAGCAGCTCCTTGCCGGCAACACTGCCCATGGAGGTCACGAAGAGTTCGGTGGCGGGCATGGGGCTAATCGTTCCAGACTTTTTCGACCAGCTTGCCGATTTCGAGCGGCTTGCCACTGCGCGTGGCTTGCTTCCATTCAACGGGTGATGGTGCCACGCGCTTCGATTCCTTCGCGTCCCAGGTTGCCACCTTCAATGCAAACACGACCGGCCCTTCGGTCACTTCGAAAGGCTTGATAGCCTTCACGCCATTGGCAATTTGCTTGCGCATCTCCAAGTCCAGCAAGTTGTCAAAATCCAGCCACACCTTGGACTTCTGGCCCGGCTTGACCGCCAGCACAATAAATCCGCCCACGGATTGGATAGCGCCACTGGCAACCACCGCATCGCGCGCGGCGGCCTGGACCGCCTTGATGTAGTCCGCCATGGCATCGATGTCTGCCACGCGCTTTTCCATGACCGCGCTGGGCTGCAACAGCACCACATTGAAGTTGGTGAGGGGCTCGGCCGCTTGCGCGCCCAAGGCAGCAAACAGGAGCAAGAAAGAGTGAAGGAGTGAACGCATGTAGAAACGCCAATAACGAGGGGCCGATTCTAAAGT
>JBKJJC010000081.1:0-18892 GCA_046598245.1 Rhodoferax sp.
CGGTCTTCTTCATTTTGCGCAGGACTTCAGCCGAAACCTGCGGCGGCGCAATCTTGTTGCCGCGCACTTCGACCCAGGCATCGCCGTTGTCGGCGGCGGCAATTTTGTAGGGCATCAGGTCGATGTCCTTTTGCACTTCCTTTTCGGCAAACTTGCGCCCGATCAGTCGTTTCACCGCGTACAGCGTGTTCTTGGGATTGGTCACTGACTGGCGTTTGGCGGATGCACCCACCAACACTTCGCCATCTTCCTGGTAGGCAATGATGGATGGCGTGGTGCGTGCACCTTCTGCGTTTTCAATGACTTTGGGGGTGTTGCCCTCCATGATGGCCACGCAGCTGTTGGTGGTGCCCAGGTCAATGCCGATGATTCTTCCCATGATGTACTCCTATTCAGTTGGAGACGTAGCCGAAGGCCAGTCCCGCAAAGTTTTCAATTAAAATTTCAGATGAGCTCAACTTGAAGTCAGATGTACCGATTTCAAGTGGGGCCAGGTGGCTTTTGCCTATTTGGGGGCAGAGACGGTCACTAAGGCGGGGCGCAATACGCGGTCTGCAATCAAATACCCTTTTTGAAGCAACCCGACAACTGTGTTGGCTTCTTGCTCCGATGGCACCACACTGATGGCTTGGTGCTGATGTGGATCAAATTTGGTGCCTGCAGTGGGTGCAATGGCCAACACTTTGTTGCGTTCCAAGGCGGCCATGAGCTGGCGCAGTGTCGCTTGCGCACCTTCACGGATTTGTTCAACCGTGCCATCTTTGATGGTGAGGCCCGCTTCCAGGCTATCAGCGACAGGCAACAGGCTCTCGGCAAAACTTTCCACCGCGAATTTACGGGCCTTGGAAATCTCTTCCTCGGCGCGGCGGCGGGCGTTTTCGGCGTCGGCCTTGGCGCGCAGGTACTGGTCGGCTAGGTCACCGGTTTTGGCCTGCAAAGTTGCTAATTCCGCTTGAACCTGGGCTAGTACATCGGGCTCAGATGTATTTTGGGATGCAAACATGCCTTCTGTGCTTTGGTAGATGGCGTCAGAAGGGTCTTGTTGGGGGGTAGATGGCTGGTCAGACATGCAAGTGGGTGTAGGTTTGACGATGGGTTTGATTTGCTGAGCCTAGTTGTGGGGGCTCAGCAGTGCAATTCAAGAGGGCGCTAGGCCCTTTTGCTGTGTGATACCCGACAACCCGGGTCTGTATTAGGCCGAGGTGCCCAACAGTTCAACGTCGAATTTCAGGGTTGCGTTGGGTGGAATCACGCCGCCAGCGCCGCGCGCGCCATACCCCAGGTCTGCCGGGATCACCAAAGTGCGTGAGCCGCCGACCTTCATGCCCGCTACGCCTTCGTCCCAACCCCGGATGACCATGCCTGCGCCCAATTGGAAAACAAACGGATCATTGCGGTCCTTGCTGGAATCGAACTTGACGCCTTGTGTGCCGTTGTTGTACAGCCAACCGGTGTAGTGCACAGTCACGCTCTGCCCTTTGATAGCAGTGGCTCCGGAACCTTCCGTGGTGTCGTTGTATTGCAATCCAGTAGCGGTGGTGATCATTGGGAAATCCTTTGGTGAAAAATGGGCGCTTCGTTGCAAAAATAGAAAAAAATTGCGGCAAAGGCGCAATCGGCGTTCCACTCGGCAAAGCCTGGGATTATGCCGTAGACAAAAAAAAGACAGGTCTAACCTGCCTTTTTGGGGTGCCGCTTGGCGGCAAAGCGCAAGCCTAGCTCGACTTTTTGGCCTGGGTGGTGGCCCACTTACCAGCGAAAGCCTGCAAGTCCCCCAGGCGTTTGAGCAGATCCGCGCCAAGATTGGTCACGGAATAGCCATCGCTTCCATGGGTCATTAAACCTGCTTCCCGCAATTCTTTGATACGGGTGTTCAGTGTGTTGGGCGTTATACCACCTACGCTGTCCTGTAGCAGTCGGAATGTTTGGGCGTGGCCGTCACGCAAGGCCCATAGCACGCGCATGGCATAGCGAGACTCCAGCAGACTTAGCAACTGGCCGATGGCGACCGATTCTTTAGCACTCATTAAATTACCTCTCCTTGACTCGGGTTCTCGGCCGACCAACTGCTGGGCCCTGACGGCCGCCTTTGCAATTTTGCCCGGCCTAATTAATCAGGTGAAACTATATCGCAAATTTTGCCATGCTACAAGTTTCATAGCTTGTGACTTGGCGGCGAATCGCTTGTCAGAGCATGGCGGAGGTGCTAAGGTGGTGCTCAAAGCTATTTGTTGGGCAGCCTTTTGGAGACTTTCATGGTGTTTAATTTTGAGCAGGTTCACAACTATTACGAGCGTCTTGTATTTGAAGAAGTGGCTCGCCGCTCAGAGCAGTACCAAGCCTTTACGCCGGATATGCTGGGTGATGTGGCCTGCGTGGCTCTCAATCGACTGCCTGCGCGCTATGTCCGCCATGACGTGGACTTGATGTTTTACCTGACGGAGCAGGAGCGCCACGCCATCGAGCTGTCGTTGGAAGAGGTGTTGCAGTTTGCGTTTGGTTTTGTATCCGAACGCTCGAACAAAGCAGCGGCCTAAAACGTGGCCAGCACCATGGCGACGAGCGCCGGGGTGACGATGGGTTGCACACCAAACCACGCCGCAAATGCTGGCCTAGCCTGGTTCAGCAGCATGCCCAGTCCATTCACCGTCAAATGACCTCTTAACCGCGCGGTGGCTAACAGGGGCGTCTCCAGCGGTACATAGATGATGTCTGATACCAGCGCCTGCATCGGCAATTGGTCCAGTTGCAAGTCCAATGCTGCCTCTCCATGCATGCCCTGGTTGGTGGTGTTGACCAGTAAGGCCGCTCCCGCCAGCGCATCGTGCCGGTTGTCCCAGGGTATGGCGCTCACCGCAGCGCCAAACTCCTGGGCCATGTCGTGGGCCTTGGCCCAGCTCCGGTTGGTCAGTCGAATGTCGGTTGCGCCGCTGTCCATCAGGCTTACGATGACCGCGCGCGCCGCGCCGCCCGCGCCCAGGACAACCGCTGGGCCAGCGTCGGCCCTCCAAGTAGGCTGCGCATCACGCAAGCTTTGGATATAGCCATACCCGTCGGTGTTGCGCCCCGTCAGCGAGCCATCATGCTCCACCACGATCGTGTTGATGGCGCCAATGCGTTGGGCGAGGCTATCCACCCGGTCCACCACAGTGAGCGCAGCCACTTTGTGCGGAATCGTCAGATTGCACCCCGCAAAGCCCAGCACTGGCAAGCTGCGCAGTGCAGTGGTTATGTGCTCAGGCTGAACTGGCAGCAACACATAGGCACCGTTGAGGCCGTGCTCGCTGATCCAGTGGTTGTGGATGACAGGTGAGCGCGAATGCGCCACCGGCCAGCCCATGACCGCAGCTAGCTTGTAGGGGGCCACCAATTTACAAGTTGTCGGTAAAGCTGCGCAGTTTGTCAGAGCGGCTGGGGTGCTTGAGCTTGCGCAGCGCCTTGGCTTCGATCTGGCGGATGCGTTCACGGGTCACGTCAAACTGCTTGCCCACTTCTTCCAGAGTGTGGTCGGATGTCATCTCGATACCAAATCGCATACGCAGCACCTTGGCTTCACGTGGCGTCAGGCTGTCCAGGATGTCCTTGACCACATCGCGCAGGCCAGCCTGCATCGCGGCTTCCATAGGCGCAGTGTTGGCGCCATCTTCGATGAAGTCGCCCAGGTGGCTGTCGTCGTCGTCACCAATCGGCGTTTCCATCGAGATCGGCTCTTTGGCGATCTTCATGATCTTGCGGATCTTGTCTTCCGGAATCTCCATGCGCTCGGCCAACACGGATGCATCCGGCTCAAAACCAAATTCCTGCAAATGCTGGCGGCTGATGCGGTTCATCTTGTTGATGGTTTCGATCATGTGCACCGGAATACGGATGGTGCGCGCCTGGTCCGCAATCGAGCGGGTGATGGCCTGGCGAATCCACCAGGTGGCGTAGGTCGAGAACTTGTAGCCGCGGCGGTATTCGAACTTGTCCACCGCCTTCATCAAGCCGATGTTGCCTTCCTGGATCAAATCCAGGAATTGCAAACCACGGTTGGTGTATTTCTTGGCAATAGAGATCACCAGGCGCAAATTGGCCTCGATCATTTCCTTCTTGGCGGCGCGCGACGCGTACTCACCGGCGTTCATGCGTTTGTTGATGTCTTTCAGCTGGTCTAACGGCACCACAACCTTGGCTTGCAGGTCGGTCAGCTTCTGTTGCAGATCCTGCACGGGCGGGATGTTGCGGCCCATCACGGCGCCCCATGATTTGCCAGATGCAGCCTGCTTTTCAATCCATTTCAGGTTCAGCAACTGGGACGGAACCTTGTTGCCATTCTTGTCACGACCGCTGAAATCGGCGATGAAGTTGTCTTGCGGGTAGCCGCACTTGTCCACAATGATGCGGCGCAATTCGCGCTCTTTCTTGCGGATGTCGTCGACCTGGCCACGCACCATGTCGCACAGCTTTTCAATCGCCTTGGCGGTGAAACGGATGGACATCAACTCTTCGCTCAGGCCCTTTTGTGCGGCGATGTAGTGCGGTGTGCCGTAGCCTTCCTTGTCGTAGATCTTGTGCACTTTTTCGAACAGTTCGCGCAAGCGGTCAAAGCGAGACAGCGCTTCTTTCTTCAACTCTTCCAGCTTCCGGGTCAGGGCTTTGGAGCCGCCTTTGCCGTCGTCGTCATCATCGGCGTCAAATTCGTCAAAATCTTCTTCGGCCACATAGTCATCGGCCTCGTTGGGATTGAAAAATCCGTCCACGATGGTGGTGATGACAACCTTGCCTTCGCGGATGTCTTCACCCAGGCGCAGGATTTCGGCAATGGTGGCTGGGGAAGCGCTGATCGCCTCCATCATGGCCATCAAGCCGCCTTCGATGCGCTTGGCGATTTCAATTTCGCCTTCGCGGGTCAGCAGTTCGACCGTGCCCATTTCGCGCATGTACATGCGCACGGGATCGGTAGTGCGGCCGAACTCGCTGTCCACCGTGGACAAGGCGGCTTCGGCTTCTTCTTCGGCTTCTTCCGGCGTGGCAGCCGTAGATACGTTGTTGTTCAGCAGCAGTGTCTCGGCATCAGGCGTTTGCTCATACACCGCGACACCCATGTCGTTCAACATGGAGATCACGACTTCCAGCGTTTCAGCATCGACCAGTTTGTCGGGTAAGTGGTCGGAGATTTCGCCGTGGGTCAGGTAGCCACGGGTCTTGCCTAGCGTGATCAGGGCCTTCAGGCGCTGGCGGCGCTTGGCAATGTCTTCTTCGGATAGAACGGTTTCGTCCAGACCAAATTCTTTCATCAAGGCGCGTTCTTTCGCCTTGCTGATCTTCATGCGCAGGGGTTTGACCTTTTCGCCTGTGGCCGCTACCGCTTCGGGCTCGCCAACCAGGTCAGCCTCAATGTCCGACATATCCATGTCGTCGCCCGAGGACTCTGCCGCAGCCTTGGGCTTGCGCCCGCGCTTGGCGCCGGTTTTGGGAGGAGCATCGGACTCGGCTGCGGCTGCTTTAGGTGGGCGACCGGGTTTCTTCTTGGCTGCTGTGCCGGCATTGAGCAGGGCGTCTGCCGCGTCTTTCAATAGCTGGGCCTTCGACTTGGGAACAATTGGCTTGGATGCGGGCACGGGTGGGGCTTTCTTATCGGACTTGGTCGGAGACTGGACAGCTTTGACAGATTTTTGAGCAGGCATGCGAGAACCTCAGGACATCAAAAAAACGGGCGAACAGAGCGGGTGCCTTCTACACCGCTACTTAGGCGGGCGCAGTTGGCAGGGCAGGAAAAGAATCCCCAAAGGATTCTTAGTGGCAAGATGGGAGGGCGAACATTTGGAATGCAGTCCTTGCGGTAAGGTGGCCGGTTGTGATCTACCAACGCTTGGCCTGGCCCGGAGGTGCTGCTGTCGCTCTTGCCGAAACAACCAAGTAGTATAGCCGTAAAGCGGCTTGTTATTGAATGATATTGGCGGATTGCTGAAATTCAAGGCGATCCGCCGCCACGGATAGCAACGCGGTGGTTTCAGCCCTGTGGCCGTCCTGCCAATTCGAGTTGCAAACGTCGGGCATGCAATTCACGGTACCGGACCAGGGCGGACGGGTCCGTGCTGGCAGCGGCTATGGCTTGGGTTTCCTGTTCTTTGATGCGGTCCACCAGCATGCGGTTGAGCAAGTCGCGCAACTCTGCACCAGTGTCGCCCGCACCCTCGCCAGCCGCGCTGCTGGAGATGGTGGGGTCGGACATGAGGCGCAGCGCGAGTTCTTCCGCGCCCTGGCCTTGCAGCTCGTCGCGCAAGGCGCCCCAGGCCAGTGGGCCGTGTTCGTGTAACTGGGCTTCCAGCCAGGCGATCAACGGTCCGTGGGGGGCTGGTAACTCGCACAACAGGGCGTGGTCTTCATTGGTCAATGTCTCCCAGAGTTCGCTGTGCCCCAGCAAAATCCGCGTGGCATAGTCGGCGCGGCTGGCCAGGGGGCCGCGCAGCGGCGCACGAACAGGGCGGTCACGGTCCCATTTGTTTTTGCCCTCCCACTTGCCTTTGCCTTTCCAGTCTCCTTTTCCTTCCCATTTGCCTTTGGTCTGCGAGCTGCCAGTGCGCTCGCCATCCAGCGGGTGGCCCCAGGTGGCAGCGCCAGGGCTGTGTTCGTCGTGGTCGTCCGGATGCCAATCGCCAGTTTGGCGCGTAGCAGGCATTGCTCGGGTCGTGGGTAAATGGCTGGCCACAGCCCACAGCGCCCCCAGCTCTGCACTGGGCAGTTGCACCTGGGCGGCCAACTCGGCCAGCAACTGTAATTTAAGCGCCCCGTCGGGCAGCAGGCCCCACAGCGGCTTGGCATTGCTGGACATATAGGCACGCCCCTCGGCCGTGCCCAGGTCGCAGCCTTCGCGCGCAGCCTCCACCAGAAAACGGCTCAGCGGTGTGGCCTCTGACACATAACGCGCGAACTCGTCCTGGCCATAGGCACGGATAAAGCTGTCAGGGTCGTGCTCTTCGGGCAAGAACAAAAACTTGATGCTGCGCACATCGGTGGCGTAGGGTAGGGCGGCGTCCAGCGCTTTGCGCGCGGCGCGCTTGCCGGCGCTGTCGCCGTCAAAGCTGAACACCACGGCATCGGTGAAGCGGAACAACTTGTGCACATGGTCGGCTGTGCAGGCGGTGCCTAGCGTGGCCACTGCATTGGGAAAGCCCAGCTGCGCCAACGCCACCACGTCCATATAACCCTCGGTGACCAACACATAGCCGTGTTCGCGCAATGCGTTGCGTGCCTCGAACAGGCCATACAACTCGCGTCCCTTGCTGAAGACCGGGGTTTCGGGCGAATTCAGATACTTGGGTTTGTCATCGCCCAACACCCGCCCACCAAAGCCAATGCATTCGCCCTTGATGTTGCGGATGGGGAACATGACCCGATCACGGAAACGGTCGTAACGTTTCTCCTCGTTGCCGTTGTCTTCTGTGTTACTGATGACCAGGCCACTTTCGACCAGCAGTGGGTCGTCGTAGTGCGGGAAGACGCTGGCCAATGACCGCCAGCCCTCTGGCGCATAGCCAAGGCCAAACTGCTTGGCGATCTCGCCAGACAATCCACGGCCCTTGAAATAGGCGATGGCGCGGGGGGAATCTTTCAGCCCGCGGCGGTAGGCTTCGCCCGCTTTCTCCAGCACGTCGGTCAGTGTGTTTTGCTTTTGCTTTTGCTCTTGGGCGCGGGCACGGTCCTCAGGCGAGGCCTCGTCCTCAGGGATCTGCATGCCGTACTGCTGGGCGAGGTCCTTGACCGCTTCGATGAAGGTCATGCCGGCGTGGTCCATCAAAAAGCTGATGGCGTTGCCGTTTTTGCCGCAACCGAAGCAATGGTAGAACTGCTTGGCCGGGCTGACTGAAAAGGAGGGCGACTTTTCCCCATGGAAGGGGCACAGGCCCATGAAGTTGGCGCCGCCCTTCTTGAGCTGCACATAGCGGCCCACGATCTCCACCACATCGGCACGGGCGATGAGTTCTTGGATGAAGGTTTGCGGGATGGCCATGGAGGGATTGTAGGCAGGGCGCCTAGCAGCGTTGGCCAGCGTCTGCAACAATTGCTACAAAATATATAGCTAACTAATCAGTGTATTCGGGGGCTAGAGGCTTATTTTACCAATAGGGTTGCGGCTACTTCTGCTTGGGCACGCGCCCCAGCAAATAGAACTCGGGGTTGGGCATCATGCTGGTCACATTGGCCATGCGGTTACTCAGGCCAAAAAAGGCGGTAATACCTGCTATGTCCCAGATGTCCTCGTCGTCAAAACCATGGGTGTGCAGGGCGTCAAAGTCGCCATCTTCCACCGTGTCACTGTGCAGGCAGACCTTCATCACAAAGTCCAGCATGGCGCGCTGGCGCGGGCTGATGTCGGCCTTGCGGTAGTTCACCGCCACCTGGTCGGCCACCAGCGGTTTCTTCTCATAAATCCGCAATATCGCCCCGTGCGCCACCACGCAATACAGGCAGTGGTTGGCCGCGCTGGTGGTGGTGATGATCATTTCGCGTTCGCCCTTGGTCAGGCTGCTTTCGGATCGCAGCATCAATGCATCGTGGTAGGCGAAAAAGGCGCGCCATTCGGCCGGGCGGCGGGCGAATGCCAGAAAGACATTGGGTACAAAGCCTGACTTTTCTTGGACCTCCAGAATCTTCGTCCGAATGTCTTCAGGCAGCGTGTTCAGGTCGGGCAAAGGGTAGCGGGGCGTGTGGGTCATGGTGTGTAGGTTCTCCTGGCCCTATCGTAAGGCCGTGCAAGGCCGCGGAATGATGAGAACCGTGGGCATAGGCGGTATTGGACTTGACTATAGTTTTAATTAATAAAAACTACTTGTTTGATAGATCTTGAAAATCTAAACTGCCCTGGTCAGTCAATCACCTTCAAAATTAGGAGACGTCCATGTCAAGCGAAGCCAAATGCCCGTTCCACCACGCCGCCGGTGGCGGCACCACCCCTAAAGATTGGTGGCCAAACCAGTTGCGAGTGGAACTGTTGAACCAACACTCCAGCAAATCCAACCCAATGGGCGAGACATTCAACTATGCAGAAGCGTTCAATTCCTTGGACTTCAAGGCGTTGAAGGCCGATTTAGTCCAACTCATGACTGATTCACAAGACTGGTGGCCTGCCGACTTCGGCCATTACGGTCCACAGTTCATCCGTATGGCCTGGCACAGCGCAGGCACCTACCGCACGCACGACGGTCGTGGCGGCGGCGGTCGTGGTCAGCAGCGCTTTGCGCCGCTGAACTCTTGGCCCGACAACGTCAACATCGACAAGTCGCGCCGCCTGTTGTGGCCGATCAAACAGAAATACGGCCAAAAGATTTCTTGGGCTGATTTGTTCATTCTGACTGGCAACGTAGCGCTGGAGTCCATGGGCTTTCGCACCTTCGGCTACGGCGGTGGACGCGAAGACGTGTGGGAACCCGACATGGACGTGAATTGGGGCGCCGAGACCCAGTGGCTGGCGGCCGACAAGCGTTTCAGCGGAGGCGGTGACCGCAACAAAGGCGAAGGCGAGTTGGACAAAAACTTGGCGGCCTCGCACATGGGGCTGATCTATGTAAACCCTGAAGGCCCCAACGCCAGCGGCGACTACATGGCCGCTGCCAAAGATATCCGCACCACCTTCTACCGCATGGCGATGGACGACGAGGAAATTGTTGCCCTGATCGCGGGGGGCCACACCTTTGGCAAGGCGCACGGCGCGGCGCCAGAGTCTCACAAAGGCGCAGAGCCAGAAGGCGCCGGCATGGAGGCGCAGGGCCTGGGTTGGAACAGCAATTTTGGAAGCGGCCACGGCAAGGACACCGTTTCCAGCGGCCTAGAAGTGACCTGGACCACCACCCCGGCCCAGTGGGGCAACAACTTTTTTGAAAACCTGTTCAAGTTTGAGTGGGAACTCACCCATTCACCTGCCGGTGCCAAACAGTGGGTCGCCAAAGACGCGCCCGACATCATCCCCGATGCCCATGTGCCGGGCAAAATGCACAAGCCGACCATGCTGACCACCGACCTGACCATGCGCTTTGATCCGGAGTTCGGCAAGATTTCCAAGCGCTTCCACGATGATCCGCAGGCCTTTGCCGAAGCCTTTTCCCGCGCCTGGTTCAAGTTGACCCACCGCGACTTGGGGCCCAAGGTGCGCTACCTGGGCCCCGAAGTGCCGGCGGAAGATTTGATCTGGCAAGACCCGTTGCCCGCTGCAACGCTCCACCCAACGGCTGCTGACATTGCCGACTTGAAGGCGACGATTGCCGCCTCCGATCTTTCGGTATCCGAGTTGGTATCGGCGGCTTGGGCATCGGCCTCGACCTTCCGTGGTGGCGACAAACGCGGCGGTGCCAACGGCGCACGCTTGGCCTTGGCCCCACAAAAGGATTGGGAAGTCAACACAATCGCCGTCAGGGCGCTGGCTACGTTGCAAGAGATCCAAAAGGCGTCCGGCAAAGCTTCTTTGGCGGACGTGATCGTCTTGGCAGGTAGCGTCGGTGTGGAGCGCGCTGCCAAAACCGCAGGTGTTGCGGTTGAAGTGCCGTTTGCACCTGGGCGGGTGGATGCCACGCAAGCACAAACGGACACGGAGTCTTTTGCGTTTCTGGAGCCTGTGGCCGATGGTTTCCGCAACTACAAAAAGGGCCCCATTGGTGCCGCAACCGAAGCCCTGTTGCTCGACCGGGCCCAGTTGCTAACACTGACTGCGCCCGAGCTGACGGTACTGGTCGGCGGCCTGCGTGTGTTGGGCGCCAATGCCGATGGCGGAAAACACGGCGTGTTGAGTGACCAGGTGGGCGTGCTCAGCAACGTCTTCTTTGTCAACTTGCTGGATATGGGCACGGTGTGGAAGGCCCTAGACAGCGAGGGCGAAGTGTTCGAGGGCAGGGATCGCAAGACGGGCGCAGTGAAATACACCGGCACCCGGGCTGACCTTGTTTTTGGCTCCAACGCGGTCCTGCGTGCCTATGCCGAGGTTTATGCCAGCGCGGACGGCCAGCAGAAGTTTGTTGCGGATTTTGTCGCCGCCTGGACCAAGGTGATGAACCTGGACCGTTTCGACATCTGAGCACGAACAGAAGCGCCCGACCTGGGTAGCCGGGTTGGGCGCTTTTGCGTGTGCGCAGCGTGGTGGCCAGTGCAGTGGTGTTGACTGGAAAGTCGTTGATATATATCATGGTGTATATCACTAGACAAGGAGATTCAAAATGCTGCAAACCGCCAAGATATTCGCCACGGGCCGCAGCCAGGCGGTCCGCTTGCCGCTCGAGTTTCGGTTTGACGTATCCGAAGTTTTCATCCGGCGCGACCCGGTCACGGGCGATGTGGTGCTGTCGCGCAAGCCGACCGACTGGCAGGGCCTGCTTGACGTGGTGGCGCAAAACAAACATGAAGATATGTTGATCGAACGCCGCCAGACCCACGCGCGGCGCGATCCCTTTGAAGGTGCGCAGGAATGAGTCAGCGCTACATGCTGGACACCAATGTGATCAGCCACATCATGCAGGGCAGAGATGCGGCTCTGATGGCGCGACTCACCGAAGTACCCGTGGGCCAGGTGGTGATCTCCAGCATCACCCTCGCAGAGTTGGAGTACGGACTGCACCGTAAGGGTCAACCCGCTCGCTTGAAAAACGCGCTGGCCCAAGTGCTGCTGCGCATGGACGTGCTGCCGTGGGACGAGCGCGTTGCCACTTGTTATGGCGAGATGTGCGCCACGCTGGAGGCGCAGGGCATCAATCTCAGCGACTTTGACATGATGATCGCGGCGCATGCTGTGGCGGTAGATGTCACGCTGGTGAGTCGTGACAAGGCGTTTGCACAAGTGCCTGCGCAGCGTTTGAAGCTGGAGATTTGGTAGGTGGGAGTCGGTTTACCGTGTCTATTGGCCTGTAGCCCCCGTAGAATATGATGACATAGCTACTATTTTTGTAGCATCTTCGCTTTGCCTGACGTATACCGATCACACCACCCGGTGAACTCCGCATACCAAAGCTTGGAGTTCTGCGGTTTCAAAATCCAGTGGTTCTCATCGGGGAAGAACACCAAGCGTGACGGTATGGCACGGGCCCGCAGGGTGTTGTAGTAGGCCAAGCCTTGGTAGTAGGGCACGCGGTAGTCCAGCTCACCATGGATGACCAGCGTGGGGGTGTTAAAGTTTTGGGCGTAATGGTGGGGCGACTGCTTCATCACGCGGGCTTCGTCGTCCCAATGGAAGGCTCCCAGCTCATGGCCAAACCAGAAGTAGCCGTCCGATCCCATCATTGACACCCAATCGTAGCAACCCGCGTGGCACACATAGGCCTGGTAACGCTTGGCAGGCAGGTTGCCGTTCATATAGGCGACCATGTAGCCACCGTAGCTGCCGCCAGTAGCCACCATGCGTTTGGCATCGATGGTGCCGGTGGCCAGCATGTAATCGGTACCGGCTTCCACATCGGCCAGCTCGCGGCGGCCCCAGTCGCCGTTGATGCTGGACAAGAACTTTTGCCCAAAGCCGCTGGAGCCGTGGTAGTTCACCGCGGCGACCACATAGCCGCTGGCGGCAAACATCTGCATGTTCCAACGCCAGTGCCAGGTGTCGCTCCAGCAGGTGTGCGGCCCGCCGTGGATCACCTGCATCAGTGGCCATTTTTTCTTTGTGCTTGGTGTGTAACCCGGTGGCGAGACCACCCACATCTGCACGGCTTCGCCACCAAAGCCTTTCACTTCGACAGACTTGGCTTCGCCCATCTGCAAGCCTGCCAATAGCTTGGTGTTGAATTTTTCTATGGTGCGTTCGCCGGAGCCGTCGGTATTGCAGGCCAAAAGAGTAGGCGGGTGTTGCTGGCTCGATCGCGCGTACACCAGCGTTTTGCCGTTGGCGCTGATGCGCAGATCACCCGCTGTGCCGCCATCGCCCGCACCGCGCAATACTTCGGTAGGGGTCTTTGCGTCCACGGCAAGGCGCCAGATGGGTTGCGCCACGCCCTGCTCGGCCGTGAAATACACCGCGTCGCTGTTGGCGGCCCATTGCAGTGGCCCATTGACGCCACGGTCCCAGGTGGTGCTCCAGGGGCTCAGTTTCTTGCCTTTGCGCTCCAGCAGCCAGGCGCGGCCTTGCTCGTTGTGCAGTGTGGTGAAGTCGGTGCTTAACAGGCCAATGAATTGGCCATCGGGTGAGTAGCGTGGGCTCTCAAAGGCCAGGCGGGCCTGCGTTTTGTTGCGCGCGGTCAGCGTGCTGGTCTTGCCCGATTTCACATCCATGGCCACGATGTCGGTGAACGAAAACTCGCGCGGGTCTGGGTTGGCGTCGAAGGTGAAAACCAGCTCTTGGTTATCCGGGCTGATGTCAAACAACGCAGCCTCGGGCTCTTGCGGCGGCAGGTGAAACGCAGTGCCTGCAAACAGATCGCGTATCTTGCCACTGCGTGTGTCCACCACGTGGATGTGCGGTTTGCGCCCACGCGCAAACCAGTGGTCCCAATAGCGGTAGTGGTTGTCCTCCAGCACGGTGGCCTGCACCTTGTCGTCTTTGTCCTCTTTGAATTTCTTCTCTTGTGCCGCCTGCGTCTTGAGTTCGGGCCAGACCCACGACACAAACGCCAGTTGCTTGCTGTCCGGGAACCAACGCAAAGCGCTGACGCCGGTGGCCAGGTGTGCCACGCGGCGCGCCTCGCCACCGTTTGGCGCAATCAAATAGACCTGTCCTGCTGCGTCGGCGTCCTTGCCTTCGCCGCGCTTGGATACAAAGGCGATCCACTTGCCGTCGGGTGACCATTGCGGATCACCATCGCGCTTGCCACGCGTGAGTTGGCGCTGCGTCTTGCCGTCGGTCGAGAGTAGCCATAGCTGGCTGCTGCTCTCATTTTTCTGCATGTCGTAGCTGGTAACCACGGAGCAGGTCCATTGGCCGTCGGGCGATGGGCTGCCGGTGCTTAGGCGTTTGAGGGACCAGAGGTCGTCGATGGTGATGGTGCGTTTGGATGCGGGCATGGGTCTCCAGAATTATTCTGCGGCAAAGCCGACATCCTAAACGCGGTTTAGTCCAAAGCCTCCGCCGCCACGGGCCGCCCGAAGTAATAACCCTGGAACGCATCACACCCCGCCTGCGCCAAAAACGCGTGTTGCCCCTCGGTCTCCACGCCCTCGGCAATCACACCCAAGTCCAGGCTGTGGCCCAGCGCGATGATGGTGCGTGCGATGACGGCGTCGCTGGGGTCGGTCAACACGTCGCGCACAAAAGATTGGTCGATCTTGAGCTGGTCCAGCGGCAGGCGTTTCAGGTAAGACAGCGATGAATAACCAGTGCCAAAGTCATCGAGCGAGAATCCCACACCCATGGCCTTGAGTGCGCTCATCTTGACGATGACGTCTTCGATGTCGTGCACCAAAGTGCTCTCGGTCAGCTCCAGCTTCAGCAGCTTGGGATCAGCGCCCGTCTGCGACAGCGCACGCGACACATTGGCCACAAAGCTGGTCTGCGCAAATTGCGCCGCGCTGACATTGACAGCCATGGTCCAGTGCGCCTTGGCGGGCTGATCGGCCCATGCCACCAGTTGCGCACAGGCGGTCTCCAGCACCTGCTGACCCAAATCCAATATGCACCCGGTCTGCTCCGCCAGCGGGATGAAGTGCACAGGGAACACTAACCCTCTGCGGGCGTGGTTCCAGCGCACCAAGGCCTCAGTGCCGATGGTTTGGCCCGCGCTATTGACCTGTACTTGGTAGTGCAACACAAACTCCCGCATGGCGATGCCACGGCGCAGGTCTCTTTCCTGGGCGTCGTGTTCGGCTACGGCTGCCTGCATCGTGGGGTCGAAGAAGCGGGCGGTGTTGCGCCCTGCGGACTTGCCTTGGTACATGGCCACGTCTGCTTTTTTAAGCAGCTCATCCATAGAATCCAAGTCACCTAAGAACACCACAATGCCGATGCTGGTCGTGCCTTCGTGGCGGTAGTTGTTCAGGCTGTAGGGCGTCTTGAACGCGTCCAGTAATTTGGTGGCGACGGCCTCGGCCTGGGTCGCGGCCTCATGGCTGTTGGGGCTCAGCGCTTCCAGCAGCACCACAAACTCGTCACCACCCAGCCGGGCCACGCTGTCGCCGTCGCGCACGCAGGCCGATAGGCGGGCAGCAGTCTGCTGCAGCAGCAAGTCGCCCACATCGTGCCCCAGGGTGTCGTTGAGCTGTTTGAAATGGTCCAGGTCCAGAAACATCAGCGCACCGTGCTTACCGGTGCGTGCCGAGGTCGCTATGGCCTGTTTGAGACGGTCCATCAGCAGGCGGCGGTTCGGTAGGCCGGTGAGCGGATCAAAAAAGGCCAAGCGGCGGATCTCTTCTTCGTCGTGGCGTTGCTGCGTGATATCTCGCACGATGGCGATCAGATGGGCCTGCCCGTTGCGGAATATGCGGGAGACCGACAGGTGGATGGGAAACAGCTCACCATCTTTGCGCCTCCCTTGTACCTCCCGTGAAACATTGGCTGTGCCGGGGCGGCTGGAGCTGAACCGGTGGCGCAGATAGTCTTCCTCAAAGTGCGAGTCTGGATCGTTGATTAGCAGCGACGCGCTGCGCCCAATGATGTCAAAGGGTGTGTAGCCAAAAATTGCGCTGGCGGCCAGGTTGAAGGACTCGACCATACCCTGGGCGTCAAAGGTCACCACGCCATTGACGATGTTGTCCAGTATGGTCTGGGTGTGCGCGGCCGATTCGCGCAATGCGGACTCGGCCCGTTTGCGGTCCGTCACGTCGCGTAGCATGCCGATCAGTAGGCCATCTGGCATGGTGGTGGCCATGACCTCTGCGGGTAAAACCGTGCCATCCTTGCGACGAAATTGCCACTCGCGGTGGTGCTCAATATGGGAGTTGATTTCTTTCAACGTGGGCTCTATGTGCGCAATCTCCGACGGGATGACGACGTCGGAGGCATGCAGCCCAATCAATTCTTCACGGCTGTATCCCAGCATGCGGCAGGCGCTGGCGTTGGCATCCAAGAAGTGGCTATCGGTCGTGGAAATGATGATCCCATCGGGCGCATAGTCAAACAACGCGCGGTAGCGGGTCTCGCTTTGCATTACCGCCAACTCGGCGTGGCGCTGCTCGGTGATGTCATGGAAGACACCCATCAGTTTGACCGCTTTGCCTGCTTCTAACACCACAGAACCTTGGGTGCGTACCCAGATGGAGCGGCCAGACGCGGTTACTTTTGGCAGTTCCATGTCCCATGGGGTGCCGTGCTCTATGGCCGCCTGCACCGCCGCTTGCAGGGTGGCGCGGGCGTCTGGTGCGTACAAGGCATAGGATTCTTCGATCGTGGGTTCCGCCGTTGGTGGCATATCGTGCATGCGGCAGGTTTCCGTGGACCAGATGGACCGCATGCTGCGCAGATCGAGCTCCCAGCCTCCCACCTTGGCCATATGGCTGGTGCGCTCCAGCAGCGCCAGGGTTGCGTCCAGCTCTTCGCGAACCCGGTATTGCTCGGTCACATCGCTAAAGACCAGGACCACGCCCACAATCTGCCCCGCACGCTCGCGTATGGGCGCGGCACTATCGAAAATTTGGTATTCGTGGCCGTCGCGGGCCAGCAGTGCCGTGTGGTTGGCCAGGCCCACCACGTCACCTCTTTCCATGACCAAGTCGACGGGGTTGACCAAAGGCTCACGGGTCTGGGCATTGATGATGCGGAATACGTCGGTCAGCGGGCGGCCCAGGGCCTCTGGAAGTGGCCAGGCAGTCAAGCGCTCTGCCGGTGGGTTCATACGGGTGATGTGGCCCAAGGCATCGGTGGCGATCACCGCGTCGCCAATCGATTGCAGCGTGATGGACAGATTTTCCTCGCTCTGGCGCAGCGCCTCCTCGGTGTGTTTGCGTTCGGTTATGTCCAGGCGCACGCCCAGTAGCCGGCTGGCCTTGCCATTGGCGTCAAATGCCAACACACGCCCAACGACGCTGATCCATCGGTAGCTGCCGTCTGCGTGCAGCATGCGCGCCTCATACTGGTAGGGCAGGTCGACCCCGGCCAGTACAGCCTGGATGCGGGCGTTAACGGCTTCGTGGTCGTCGGGGTGCAGGCGCGCCAACCATTGCGCCCGGTTGGCTAGGCCCTCCTGCGGGTCGTAGCCCAGCATGGTGAAATAGGTGGGGCTGGCAAACCACTGGTCAGCGCGGGTGACGTCCCAATCCCAGACACCAATTTGCGCCGCGTCGGTGGCCATTCTGAGCCGCTCGGCGGATTGCGTGGCTTGTGCCTGCACCAGGGCTTCTTGCCGCCATGCCCGGTTAAGAAAGTGGCACAGCAGCGCGATGCCGATGGCCGCTACCAACCAGATGGTTACCGCCAAAGTGGCCAACTGCCGCCATGGCCTCAACATCAATTCGTAAGACTTACCGATGATGACAACCAGCTCGGGCTGCGTAGACAGTGTGCGGTACGCAAATATGCGGGACACGCCATCAATAGGGCTGTCAATCCGCATGCTCCCCGCTTTACCTTTGGGTACCAGCTCTGTGAATACGGGGGTGTTACCAAAGCTTTTGCCCATACTGGGCTCGTGAAAAGGGCTGCGCATCATCAACACGCCATCCCGACGCAGCAGCGCCAACGAACCATTGGCCCCCAAGTCAATCGACTGCCAAAGTTTGTCAAAAAACAGCGGATTGACGGAGGCGACAATCGTGCCAGCGAAGCTGCCATCCGCAGCCAACAGCGGACGCGCTGCCGGGATCAACCACTGCCCGTCCAGGTGGCTCTTGAGCGGGGTGTCGACCAGGAACGGGGTTTGTGGCGCTGCCTGCAGAGACTTGAAGTACGCGGTATCCGATAGATCGGCCCCCAGATTGCCGATGTCTGAGTCGTAGATCAAGCGCCCCTGCGCATCGGTCACCCACAACACGCGCGCAAAAGGCATGGTCTGCAACTGCTGGCGCAAGAGTTGCCGCGCTGAGTCTTCGTTCAGCGTGCCTGCCAATTCCATTTGCGCCAGCTTAATGGCAGTGATTTGCAGGCTCTGGTCTACAGACTGCAATGTGCGCGCGGATTGTTCTTCGATGACCTGGGCGAAGGATTCGGTCAGGCGTTCGCCCGTTTGAATGGCCTGACCCCGCAGGAAGGCCAGCGCTGCGGCGACCAGGCAGGCCGACACCAACACCACTATCCCAGCGAGCCACAGCAGTTGCCGCCTCGTGGCGGAGGTGGTGGACACACTGGCAGACTCGGTGGGTGGCGGGGCTCCAAACTGCGGCGCAATAGCGGGCATGCAGGTTTCCGATATTTTGGTGGACACAGTCTAAACGACTTGTTTCCAACGCTGCAGCCGCGGATGCATTGCCCCGCCCGCTTTGGCTACCATGGCGCTTTTGCTTGGAGCACCTTCCCTATGCCATCCACCACACCCCTTTCAGCCTATGACCAGGGCCTGGCCACCCGCAAACAGGTGATGGGCGAGGACTTTGTAGCCGCTTCCTTTGCCAACGCCACGCCTTTCACCCAGCCGATACAGGAGCACATTACCCGCGCGGCCTGGGGCGACGTGTGGCAACGCCCGGGCTTGGACCTGAAGACGCGCAGCCTGATCACCGTGGCCATGCTCACCGCCTTGGGCAAGCAGAACGAGCTCAAGGGCCATGTGCGTGGCGCGTTGAATAACGGCGCCACGGTGGAGGAGATTCAGGAGGTTTTGTTACACGCCACGGTCTACTGTGGCGTGCCGGCGGCAGTAGAGGCGTTTCGCTCTGCCAATGAGGTGGTTGGGGGCAGCGGTAAGGATTAAATTGGCCTATAGCCCCCGTGGAATATGTATAGTATGCTATCTAAATGATAGCATACCAGGTCAACGTGGGTCGCGAATCTGGGTCGGCGCAAAGCCCTGGTCGTCATCAAACGCGTCGTTGTCGGGCAAATCGAAAGGCACTTTGGTTGGCGCAACCGCTGCCGCTG
>JBKJJC010000267.1:0-8893 GCA_046598245.1 Rhodoferax sp.
CGGCGCGCCAGAAGACCGCCGTGCACGCGAGGATGCAAGGTCTTCACGCGTCCGTCCAGCATCTCGGGGAAACCGGTCATCTCGGCCACTTCGGTCACGGGCAGACCTTGTTCAGCCAGCAGCTTGGCAGTGCCGCCGGTGGACAGCAGTTTGATGCCTTGCGCGTGTAACGCCTGGGCCAGTTCGACGATGCCAGTTTTGTCGGAGACAGAGAGAAGTGCGTTCATGGTGTGGGAAGCGTGCCAAGAGTTGGTAAAGAGGGGCCTGGCAGCAGCTCGCCGCACAGAGGCAAGTAGTGTCAGTCGATCAGCCTGTGTTCCAGCAGCTTCTTGCGCAGGGTATTGCGGTTCAGGCCCAGCCACTGGGCGGCCTTGGACTGGTTGTGGTCGGCCTGGGCCATGACCACTTCGAGCAGGGGTTTTTCGACCGCCCGCACCAGCATATCGTGCATGCCGCCAGGCTCGGTGCCACGCAGGTCCTTGAAGTAACCCTCCAAGCTGGTGCGCACGCAGTCTTCAATGAGCTTCTTGCTCATGGTGCAGTTTCCATGGTGTTGTCTCTTCCTCTGATTCCGGCCGTCAGCCCTGGTGCAGGGATGCGGTCCGTGTGTTCGTTTAGGTTGTCCAAAAAATCTTCTACGGCGGTCACCTGTACCGCACTGTTGTCCAAGGTATTCATCTGCGCACGAAACGCCTCGCCACCCGGCAACTCGCGCACATACCAGCCAATGTGTTTGCGCGCCGAACGCACACCAATGAACTCGCCATACAGGCTGTAGTGGTCATGCAAATGCTCCACCAACAAACGCTTGACTTCGCTGACCAACGGTGGCGCAAGATGCGTGCCGGTCGCCAGAAAATGCTTGATCTCGCGGAAGATCCAGGGCCTGCCCTGGGCGGCACGGCCAATCATGATGGCGTCGGCACCGGTGGCCCGCAAAACAGCAAGGGCCTTTTCGGGAGTGGTGATGTCGCCATTGGCCACCACCGGAATCATCACCGCAGCCTTGACGGCGGCCACGGTGTCATATTCGGCCTCGCCCTTGTAGCCCTGCTCGCGTGTGCGGCCGTGTACGGCCAGCATCTGCACGCCAGCGCCCTCGAAGGCACGCGCAAGTACAACCGCATTCTTGTGGGATTGGCACCAGCCGGTGCGCATCTTCAAGGTGACTGGAACGTTGTGGGGCGCACAGGCTGCAACCACCGCTTCAACGATGGACAGGGCCAGGGCTTCGTCCTGCATCAGAGCCGAACCGGCCCATTTGTTGCAAACCTTTTTGGCTGGGCAGCCCATGTTGATGTCGATGATTTGCGCACCGCGCTCGATGTTGTAGACGGCCGCGTCGGCCATCATTTGTGCCTCGGTGCCCGCGATCTGCACCGCAATGGGGCCGGGCTCACCATCGTGGTTGGCACGGCGCGAGGTCTTGAGTGTGTCCCACAGATCGCGCCGGGAGGTAACCATTTCACTCACCGCATAACCCGCCCCCAGGCGCTTGCACAATTGCCGGAACGGCCGGTCCGTCACACCCGCCATGGGTGCAACAAACAGGGGATTCGCCATAGCGAATTGGCCGATGTGCATGAGAGGTATTTTCTGGAGTTTGGGGGTGCGGCCGAGGCAACCAAGTTGCGGGCCGGACGCCATTCTAGCTGCTCAAAATTTCAGCAATTGAAATTCTCATACAAATGTTTCCAAGTGTGGATTTGCGATTGCGCCGGCACCGAGATTGCGCCTGCCAAGTTGCAAGTGTTGAGGCGCACCGGGCACGCCATACACTCCCGACATGCCCCCTTGGATTGAACATTTGCTTACATTGCTGTCACTGCCCGCTTACGGTCTGACAACGGTTTTCCTGGTGTCTTTCATATCGGCCACCCTCATCCCACTAGGATCGGAACCCGTGGTGTACGGGCTGATACGCCTGAACCCGGAGATGTTCTGGCCCGTGGTGCTGGTCGCCACGGCTGGAAACACCCTGGGAGGCGCGGTGGACTGGTGGATGGGCTACGGCGCCCACAAAGTGGCGGACAAGTACAGCCATTCGTCCCACCACACCCGTGCACTCGACTGGCTTCAAAAATTGGGCCCAAAGGCCTGCCTGCTGGCCTGGCTGCCATTGGTCGGCGACCCGCTGTGCGCGGTTGCGGGCTGGCTCAAGTTGCCGTTCTGGCCCTGTCTGTTCTATATGGCGATTGGCAAGTTTGCACGCTATGTCACCATGACACTTGCTGCCATTGGTGTCTTCTCAATGTTTTAAACCGCTATGATTTAGATAGCAACTTCATCATATTCCACGGGGGCTAGCGCCGAATTTTGCTTAAATCTCTTGGGCTTATGAGCTGAACAGGAAGTTCATCACGTCGCCATCCTTGACCACATACTCCTTGCCCTCCGCGCGCATCTTGCCCGCGTCCTTGGCGCCCTGCTCGCCCTTGAAGGCGACGTAATCGTCAAATGCGATGGTCTGGGCGCGGATGTAGCCCTTCTCAAAATCGGTGTGGATCACGCCCGCCGCCTGCGGTCCGGTGTCGCCCACATGGATAGTCCAAGCACGCACTTCCTTCACGCCCGCGGTGAAATAGGTTTGCAGACCCAGCAGCTTGTAGGCCGAGCGAATCAGACGGTTCAGGCCGGGCTCGGTCTGGCCCAGCTCTTCCAGGAACATCTGGCGGTCCTCGTCACTCATCTCCGACATCTCGGCTTCCATCTTGGCGCTGATGGCGACCACGGGTGCATTTTGCGCGGTGGCATATGCAGTCAGGCGGTCCAACATGGGGTTGTTCGTAAAACCGTCTTCGGCCACATTGGCGACAAACATGGCCGGCTTGGCCGTAATGAAGAAAAACTGCTGCAACAAAGGCAGCTCTTCCTTGCTGAAGTCCAGTGTGCGAACGGGCTTGGCCTCGTTCAAGGCGGCCTGGCATTTCTCCAGAATCGCCACCAATTTAATGGACTCTTTGTCGCCCGAGCGGGCGGTCTTGGTCACACGGTGCAGGGCTTTTTCCGCCGCCGCCAAATCGGCCAGGCACAACTCGGTCTGGATCACTTCGATGTCGGAGATCGGATCCACCTTGCCGGCCACGTGGATCACGTTGTCATCTTCAAAGCAGCGCACCACATTGATGGTGGCGTCGGTCTCGCGGATATGGGCCAAAAACTTGTTGCCCAGGCCTTCTCCGGTGCTCGCGCCAGCCACCAGGCCAGCGATGTCCACAAACTCCACAACAGCGGGCACGATGCGTTCAGGCTTGACGATATCAGCCAGCTGGGTCATGCGGGCATCGGGCACCTCCACAATGCCAACGTTGGGCTCGATGGTGCAAAAGGGGTAGTTTTCTGCAGCGATGCCCGCCTTGGTCAGGGCATTGAACAGGGTGGATTTACCAACATTGGGCAGGCCTACAATGCCACACTTCAGACTCATAAAAACCTCTAAAAACTGGGTAGACAAGTGTATGCCATCCCTGCTCGTACGACTGTTGATGACCGTTTGCTGCCTGTTCTGTCTACCCAGTCAGGCCACCGATCAGGCATCCACCCGTATTCAGGCAGCCAATACCATCGTGTTGGACGACCATACACCGTCGCTGAAAATCGCCACAGACATCGATAGCTGGATCGACGAGGGTTCACATGCCAGTATTGAGACGGTCGTAGGCGGTATCGCAAAATTCAAACCCGAACCGGCCTTGACCCGGTATGCGCTGAACAAGTACGACACTCTGTGGATCAAGCTGCGGTTCACGCGGGCAAAGGGCTCCCAAGGGCAATGGACCTTGAACCTGCCCATGCCCTTTTTAGACGCTGCCACGCTCTACCAGACTGACAGCGCCGGACACTGGATGGCGCAGCGCGCAGGGGATTCGGTGGCACAGGGTGAGTGGCACAAGCCAGGGCTGTATCCCGATTTTGATCTCCAGCTCACCGACACGGTACCGAAAGACGTTTACCTGCAGGTACGCAACTTCAGGCAGGTGTCGATACCCATCCGTCTGACGACGACGCCCCAACGCGAAAACCTGCGCCAATTGGAAATGCTGGGCCTAGGGCTGATGCTGGGTGTACTACTGAGCATGACTGCACTGTCACTCTTGCGTTTCCTAGAGCACCGCCAGCCCATTGACGGCTGGGCTGTTCTGTTCGGGCTGTTGATTGCCGCCACCGTGGCACAGATGACGGGCGTGTTGAACGCATTTGTCTGGTCGGCTGTGCCCGAAATAGGCAACTACGCATCGAGTTTTATGCCCGTAGTGGCCGTGGGCAGCACCCTGCTCTTGATACGCAATATTTTCGTGCTGCATGTGCACTTTCACCGCTTCGACCGTTTTCTGTCGAGTGTGGGTTGGGGCACCCTCGCATCGGTACTGGTATTTGGCGTGATGGACCGCTTTGTGGCGGACCGCGTCAGCTCCATGGTCATGATTTTTGCCACCCTGGTCGGTCTGGGTGCGACCTTTCTGAGCTGGCACAAAGGCACCACCGTTGGGCGCTGGTTGATGCTGGCCATGCTCCCACAGTTTTTTGCGTTGACCTATATGCTGGCGGAGACCGTGGGGCTGGTTCCGTTGCTGTGGCAAATGCGGTATGTCACATCACTCTGCATTTCCCTCACAGTTCCCATCATGCTGTACGCGTTGAGCCAGCTCACACATGATCGCAAAGAGCTGGTGGTGCGGGCCAACCACCTGCCCACGCAGGACGCATTGACCGGTCTGCTGACGCCAGAGGTGTTTCACACCCACCTTGAAAGCGCTGTGCAGCGCGCCATAGACCACCGCGAGCCGCTGGCGCTGGTGATGGTGCAGATCACCAACCACGAACACATACGCCAAGCCTACAGCGACACCACGGCCGAGCAATGCCTGCTGCGCGCCGTCGTCAAGGTGCAGCGCATCCTGCGCGATGTGGACCCCGCGGGTCGGGTCGGCACAGCGCAATTTGGCTTGCTGATGGAAGGCGTTAACACCCGCAAGGCATTGACCGAGCGCATGGTCAAACTCATAGGCTCGGGCCTGATACCGTTGCCCGGGCTGGTGCCCGAGGTCACCCTGCATTTTCAAGCGGCCTGTGTGTTGCTGCACGAAAATCCAGTGCCTCCTGAACGTGTGCTGGACGATTTGCGCGATCTGCTTGCGGGCATGGCGCCCAATACCCGACGCCCGATTCGCTTCCTCGAAGCCGCGCCCACACAGGCCTCCGAACTGGAAACCTCGGACCCAACGGCGTAAGGGCTTGGGGCGGCTCCTACAATCCCCCAATGACAAGACCATTTGATATCTGCATCCGTGGCGCAGGCATTGTGGGCCGCACGCTGGCCCTGCATCTGGCGGCCAAGCAGTTGCGGGTGGCCATGGTTGCGCCAGCTGCTGCGCAGGGTGTGCAGCCCGCCGAGACATTGGCCGCGGATGTGCGGGCCTATGCACTCAGTCTGCCATCGCGCAAATTGTTGGAAGCCATACGCTGCTGGCCCGATGCACAACACGCCACGCCAGTGTTGTCCATGCAGGTCCACAGCGACGATGGGGCACAGGTCGCGTTTGACGCCGCCCAAAGCCATTCAGAAGCCCTTAACTGGATCGTCGATGTGCCGGCGCTAGAGGCGCGGCTGGCCGATGCGGTGCGGTTTCAGCCCCTGATTGAAGTCTTTAATGAACCCAAACCCGCCGCCCTGACCGTGGTGTGTGAGGGCAAGGCCAGCCAATCCCGCCAGGAATGGGGCGTGGAATGGGAAGTCACCCCTTACGACCAATGGGCGCTGGCCGCCCGGGTGCAATGTGAACAAGCGCACGCGCAGGTGGCGCGGCAATGGTTCAACCAGGGTGAAATCATGGCTTTTTTGCCATTGGGGGGCGCCGACGGGAACTTGTGCGCCCTGGTTTGGTCTGTCAGTCCACAGCGGGCGCAAGCCCTGCAGGCCGCCGGGGAAGACGATTTTTGCCGGGAGTTGGGTGTAGCCAGCCACGGAGTGTTAGGTGCTGCCTCACTAACCAGTGCGCGCAAAGTGTGGCCCCTGCAACAAGCGCTGGCGCGGCGCTGGAGCGGTGTTTCGCAGCAGGGTGCCTGGGTGCTGGCCGGCGATGCGGCCCACACCGTGCACCCGCTGGCGGGACAGGGTTTGAACCTGGGCCTGGCCGATGTGGCAGAGCTGGTAGCCATCGTCACAGGGCGGGCCTATTGGCGCAGTGTGGGTGATGTGCGTCTGCTGCGCCAGTATGAGCGCGCACGCAAGGCTGAATTTGCGGTGATGGGGCAGGCCAACGATGTGCTGCAGCAGTTGTTTACCAACCGCAACCCCGTCGTACAGGCCATGCGTAACTGGGGCATGAACCGATTTGAAGCGAGTGGACCGATCAAACAGTGGGTTGCACGGCGCGCCATGGGCGCACCGGGCAAACCAACAACCGACAAAAGCTGAACAACTTTATATATATGAAAACTCTACTGAAATCCCTGCTGGCGGCTACCGCGCTCCTGGTATGCAGCCTCGTGTTGGCGCAAGAGGCGCAGATCCGCAAGAACATTGCCGCGCGCCTGCCCCAGATCAAGGTGGTGGACGAGGTGAACAAGACGGCCATGCCCGGCATCTACGAATTGCGCATCAACGGCAGCGAAATCTACTACACCGATGCGCAGGCCAACTACCTGATCGAGGGCAACATCATCGACGTGCGCGGCAAGCGCAACCTGACCGAAGAACGCATCAACAAACTGACCTCTGTCAAATTTGAAGACCTGCCGTTCAAGGACGCTTTTACTGTCGTGCGCGGCAATGGCAAGCGCAAGCTCGCGGTGTTTGAAGACCCCAACTGTGGCTACTGCAAACGATTTGAACGTGATCTGCAAAAGATTGACAACGTCACCGTCTATATGTTTTTGTACCCCATTCTCGGGCCAGATTCGGTCGAAAAGTCCAAGTCCATATGGTGCGCCAAGGACCCAGCCAAGGCTTGGCTGGACTTTATGGTGCGCGACCAGCCGGTCGCAGCGGCCAGTTGCGACGCCAATGCGCTGACCCGTAATGGTGAGTTTGGCCGCAAGTACAAGATCACCGGCACTCCCACGCTGTTTTTCGTGGACGACACGCGGGTGCCTGGCGCAGCCGATGCCGCTCAGATTGAAAAGCTGCTGGCCGGCAACAAAGGCTAAGCTGCATTTCCATGACGACCACACGCTCCCTATCCACTCCATCCAAATCCCGCGCCGCCACGGCACCTTCCATCCACTACCGGGTAGAGGTCGCCAACCTGGAGGCTCACCTGTTTGGCATCACGTTGACCATCAACGCCCCCGCCGCACAACAGACCCTGCGCCTGCCGGTGTGGATACCGGGCAGCTATCTGGTGCGCGAGTTTGCCAAGAACTTGCAAAACCTGGGCTGCCAGCAGGGCAAAAAGAACCTTGTGGCGCAACAAACCGACAAGGCCACCTGGGTCGTGGACTGCGCACCTAACCAGGCGCTGGTGGTGCGCTACGAGGTCTATGCTTTTGACAACTCCGTACGCACCGCCTGGCTGGACGCCACGCGCGGTTTCTTCAATGGCACCAGCCTGTGTTTGCTGGTAGACGGCCAGCAAGACCAGCCGCACGCCCTGGAACTGATTGCTACTGAATCGATAGCGCATTGGTCAATCGCCACGGGGGCTACCGCCAAAAAAGTCAACAAGCAAGGGTTTGGGACCTACCTCGCTGAAGACTACGACACCCTGGTGGATTGCCCCTTCGAGATGGGCCCATTCTGGAGCGGCAGCTTCACCGCTTGCGGCATACCCCACCGTTTTGTGGTGGCCGGAGCCCCGCCCAGTTTTGACGGCGCAAAACTACTCGCGGATACCCAGGCCATTTGCGAGGCCGAAATCCGCTTCTGGCATGGTGAAGCAATCAAAAACAATAGCAATGCGGGCAAGCAGAACGGGGGCTTGGGCCCGATTCCGTTCAAAGACTACGCGTTTATGCTGAACGCCGTATCCGACGGCTACGGCGGCTTGGAGCACAAAAACTCCACCGCATTGATCTGTAAACGCGCCGACCTGCCGCGCCTGCCGCGCACCACACTGGCCCCCACCACCCACAAGCAGCCAGAGGGTTACACCACGCTGCTGGGGCTGATCAGCCACGAATACTTCCACACCTGGAATGTCAAACGCCTGCGCCCCGCCGAGCTGGCCAGCTACGACTACACGCAAGAGAACTACACCGAGCTGTTGTGGTTTTTTGAAGGCTTTACCAGCTACTACGACGACCTGCTGCTGCGCCGCGCCGCGCTGATCGACAACGCCACCTACCTCAAGCTGATCGCCAAAACCATCAACGGCGTGGCCCAAGCACCGGGGCGCAAGGTGCAAAGCGTGGCCCAGGCCAGCTTTGACGCCTGGATCAAGTACTACCGCCAGGACGAGAACACGGCCAACGCCACCATCAGCTACTACACCAAAGGCTCACTCGTGGCCTTGTGCCTGGACCTGAAGCTGCGCACCGAGGGCAAGGCTACATTGGACGCGGTGATGCGTGCACTGTGGACGCGGTGCCAGGGCGGCCCCATGTGTGAACAAGACCTGTTGGCGGTGCTGACCCAATTGGGCGGCCGCTCGTTCGCGCCCGATATTGCCCGCTGGGTACACAGCACGGCCGAGTTGCCAGTGGCCACCCTGCTGGAGCGCCACGGTGTGCAAATTCACCTTGAGCCCGACCAGGTGGCCCAGCAACTGGGCCTGCGTGTCAAGGAAAGCGGTGGCCTCTTCATCCACCAGGTGCTGCGCGGTGGTGTGGCCGAGAAAGCCGGCTTTGCCAGCGGCGACGAGTGGCTGGCCGTGCAGCCCACGGGCGGTGATGCCCATGGCGCCTGGCGTTTGCAGTCGCTGGACGACTTCACGCTGTGTGCTGGCAATGCCAA
>JBKJJC010000187.1:0-6309 GCA_046598245.1 Rhodoferax sp.
AAATCGGGCGCGCTGTCCAGGTTGTGGTTGTAGTAATCCAGGCCGGCGTCGCGCAGGGTTTCGGCATGGCCGTCGTTCAGCATGCCCAGGGTCGCGCAGGACTCCAGCCCGGTCGCCTTGACGGCCTTAACCAACTCGGCCACGGCTTCCACGTCGCGGTCCTTGGGGGCGCGCCATGCGGCGCCCATGCAGAAACGGGTGGCGCCGGCGGCCTTAGCGGCCAGAGCAGCTTCGCGCACGGCCTCCACACCCATCAGCTTCCCGGCCTCTACGCCGGTGTCAAAGTGCACGGACTGGGGGCAGTAGCCGCAGTCCTCCGGGCAGCCGCCGGTCTTGACGGACAGCAGCGTGGCCAGCTCCACCATATTGGGGTCGAAGTGGGCGCGGTGCGTGGTCTGCGCCTGGAACATCAGGTCGTTGAACGGCAGTTCCAGCAGGGCCTGAATCTCAGCTACGGTCCAGACCCGCTGAGCCACCGAGTGGCGGGCGGCGGGGGACTTGTGGGGGGCGTGGAAATGCAGGGTCTGCGCAGGTGCTTCGGGGGCGGAAACGGTGGTGTTCATAGTGTTGTCTTGGTCTTTCGCGTTGGAAGCTTTCTGAGAAGCTTTTGAGGGTCAGTCTTCGATACCGCGCTGTGCAGGTATGCCCGCCTTAAAGGCGTGCTTGACCATCTGCATTTCGGTCACGGTGTCGGCCAGTTCGATTATCTCAGGCGGGCAGCGTCGGCCGGTCAGCACCACGTGGACGTGGCTTGGGCGCGACTTCAAAGTTTCCAGCACATCGTCCAAGGGCATCCAGCCGTAGATCAACGGGTAGGTGATCTCGTCCAAGGTCACCATGAAGTAGTCGCCACCCAGGATGGCGGCTTTGGCCTTGGCCCAGCCGTCACGCGCCAACTGGGCGGAGTGCTCCAGGTCCTGGCTCTTCCAGCTGAAGCCATCGCCCAAGCCTTCGATTGGGATACCAAGCTGCTCAAACATGCGGTGCTCACCAAAGCGCGCGGTTGGCACTTTCATAAACTGGTAAATCTTGACCGCCTTGCCACGCCCATGGGCACGCAGAGCCAAGCCAAAAGCGGCCGTACTTTTACCCTTGCCGTCGCCGGTGTTGACGACAACAATGCCGCGGCGTTCGCCTTCTGCCTTTTCATAGGGCTTAACAGATGGAGGTGTTTCTATTTGCATGGTTTTCTTCAAAGAGTTTCAAAATCCAACAGACTCCGAGGAGGCCGGGGTGGGCGTTCTGCGCAGGTAAAGGAGGAGCCCGCGCAGCGGGCGGGGGACACGGAGCTGAACGCCCACCCCGGCCTCCTCGGCGAGTTCCCGAAGCGCAACAACGGTATTGGTCATTTGCTCTTCGGCAGCGCGACCCACTGACCTTCAATGGCGTGGATGCTTATGCGCTGGTCAAACACATCCACCAGAGCCCGGTGGGTAGCGGGGTCAGCACTGGGCCCATGGTGCAACAGCCGCCCATTGGCCATCACCACCACACGGTCCGCATGCAAGGCCATGCCAATCTCGTGCAACACGCTGACGACCGTATGGCCCTGTGCCACCAGCGCCTGCACCACATCCAGCCAGTCGGCTTGGTGCGGCGGGTCCAGATTGGCCAGCGGTTCATCCATCAACAGCACTTGGGCCTGCACGGCCAATGCACGGGCCAGCAACACGCGTTGGCGCTCGCCGCCGGATAGCTGCCCCAGCGCGCGGTGGCGCCACTCCCATGCTTGGGTGGCGCGCAGGGCTTGTTCGACGGCAGCTTCGTCGGCGGCGCTGGCCGGTGCCAACCAGGCCTGGTGTGGCAGGCGGCCCAGCATGGCCACATCCCACACGGTTAAATCATCGGCCGAGGTTTCGTTCTGACCCAGCCAGGCCATTTGCCGAGCGCGTTCGCGCAGCGGCACCCCAGCCAAGGGCTTGCCCCACAGCGACACGGTACCGGTATGCGGCAAGACACCGGCCAGTGTCTTGAGCAAGGTGGACTTGCCCGCGCCGTTGGGCCCGACGATGCTGGTCCATTGCCCTGCGGCGATCTCCAGCGACAGGCCGTGCAGCACGGCTGTTTTGCCCGGCCCGCTGCCCATGGATGCATGGATGGCGTCCGCCTTCAACGCTACTGTGCCCACGCTCCTACCCATGTCTCTGCCGGTGATCGGGTTGGTGCTCATGCTGGCGTTCATAGCGCACCCCCGACCTTGGCCTGGCCTCGGTGCATCAGCCACAGCAAATAGCCTCCACCCAACACGGCGGTCAACACCCCCACAGGCAATTCCTGCGGTGCGATCAGCCAACGCGCCAACGTGTCGGCGGCCATCAGCAGCACCCCACCAACCAGGCTGGCCAGCAGGATCAATTGCCCGTGCGTGGTCTTGACCACGGAGCGCACCAGGTGGGGTGCGGCCAGGCCCACAAACGCGATCAACCCGGTTTGCGCCACGGCAGTGCCGGTGGCCAGGGCCAGCACGGCTACTAGCGCGGCACGCATGGGCACCACGGCCAAGCCCAGGCTCTGCGCCGTAGCGTCGCCCAGGCTCAGGCCGTCCAGCACACGTGCCAGCAGCCAGGCAGCCACCACACTCACCAGCCAGGCAATGGCCATCAATGAAACCGAGACCCAGCCCACAAAGGCAGTAGAGCCCAACATAAACGCCCACATGGCCTGCAGCGAATCAGGCGACAGCATCAACACCAGATGGGTCACCGCACCCAGCACAGCACCCACCACCACACCGGCCAACAGCAGCCGCAAGGTGTGGCTGACGCCACGCGACAAAACCAGGGTCAACAGAATCGCCAGAACCGCGCCCGCGAACGCTGCGCCGGTCAGGCCCAGGCGCACCCACAGGCTGCTGGAAAACACACCCACGACCACGCCCCCACCCATCATGTTGCCCGGGGTGCCCGATCCGCCCAACATGCCGGCAGCGCCCCCCATGGCGGCCAGTGCCAGGGCGACCCCTAAAGACGCGCCCGATGCACTGCCCAGCAAATACGGGTCGGCCAAAGGGTTGCGAAACAAGCCCTGCGCCACCGCACCGGCCAGCCCCAGCAGGGCGCCGGCAGCCCATGCGCCCAGGGTGCGTGGCAGGCGAATCTCCCATACGATTTGTTGGGCCATGGCCGTGTGCACGGGGTCCAGCGTGGGGTCCAGCAAGGGCTGCAGCAGGTTCTCAAAACCCACGCTGCCCACACAAATGCCCAAGACCGACAGCGCCACGGCGCCAAGGGACGCCAACAACAGCATCCAGCGGGCGCGCGCTTGCATCATGGCTTGGTATTTCCCAGGGCTACAGCGCCAGCCGCCTTAGGCGCTTTGCTCTCCAGGCATTTCGCCATCAGGCGCGCGCCCTCGGCCATGCGCGGCCCGGGGCGCACCAGCACATTGGCGTCTTCAGATGGGAAGATGCACAGGCGTTGCTCCCGCAGCGCGCGGATGCTCTGCCACCCCGGCCGCTGCTGCAGACCCTCTGCACTGCGCTGGCCAATCATGATTAGGTCAGGGTTGGCACGGACTATGTATTCGGGGTTGAGCTTGGGAAAAGGCCCCAGCTTGGCCGGCACAATGTTTTTGGCGCCCAGGCGTGTCAGCGTCTCACCAATGAAGGACGATTCGCTAGCCGCGTAGGGGCCCTGGTTCACTTCAAAGTACACCTTGGTTCCGCGCACGTTGGCGGGAATCGATTGGGCAGCAGCCGATACACCTGCGTCAATGGCACGCCAGAGGCGCTGGGCGTCCGCCACTTCCAGCAACTGCCCAATCTTCAGCATCACGCGCTGCACATCGGCATGGCTCTTGGGCTCCAGCGCCACCACTTTGATGCCCAGGGCTTCCAACCGATCACCCACACGGGATGACTTGGCCATCAAAACCACATCGGGCCGCAGCGCAACGATGGCCTCCACATTGGGGTCCATGCCGCCGCCGACCTGGGGCAGCTTTTGCACGCTGGCCGGGTAATTGGAATACCGATCCACACCCACCAGGCGGGCACAGTGGCCCAGCTCACACACGGTCTCGGTCAGGGACGGCAGGATGCTGACGATGCGCTGGGGTGCAGCCGCCAGCGTGACGGTGACACCACGGTCATCGGTGACCTGCGCAGCCTGCAACGCGGCACCGCCCAGCAGTACAACACCTGCCAACAGCAGTTGGATAAAAATGCGCATCGTCATCATGGGGAATCTTTCAAAACCAAAGGCAGCCCGGCTGCCATCAGGGTCACACGTCGGCACACACTGGCCACATCCTGGTTCAAGCGGCCGAGGGCATCGACAAAGGCGCGTACCTCGCGCCCCATGGGGATCACACCCAGGCCGATCTCGTTGCCAACCAGCACTACAGGGCCGGGGCTGTCTTGTATTGCTACCAAAAGAGAAGCAGTCCGAGCATATTCCTCGGGGGCTAGAGGCTGATTTGTCTTAAATGACTCGGCTTGCGCGGGCATCAGCAGGTTGGTCAGCCACAGCGTCAGGCAGTCCACCACCACCAGCGTATCGGGCTGGCTGTAGCGGGTGATGGCTTTGGCCAGGGCCAGCGGCTCCTCCACCGTGGCCATGCCTGGCACCCGCAGGGCGCGGTCTGTCTGGTGGCGGGTGATGCGCAAGCGCATCTCGTCGTCCCAAGGCTGGGCGGTGGCGATCAGCACGGCGCGGTGGGTATCAGACTGGTCCAGCCAAGTGCGGGCCAGCATCTCGGCACGGCGGGACTTGCCGCTGCGCTGGCCGCCGAGGATGAATTCGCTTTTGGCGATGGACAGTGCGCTCATACCGCAGGCTCCTTGGGGGCCATATTTTCGTCCATCCATTGGAGAATGATCTTGTGTATCTTGTTCACGCCGTCGGTTAAGGCCGCGGGGCCGGGTTGCAGAATTTCGGGTGACTTGATTTCAAACAGCTGCGCATCACGCACGGCATTCACCACGCCCCAGCCCTCCCGCGCCACCACGTTTTCCGGACGGAATTTCTTGCCGCACCACGAGCCAAAAATAATGTCAGGGTTGCGCCGCACAATCTCGGAACCGTCCGCAATGATGCGGTTCTTGCCCAGTGACTCCAGCGACAACTCGGCAAAACAATCATCGCCGCCGGCAATCGCCATCAATTCGGACACCCAGCGTATGGCGCTGATATGCGGTGTATCCCACTCTTCAAAAAACACATTGGGTCGCCGGGCACCGGCAGCCACACGGGCCGCCACGGCAGCTTGCATGGCACGCAGGTCGGCCTGCAGTTGGGTAATGCGCTGCATGCCCTGCTCTGCCTCGCCTACCATGGCAGCCACCTGGTACAACATGGAAAATATCTCGGCCACGCTGCGCTGGTTGAAGATGGTGACCTGCACACCCTTGCGCACCAGCTCCGCCGCAATGTCCGCCTGCAGGTCGGAGAAGCCCAACACACAGTCGGGTCGCAGGTCCATGATCTTGTCGATCTTGGCGCTCAGAAACGCGCTGACCTTGGGCTTCTCTTCACGCGCCCTTTTGGGCCGCACGGTGTAACCGGAGATGCCAACGATGCGCGCCTCTTGGCCCAGCAGGTACAGCCACTCGGTAGTCTCTTCGGTCAGGCAGACGATGCGCTGCGGACCGCGTGAAAAGTTGAGCGTGTCGTCGCCATGCTGGTTGTCCAATAGCATCGTCATGATCAGGCGCCTCCCTCGTTATGCGGTGCGGAAAACAGCTCCACCACCGCCGCCGGGCAAGATGGGAACCAGGCATGGAAGTAGCTGGCGCGCAAGGCACCCCGCTGCCACAGCGCTTCACCCGCATCGGGCTGGGGCACAGTGTCGGGCCGCGACGTACGCGCCACGGCCTCCAAAGCTGTGTTGGTGGTGGAGTAATGAAAAGTGTGGCCGCGCAAAGTACCACTGGCCATGACCAACTGCTGCGGCCCCAGACCCGCCAAGCGCTTGTTCATAATCACCTCGCCGGGCAACAGGCCCCATTGCGCATGGCGATGGCCATCGGCAGTGACCAGCGTCTCAAACAGCGCCATCATTCCGCCGCACTCCGCCCAAACGGGTTTATCTGCGGTGATGTGCTCAGCCAAGCTATTACGCATCGCCGTGTTCGCTGCAATTTTCTCAGCATGCAACTCAGGGTAACCGCCAGGTATCCAAACGGCGTCACACGCAGGAAGACAGGCTTCGGCCAATGGCGAGAAGAAAACAAGCTCCGCACCCAATGCGCGCAGGCAATCCAGGTTTGCGGTATAGATAAAACAAAAGGCCGCGTCACGTGCCACCGCAATCGTTTTCCCCATCAACGTAGGGGGTGCAGGCGGCTGGGCGTTCTGCGCAGGTAAAGGA